>DLAA01000064.1 GCA_002493835.1 Lachnospiraceae bacterium UBA7060 | reverse complement strand
TGGACGACCGGCTGTATACGGCGGAGGTGAAATTCGCAAACAGCAGTCTGGTGCCCACTTTAATAAGGAAGATGCAGGCCGGGGAGCCTTATTATGGCTATGAAGCACAGAAGGAGCACAAGAAATCGACGCTGTTTGACAATTTTAAGGTAAAACTGGAAAGTCCCGACTCACAGGAGAAGGCACAGGCCCGTGCCCTGACGGAGGAATTTTTTGCCTATCTGGCAAAACAGTACAAAGACCAGAGTTCGGGCGGCTTTTTGGGGGAAGCGGATGAAACGGAGAGAACGCTTATCAGCTATCCCGTCAAGTGGAGCGAGGAGACGAGAACATTCATGCTGGAAGCGGCGAAGAAGGCCGGTTTTAAAAATGTGGAGGGAATGGACGAGGCGCAGGCGGCGATCACAGCGGTGATGGTGCAGAGTGCGGATTACCTGTCGCAGAGGGGATATCTTCAAGATGGCGTGCCGGCCAATATCTTAATGGCGGACATGGGGGCTGGTACCACAGACCTGGTGCTGTGCCGGTATACGCCGGGGAAAAGTGCGAAACACGAAATCCTGTCGGCATGGCCGAGGGAGGGCGGCACACTTTTTGGCGGGCGTGGGGTGGAGGGGATGCTGCAGGAATATCTGCGGGGTTTGCTCCCGGAGGAAGATGCGGACATCGTCATGAAACGCTGCGGTTTGAGCAAGTTCAAAAGCTGGAAGGAGGACTATGTTTCTCCGGCTCTTGGCCGAGATGAGGCAGTGACGGAATTTTATGAATTTGACGAACGGATAGAGGATTTGGAGATTGAGATAGAAGAGTACGCCATAGACAGGAGCGGTTTTGAAAAAATGGCGGCGGATTATCTGCGAGGTTTCCCGATGCTGGTAAACGGGTGCCTGAAAGATGCGGGACTTTCCGGGGATGCGGTAGATCTGGTGCTTCTGACGGGAGGGCACAGTCAGTGGTATTTTGTGAGGGAACAACTTTGCGGGCGGCTTGATCAGTTCGGTGCGGTCGGGCTTGGAAAGATTCAAGCCGACCCGGAACGGATCATTCCAGTGCCGCGTCCGCAGGAGACGGTGGCGCTAGGATTGGTGTACAGCCCGCTGGCGGGGGAGATACAGTTTGGTGTTCAAAAAGAGGGAAAAGGAAAATTTGCAGAATATCAAGAGGAAGAAAGACATGCGATATTGTGTGCATTTAATAGTAGTTATGAGCAACAGTTTTGGGAGGGAGAAGACTGGATTGAATATCTGGTTGTAATGTATGGTGATTATCCAATTTGCATAGGTCAAGAATGTGCATTGTATACAGAAGAGGGAGACATAGAATGCATTCTTCCTGTAGTAAGAATTGAATGTAACAATCAGCTTGTTTCATCAGCGATGCGGACAGAAGAAAGTGATATGTGCAGGGTGCGGTTTGAAATAGGCAAGAAGAAAGACAGGAAAGTCTATGAGAGTATTGGGTGGATTATCTCTGCACCGATAACAGAGAGAACTTACAGTGAAGCATTATTTCCATATACAAAGTGCGTGACATGTCAATGTGGGTGTCTGAAAAGTGATCGTGACAATATTAGTGAATCTTTTAAAGTATTAGTACAGAGTGTGGATGCAGATGGAGTAGTTGAAGGATATATTTTAGGTGGAGAGCTTGACGCTGATAAAGAAATGTATATTTATAAAAGTCAAGGATGTTATTCTTCATTTTCATGGGAGCAAGCCAGGCATAATCTTCATTCCTGTACATTTAGTACAGATGGAAGTAATCATATTGAGGTTGGAAATATCATTTCCGACTATGCTTTGCCAAATGGATATACATATTTAGGAGAAATTGATTCAAAAGTATCATGGAAGAGTTCTGTGCAAGTGGTTCAGGTAGAAACAAACAGTCAACGGTCTATTCCATCAAATTCATTATTTGTATCAGAACAGGGGACACAGTTAAGGGGACATAAGGGGGAAGCGCCAACCAATACGGAATCGGAAGTTTGGGATGAGTCTATGCGAGTATTACCGTTGACGTCGTCAACAAAGTTCAGTTTTAAAGAAGTAGACGATGGGTATGAAGTTGTTAAATATTTGGGAAGAGACACAAGGGTCAGTATACCATCTGTATATAAGGGGAAACCAGTAGTAGGGATTGGAGAATGTGCTTTTAAGAGTCAATATGGACTTAGAGAAATAGAGATGGGAGGGAAATGCTGCCGGATTGGAAAGAGAGCATTTGATAGTTGTTATGGATTGGATAAGATCATTTTTCATCAAGGACTGATAGAGATAGGAGAGAAATCTTTTGCGTATTGTAAAAGACTTTCGGATATAAAATTTCCTGCGGGATTAAAAGAAATTGGAGAGAACGCATTTAGTGGTTGTGATTTGAAAAAAATATGCATTCCCGAAAGCTGTAATGTTATAGATGATTTTGCTTTTTCGTCTAATAAAAATTTAACAGAGGTACAATTCCATCCAAATGCCAGGATAAAAAAGTTGGGATCAAAAGCATTTTTATTTACGGAGGTGCGAAAGATTGAATTACCTATGGATTGCCAGTGTAGTGAGCTGATTAAGGACCAACGTGGACTTTGGGTTCCTAAACCTACGGAGTATATTGCAATTACACGGATACATACACAATCTTAGCTTGAAAGGGAATTTTAAATTATATGGATTCGGAAGGGAGAGGGGCGTAACCATGAACCGCGACAAAATCGTAGACATAGGCGTACAGAGCTTTGAAAAGATCCGCGCGCGAAATTCGTTTTATGTGGACAAGACAGACTTGATCAGGGAATGGTGGGAGAATGGCTCGGATGCCACACTGATTACGCGCCCGCGTCGTTTTGGCAAAACGTTGAATTTAAGTATGATCGAGTGCTTTTTCTCTAATCAATATGCAGGCAGAGATGATTTGTTCGAGGGGCTTTCCATATGGGAAGAAAAAACATTAGATGGAGAGTACGGATTCAGGCAGATGCAGGGGACATATCCGGTTATATTTATGAGTTTTGCGAAAGTAAAATCTGCGGATTACAGAGGGATGGAGTATGCCGTTTCAAGTATCCTGTTTGAGATATACCAGCAAAACAGATTTCTGCTGGAAGGAACTACATTAAGTGAGGAGGAGAAGAATTATTTCAAGGGCATCCATCCCCAAATGGGCAGGGAGACAGCGGTAAATGCGATAAACGCATTGTCAAATTTTCTAAGCCGGTATTACGGCAGAAATGTTATCATTCTGCTGGATGAATACGATACGCCGATGCAGGAGGCCTGGCTTGCGGGATATTGGGACGAAGCGGTCAGTTTTTTCAGAAGTTTTTTTAACGCTGCATTTAAGACGAATCCCTTCATGCTTCGCGGACTGATTACCGGTATTACACGGATTTCCCGGGAGTCTATTTTTTCGGATTTGAATAATCTTGACGTCATCACGGTAACTTCCGAAAAGTATGCCCCCTATTTTGGCTTTACTGAGCGGGAGGTCTTTCAGGCACTTGACGATATGGGACTCGGAGAGGAAAAACGAGGGGTAAAGGATTGGTATGACGGGTTTACGTTTGGAAGTGTCGAAGACATTTACAATCCCTGGTCCATCACGAATTTCATCAGCAGTAAAGGTAAATACGATACGTACTGGGCGGACAGCAGCAGTAACGGGCTGGTCAATTCGCTAATACGGCAGGGAAGTGTAATTGTCAAACAGACCATGGAACTGCTGATGCGGGGGGAAAGCTTTGAAGCGGAAATTGACGAACAGATCAGCTTTGACCAGTTGGACGGGGATGAGGGCGCTGTCTGGAGTCTGCTTCTGGCAACAGGATATTTAAAGGTCAGGCGTGTGGAAAGACGAGGAAGGCTTTTGAAAAAGATTTATACACTCTGCCTGACAAATATGGAAGTGGAGAGTATGTTTGCGCGTATGGTCAGCGGCTGGCTTAAAAGCGCATATGCGGTATACAATGAATTTATCAGTGCGATGCTGCATGATGATGTAAGGAGGATGAATACCTATATGAATAAGGTCGCTCTCCGTACATTCAGTTCTTTTGACAGTGGGAACAAACCTTCAGAGAAAGCGGAGCCGGAGCGGTTTTATCATGGATTTGTGCTTGGAATGGCGGTTGATCTGACAGACAGATATAGGGTGAGATCAAATCAGGAAAGCGGCTATGGCAGATGTGATGTTATGATAGAACCGATAGATAAAAATGGAAAAGCGTTTCTTTTTGAATTTAAGGTGTTGGACGGGGATGAGGGAGAACAAAGTCTGGAGGATACGGCGGCAAACGCACTTGCCCAGATAGAGGCAAGAAAATATGAGGCGGCGCTGATTGCAGACGGTATTGCACCGGAGAACATCAGAAAGTACGGATTTGCTTTTCAAGGGAAGAAATGTTTGATACGAGGAGGGAAGGATTGAAGATGGGCGTAGAACGGATTATCGGCATTGATTTTGGCACCAGCACATCGGTTATGCGGGTTAAGCGTTATCAGGAAAACGGTCAGCCTGTGGACGACCGGCTGTATACGGCGGGGGTGAAATTCGCAAACAGCAGTCTGGTGCCCACTTTAATAAGGAAGATGCAGGACGGTGAGCCCTATTACGGCTATGAAGCGCAGAAGGAACACAAGAAATCAAACCTGTTTGACAATTTTAAGGTAAATCTGGAGAGTCCTGATCCACAGGAGAAGGCACAGGCACGCGCCCTGACGGAGGAGTTTTTTGTCTATCTGGCAAAGCAGTACAAAGATCAGAGTTCGGGCGGCTTTTTCGGGGAGGCGGATGAAACGGAGAGAACGCTTATCAGCTATCCCGTCAAGTGGAGCGAGGAGACGAGAACATTCATGCTGGAAGCGGCGAAGAAGGCGGGTTTTAAACATGTGGAGGGGATGGACGAGGCGCAGGCGGCTATTACCGCGGTGATGGTGCAAAGCGCGGATTATTTGTCGCAGAGGGGGTATCTTCAAGATGGCGTGCCGGCCAATATCTTGATGGCAGACATGGGAGCAGGGACGACGGATCTAGTGCTGTGCCGGTACACGCCGGGGAAAAGTGCGAAATACGAAATCCTGTCGGCATGGCCGAGGGAGGGCGGCACACTTTTTGGCGGGCGCGAGGTGGAGGGGATGCTCCAGGATTATCTGCGAAATAAGCTGCCGGAAGAAGACGTGGACACGGTCATGAAGAAGTGCAGGCTCGATATGTTCAAAAGCTGGAAGGAGGACTATGTCTCCCCGGCGCTGGCAAGAGATGAGACTGTGACAGAGTGTGCGGACATGGAAATGGTCACAGATCTTCTGGAAATCGATGTGGAGGAGTATTCTCTGGATCGGGCTGCATTTGAAAAGATGGCGTCACAGTACTTAAAAGGATTTCCCGAGCTGGTAAACGGGTGCCTGAAGGATGCGGGGTTATCCGGGGATGCGGTAGATCTGGTACTTCTGACGGGAGGGCACAGTCAGTGGTATTTTGTGAGGGAACAGCTTTGCGGGAGGCTTGACCGGTTCGGGGCGGTTGGGCTTGGGAAGATTCAGGCTGACCCGGAAAGAATCATTCCGGTGCCGCGCCCGCAGGAGACGGTGGCGCTGGGGCTGGTGTACAGTCCGCTGATGGAGAAAATACGGTTTGATTTCAAATTGCAGGACATGAAGGATGACGTGATTGTGACTCGGTTTGAAATGGAAAAGGTTGGAAAAAATAGGGCGAAACTTAAAATAGAAGTATCAGTGGCGGCTTTTGAAGATGCAGTGGAGCAGACATATCAAAATGTGAAGGATAAGATTAAGGTTCCTGGATTGGAGAGAGGAAAGGCAACGCGTGATATCATAGAAAAAATGTATGGCAAGGAAATTTTTTATGAGGAAGCGGCAAACATTCTAATTCCAAAGGCTTATAATGAAGCTGTGGATATGTGCACAAAGGAGATTGTGTCACGGCCGATAATCGAAGTGACGCAAATTGAGTCTGGCAAGCCCTTTGTTTTTGTAGCGAAAGTAGCATTGAAACCAAAAGTGATTCTCGGAAGATATAAGAATATTAAGGTGGAAACGGCTGAAATGTGCGAGGAAAAAATTATAGATGCGATAATTGCTGATGCGAGAATGGATATCCCGGAGGAAATGCTTGCAACGAAGCAGGAACAAATGGCGGAAGCGTTTGGTGAGAAGATTCAAGAGCAAGGTATTTCGGTGGAACAATATTTTCAATATACAGGGCTTACGCGGGAGGCGCTTTTAGAACAGTTCAGACCGCATGCGGAGCGGCAGATTAAATCCAGATTAGCGCTTGAGGCGGTGGCGGAAGCAGAGAAAATAGAAGTAAGTGAGGCGGAGTGCCAGACTGAAATCAGGAAGAGGAATGATTTCAATAATGGAGTAGCAGAGTGGATGAGTGAGACGGCTGATATAAAAGAAATGATAGAAGATATTAAAGTTCAAAAAGCATTAGATTTTGTTGTCAAGCATGCAGTAAAATAATGTCTGGTATTAGTAGAAAATTGGCAGTTTAATGATGTTGGTTATGTGAAAAAGTAAAATACAAGAAAACAAAGTGTAGAGGAATGGAACAGTAGCGATATAAACAGGGAGAAGGGTGATACATATGTTTGAAACAATAAAGAAACAGATAGCAAAACACAACGAGTTTATTGTCCTCGCCTTTTCGGCGTTAATTATGCTGCCCTATCTCTGGTGCGGCGGATTTTTTGCCTTTGGGGCACAATTCAATATCCTCTCCATCATGCTGGGATACTTTGCGTGGCGGGGTTACAGGCGGGAAAAGATGCCGGCGGCCGTAATTATCCTGCTTTCCGGCATTGCCGTGATTCTGCCTTTTTGGTCTGATTGGTCGGACGCGGCGGAGATGCTGTTTAGCTTTGCGCTGATTCTGTGGCCTGTGCCGGTAACATGCCTTATAGGTTTTTGCCTGAGGAAGTTCGTGAAAAATGATAAATTGATTTTTGCCATAAATACGGTGATTGTCTTTCTCTTGGCAGCAGGGCTTCATCTGTCTGCGGAGGGAATGATGGAGGAAAGTTGGAGCAGCGACTTGGAGATTCCTGCCTTGTGGCTGACGGAAAGCCTTTTGTGGTCTGCGGTGCTTCTGTTTAACGATGCTGGAAAAGACAGGAGAAAAAAGGCGGTACAGGCGTGGCTGGTCTGTCTGGTTATCTTTTACTTTTCCACGTTTATGGAAGCCTCTTACCTGTCTTCCCCTCGTTTATGGGATGAGGTGCGTGGAAGGTACTGGGCTCAAATTCTGTTTCTTTTTTGGCCTGTCTTTCTGACAGTTTTTACCGGAGCGTTGTGTGCCCGCGTCGCGAAGGACAAGCCGCATTTTGTACAGAAGGTGAGTGTACTCTATTTTTCTGTTGTGCTGCTTCTGTGCTGGCTTTTGACGGACATATCGATCAATTTTGCGCTGGGAGCATTCCGGGATGACATTTGTCGTCTGGTCTATCTGCTGCTTTTGGCGGAGTTTGTCATTTGGAAGGAAGTATACGGCGTGCAGGCACCGAGAAGAAGTCGTATCGGAGCGCTGGCATTTTTGACTCTGCTGGATGCGGGGACTGTTTTATATCTCCTGGTGAGGAATGAGCGTCTGCGGGAGGTCTTGTATTACATCGGATTTCCTATCACGGATGGCAGTTTGACCATGCGGGCGCAGTGGAGGGGATACCGAAAAGCGGCGGCTCACGCTTTTTTCACAAACAATCTGTCTGTGCTGGACAGCGCCTACACAAACGAAAGCTATTATATGGTAGTCAATGACAGTCATGGCCTGGCTTCGATTCGTTTTTATTTTGGGATGCTTCCAATGGCTGTCATGGTTCTTCTGCTGTCTGTCGCGGTGGTTGTTCTATGGAGACAGAGCCGGGACGGCGGGGCGTTTTCCAAATGCGCCGGTTATTTTGCCTTCGGCTGTCTTCTGAAAATGACTATGTCCCTGATTTTGCAGATGAACATGGTTGTGTCGCCTTACATCGAGTTTCCGTTTACTGGGACGGATATTCCGGAGTTTGTGGTGCTGGCGCTGCTTCTTTATGAGGGACGCAGAGAAGAGAGAGGGATGTCTGTACGCTGTTTGTCACAGATTCAAGCTGCGCCAAAATTGTGCGGAAAGGGAGGGAAAAATGGGTGTACAAATACAGAATGACGAAGCGGTCTTGTCGGTTTGGGAAACAATGATGGAAGAAAACAGGGACGTTTTTGATTCAGATATGGAGCGGACGTTTCTTGCCATGAAAATTGCGGTGCAATGTATTGATCTTAGTGTAAGGGAAGGGCTTCTTGCGGTGGAGGAGTTTGCCGATGACGAATGCGGGATTGGGAAAGAGAACATACCGCTCTGGGAATATTTCAGGCCGGTAGTCTGGATTGTGGTGCAAGTGGCATGGGGAGACATGCTGGAGAAGGTCAGGTGGATGTTATATTCTTTGATGGAGTCCTATCACTATAAAGGCTCTCAAGCGGTACAGGGATTTGTATACATGGTATGTGGAATCGTCATCGCGGAGGGCGGGAGCGCTGAGAGCGCACAGGCATTTTTCCGCTCTTTGGTTCCGGAGTCTCAGAGGGATGCTTTTGACGAATGTTTTCTGTCTGGAGGGCATGCGCATGATTATTGAAATAGCCGGGGGCTTGCTCTTATTAGCGGCATGTATTATGCTGCCGGTTGCTGTGAGTCAAGTCGTCATAGCGGTTTGTAAAAAAATAATGAAAACAGAAACGAAAAAGGCGCCTCAGAATCGGGAAGCGTGGAAACCAGAGACGGAAAAGGCACCGCAGAATTGGAAGACGCGGAAACCACAGACGGAAGAGAAGCCGCGGGATGTGGAAAAAACTTGCGCGGATTTTGGGTTTGAAAGGATGGCGGCTCTCTGTAAAATGGGCGATATTGCTGCTATGGCGGATATGGCGTATTTTTTCAGGAACCGTTGTTCGGAGTCTCTGCAAAGGTTGTTGGAAGTGTATGAGAGACAGCCGGTTCAGGAAAATGTGGATGCAATTGAGGCCTTTGCGGCTAAGGCGGAGAAGGATGGGATCGTGGCCCGGGCTTATATGATGTGGCTTGTCAAAGCCTCCCTGTACGGAAACGAAAGCGCAGGGAAACTGATTGACAAATGTCCTTATTATAAGAAAAAGGCATATATCCCGGGCGAGGTGCTGGCGGGCGATGGGAAGGAAAGTGTGAAATTTTGGTCCAGCGATTCCCTCTGGGAAATCGGGCTGACGGACACAAAACGGAACTGTACGGATTGTTCCTTTTATTATGACAAAAAGAAAAACTGTTTTGTCCTCATGTATGTATCGGATTATGAACCGCCGGATGAGGACGGGTTTGGTGCAGAGTGGGAGTATGAGAACATATATTTCGATGAGTTTTTCTGTCGTGTTCCGGCCACAGGACAGGAGGATATCCCTAAACAGCTTTTGGTTTTGGAAAAAGAGCGGGAAGCGTTCTGGAAAAACCCGAGGCATGACGCTCCAAACCGCAAAT
Organism: Lachnospiraceae bacterium UBA7060; assembly: GCA_002493835.1. Lineage (GTDB taxonomy): Bacteria > Bacillota > Clostridia > Lachnospirales > Lachnospiraceae > UBA3282. The sequence goes on along the minus strand of DLAA01000064.1, from coordinate 2,566 downwards.
ACCGCTGGCGTATTCCATTATGAAGAGTAAGGAAATAGACAGACATGAACCATGATTTGACAAAAGGCAGTGTGACAAAATCGCTGCTAACATTCGCGGCGCCTATGATTTTGGGGAATTTGCTGCAGCAGTGCTACAATATAGCAGATACTTGGGTGGTAGGGAAATTTGTGGGCGCGGATGCGCTGGCGGCGGTAGGTTCCTCCTATGCGCTGATGACGTTTTTAAATTCTCTGCTGATCGGACTTTGCATGGGTGGCGGCGCTGTTTTTTCCTATTATATAGGGAAGGACGACCGGGAAAAGGTGCGCTCCTGCGTGCAGACGGCTTTTGTGATGATCGGCGTACTGGCAGTAGTATTGACGGTTCTCTCACAGATATGGATGAACCCGATCCTTATGCTGCTTCGAACGCCGGAAGAATTATATGGAATGACAAAGGATTATTTGACGGTTGTCTTTTGGGGAATTTTTTTTATTTTTCTGTATAATTATTTTGCCTTTCTGCTTCGCGCGCTGGGCAATTCTGTTGCACCATTGTATTTTCTGGCAATGGCCTCGATTTTGAATATTATTTTGGATTTGTTTTTTGTGTGCAGTCTGGGGCGGGGCCTTTTCGGTGCGGCGGAGGCGACGGTGATTGCGCAGGCGGTTTCCGGTCTGGGGCTCGGCGTTTATCTGTGGAAGAAGGAGCCATATTTCCGGTTTTCTGTAAGCGGTTTTTTGCGTGGGGAGAAACCGGTGGGGGAAATCTGTCGGTATTCTTTGATGACCGGGATGCAGCAGTCGGTCATGAATTTTGGCATTTTGATGGTGCAGAGTCTGGTCAACAGCTTTGGGCCTGCGGTGATGGCGGCTTTTGCGGCCACAGTGAAGATTGACACTTTTGCCTATATGCCGGCCCAGGAGTTTGGAAATGCTTACTCGATTTTTATTTCGCAAAATTATGGCGCGGGAAAATCGGACCGTGTGAGGCGTGGGACTAAGAAGGCTATGACGGTTTCCGCTGTGTTCTGCGGTGTGATCTCCATTCTGGTATTTGCGTTTGCAAGATTTTTGATGTTGATTTTTGTGGATACAGAGGAAATGGAGATCATTGAGATTGGAATGCAGTATCTGCGCATTGAGGGCGCTTTCTATATAGGGATTGGCATCTTGTTTTTATTGTATGGATATTTCAGAGGTATTAACAGGCCGGGCGTCTCTCTGGTGCTGACGGTGATTTCTCTGGGGACGCGTGTTGTGCTTGCTTATGTTCTGGCGGCAGTTCCGGGGATTGGTGTTCTTGGCATTTGGTGGGCAATTCCCATTGGCTGGGCGTTGGCGGATGTGACAGGGTTTATAATCATGCACAGGGCAGAAAAAAAACAAAACAGTAAATAATAAAAATTATAAAAAATCATCAGGAGCGGGAGCTTCAGAATGGAGGAAAACATGAGTAAAACAGCAATTTTTTTTGCAACAGGTTATGAGGAGATCGAGGCTCTGACTGTGGTGGATATCCTGCGGCGTGCGGGGGAAGATATCACTATGGTGTCTATCACAGATAAACGGAGCGTCGTAAGTTCTCACGGTGTGGAAGTGATGATGGACAAGATTTTTTCAGAAGTAAATTTTGATGAGGTAGATGTGATTGTGCTTCCGGGCGGCATGCCGGGTACAAAGAATCTTGAGGCGTGCGAGGCGCTGATGGAGCAGGTGGACACTTTCGTGGAGACAGGTAAGATTGTGGCGGCTGTCTGCGCGGCACCTTCCATTTTGGGGCACCGCGGACATTTAAAAGGAAAGAGAGCTTGTTCTTTCCCGAACTTTGAGGATCATCTGGAGGGGGCCAAGGTGAAACAGGAGCCGGCGGTTATCGACGCAAACATCATCACAGGGCGTGGTATGGGCGCGGCGATTCCCTTCGGACTTGCCATTCTGGAGAAACTGCAAGGGAAAAAAGCGGCGGAAGAAATGGCGAAGAGCATCGTATATCTGGGATAAAAGATTCCGAAACGTCTTTTGCCATATAGATTTATGCGGAAACGACATGTTTTGAACTGGAAAAAAATACTATTATAATTTCATTTCATCCGAACATACTAACATCAAGATAAGCGGCAAACAAAGTGTGCTTTAAGCGGACAAAACCACAGATAAGCGCACAGAGAATGCGCTTATCTCAAATATAGATAAAGAATCAAAAGAAGGATCGAAAGATTCAAATGTATTTCGGAGGTGAAAAGAAATGGCAAGCAACAAAACGAATAGAGTAGAAGTTCCTGAGGCAAAGGCAGCTATGGATCGTTTCAAAACTGAGGTTGCATCCGAGCTGGGCGTAAACCTGAAAGAGGGTTACAACGGTGACTTGACTTCCAAGGAAGCTGGTTCTATCGGCGGTGAGATGGTTCGTAGAATGATCAAGAAGCAGGAAGAGCAGATGAAGTAAAACAGAATGAAACGAAGGCGCCCCGTTTGTGAAAACACAGGCGGGGTGTTTTCATGCTGCAAGCATGCGGCCTGTCTGCGATTGCTTCTGGCGCGGCGGCGCGAATAAGCATACTTGAAATGCTGCGCATTCCAAG
>DLAA01000046.1 GCA_002493835.1 Lachnospiraceae bacterium UBA7060 | reverse complement strand
TCTGACGCAAAAGAGCATACAGAGAATTCTCAGGGAAATGCAGATAAGACCTCCTATAGAACAATGTGGAATCGAATAGGAGGAAATACAATTGAATAGGGAAAATAAGAGAAAGACATTTGAAAAAGGATATTACAAAAACCATGCATGCGGGGAAACATTCGTGTGCAAGGTTTGTGGGCGGCAGGTGGTGCCTGACGGCGCGGGCAGCAAGCACAGAAATCACTGTCCGAATTGCCTGACCAGCTTACATGTGGACATAGAGCCGGGAGACCGCGCATCTGACTGCGGCGGTTATATGGAGCCCGTGGCAGTCTGGGTCAGAAAAAACGGGGAATGGGCGATCATACACCGTTGCCGCCAGTGCGGACAGATGAGTTCCAACCGGATTGCGGCGGACGATAATCCCATGAAACTGATGTCCATTGCCATGAAACCGCTCACATCATCGCCGTTTCCGATTGAGCGGATTGAGGAGATGACGAGACTGATGGGCGGAGCGGGCAGCATGTCCTGAATGTCAGGGATTACAGAAAAAGAGGGAATGCGTTCTCTCTTTTTTTCGTATAGCATGCATGCTATAATTATTTGAAAAAATGTGGGGAGATGCGGGCGCATGATAGAACAGACAGCTAAAAATATAAATATGTTGGGACGCTTTTGCGGTAAGAGGGATGTGGAGGCGCTCACAGCCAGTCACTTGCTAGATCAATACGGATGGAAATGGGCAGATGTGATGGTCCTGTTTGGCGGCAGTATCATAAGTGGCGGCGATGTTCTTGCGGATGCCATGAAAAACGGAATTGCAGAAAAATATGTGATCGTAGGTGGAGCCGGACATACGACTGACGCTTTGCGCAAGAAGGTACAGGAAGAATGTCCGGCAATCATAACGAACGGACTGCCAGAAGCAGAGATATTCGACAGATACTTGGAAGTCGTATATGGTCTAAAGGCGGATTATCTGGAAACCCAGTCCACAAATTGTGGGAATAATATCACCTATTTGCTTGCTTTACTGAAACAATATGGGATTGCGTTTCGAAGTATCATCTTGTGTCAGGACGCCACCATGCAGCGAAGAATGGATGCCGGACTTCGCAAGTATATCCCGGATGATGTGACGATTATCAATTTTGCGGCTTATAAAGCAGAAGTCACTGTCAGAGACGGTCAGTTGGTCTATTCCGAGAATATACATGGGATGTGGGATATGGACAGGTATGTAAATTTGCTGATGGGAGAAATCCCAAGGCTTACGGATGATGCAGATGGTTACGGTCCAAAGGGAAAAGATTTTATAACCCATGTAGATATTCCGGAGGAAGTGCAGACTTCCTTTGACGAGTTGAGAGTAATATACGGCGGAAATATCCGCAAGGCGAATCCTCTATATGCTTCCAAATAAGCCGGAGGGATCGCACATCTGTGGACATGGATAGTAAGAAACAGTACAGATGCCGGGTACATTTCCTATTCGAAATGGGAGAGACAGGGAGGTAATCGATCAATGTGGGGGAACGAAAACATTATTGACAATAATAAGAGATACTGGAATGAGCACGCGGATTTATGGTTTGGAACGACTGCGTTACCGGAATACGGGGTAAAATTTGTCACAGAGGATGAACTACAGTTCTTTAAGAATGTGGCAGGAAAAAGAGTATTGGAAATATGCTGTGGAAGTGGTCATTCCCTGAAATATCTGGGAGACCGAAAGGCAGCGGAACTTTGGGGGATGGATATCTCACAAAAGCAGCTTGCTCATGCGGGGGAATATCTAAAGCAAAATGGTTATCAGGCGAAACTGCTATGTGCTTCCATGGAGGAAAATGCAGAGATTCCGACTGGTTATTTTGACTATGTGTATTCTATATATGGGATAGGTTGGACAACGGATCTGCAAGGAACATTTCAAAAAATAGCATCCTATCTGAAAAAGGACGGTATTTTTGTTTTTAGCTGGCATCATACATTAAATTATTGCGTGGCATGGTCCTGTGAGAAACGGGATGTGATTGAAGATGATAAACTGATATTCACAAGAAGCTATTTTGATGAATCCTATTTTAAAATGCCTGTCCATGACAGTGAAATCATTCTGTGCAACCGAAAAATATCAACGTATATCAATGCGTTGGCGGATGCCGGATTTGTTGTTGAGCGGATGGTGGAGCAGAACGATCGGGAGAGCATGGAGGATTCGACGGATATGAGCACGAAAGCAAGAAAGGCGAGAATGTGTCCGATTTCTATGTGCTTTAAAGCGAGAAAGTTGTAAGTGGGGAGGAGTATCTGATGAAAAAAGTGAAGACAGTGCTGGCGGCAGGCTCGGTCATTCTTGTGCTTTCTGCGTGCGGGCAGACAGAGGACACGAAAGAGGCGTGGATGGATGCGAAGGAGCTTATTATGGAACCGATTGATGATGCGGATGAAATGTATGAAGCTTTTCTGAAAAACGAAATCGGCGTACCTAATCCATATGTGGAAGGTATGGATTTGACCGTTATGGATGATAAAAATTATGAATCCGAATTTGAAGACGTATGGAAAAAGTATGCTTATGTGGATGTAAATGACGATGGGAGTCCGGAGCTTATATTTAAAATATGTTCCAATCCGAGCGAGCTAATGTATATTTTAGGAATATATAATGATGAGCTTATGTGTTTTGACGTGTTTGAGACACATACAAGAAATATTGCGTTTGGAGTGTACGATTATGGTTACGTTTGGGAGACGCGGGACTATGACGGCTTTGAAATGACATTCTATACGTATACTGTGGAAGGACAGCCCATGGAAGCCAGACGTTTTACGGAGGCGAACAGGGCGGATATTGCGGCTTATGAGGGAGAAGATGTAGAGTGGATTGACTGGCAGTCAAATACCCCGCAGTAAGCTGACGGGGCATTAAATTTGCGGCGAAGCTAAGCTGCGGGAGTTATAATCTCGCGGCAGTGGTCAAATGTCTGCAAACTGTCACGTTACTTTTCACACCCGCGCAATGCATTTGCTGCATGACCCGCTGGAATAGAAATAGTTTGACATATATAGATTATCTATATATAATGGGTATATAGATGATCTATATAAGAGGAGATGGTAAGATGGCGATAGACAAAGCGTTGATCTCGGGAAGCACTTCCATGCTGATCCTGCGCCTTTTGGAAGAGAAGGATATGTACGGATATGAGATGATCGAGACCTTGCAGGAGAAGTCCGAAAATGTTTTTGTGCTGAAAGCGGGAACGCTCTATCCGCTGCTGCATTCTTTGGAGGGGAAAAATTACCTGACTTCCTATGAGGACGAGGTAAATGGCAAACAGCGCAAATATTACAGTATCACCAGGGCTGGAAGAAAATATCTGAAATCCAGAATGGAAGAGTGGAAGGAATATCAGACCGCCGTGGTTCACGTGCTGGGGGAGGCGTTCGGACGACAAAGGAATCTTATATCAGGAATGCCACGGAACAGATCAGATGCGTCAGAGCGAGAGACGGTATTGCAAGAGAACTTTCCGACCATATAACGGATCAGGCGGCGGCCTATGAAGCGAAGGGTGAGTCCCACGAGGAAGCGGTCAAAAAAGCGGTGCGGGAGATGGGAGATCCGGTGGAAGTGGGCCTGGAACTGGACAGGATCCATCGCCCACAGATAGATTACAAACTGATCGGGATGGCATTTTTGTTTCATATAGCAGGTTTCTTCCTCATCTTGCAAGTGGGGGATTTGTGGCAGCATCCGGAATATATGGCGGGACAATGTGTCGTTTTGCTTCTTTCCTTTGGAGTGATGGCCGGTATGTATTTTCTGGATTATAGCTTTATTGCGCGGTATGCTTACGGCATCAGCGTATTTGTCACTATTGCCTTATTGACCGGTCAAATATTTTTTGTGCGGGAGGGAAGATTTTCCGGCATGATGCTGAGTTACCTATATGTGCCTATTTTTGCGGGAATCCTGTATCGGTTGAGAAAAAGGGGAACTCGCGCGATCATGTGGGCAATGGGGATGCAGGTGGTGATTGGGTGTTTTGCACAATTCTTTTCCGGAACGCTGGCTGCGGCGAGTATTTATATGATGTGTACGGTTCTGCTTGTCATAGCAGTGGCGAAAGGGTGGTTTTTGGTGCGCAGGAGGACTATGGCGGCGATTATGGCAGGTGTGCTGATGTTATTGCCGGCGGTTTTGGTGGTTATAAATATCGTTTTTTTCCGGCACGGATATCGGACAGATCGTCTGCTGGCATGGTTGAATCCGGAGCAATATGCAAAAGAAGCCGGTTATATTTATCTGTGGCTTAGGCAGGAATGGGGGATGGCAAGGTTGATCGGCGCCGCCGATAACAGTCTATTGTTAAGTGACAGTTTAATCGGGCCATATGTCAATGAGCCTTTCATCCTGCTGCAACTGGTGTGTAAATATGGGATTCTGGCGGGCGTAGCTTTAGTCGCAGCATTTGCGGCCGTAGCTGTGCGGGCATTTCAGATTGCAAGGCGCCAGAAAAACCAGCTCGGATTTATGTTGTCCGTTGCCAGCTTCATGGTTATCCTGTTGAATTGTCTGGAAGGGGTATTGATCAATACGGGATATTATCTTGTGAGCGCTATGCAGTTTCCCTTTGTGTCCTACAGCATGGGTACGGGAATTACCTATGCAGTGTTGATCGGGCTGCTTCTCAGCGTTTATCGCAATGAAAGAATCCTCGCGGACGAGACACGACAGCGTCCGATATGGAGGTTAACGATAAAATGGGAGAAAAGGTAGAGGAAAATCCTTTACCTTTTTTTATGAGGGTAGAGATAGATTTGATCCTTTAGAGAGTTTGCTTCGTTATTATATACAGACGCAGATTCAGCAATCTGCGTCGCAAGAATTACTTTGTAATTCTTATTGGCGTTGCCAAAGATTACAGCTTCTGTGAAATGTTATACAGACAGGCATCTTAAGAGAAAAGGGGCGGCAAAATGTGAGCGACGACGAATTGATTGATAAAATAAAAGGCGGGGATGAGGCCGCGGCAAGAGAATTGATTGACCGCTATTACGCTGCCATTCTGCGATACTGCGGCTGGCATTGCGCTATCCCGGAAAAAGCGGAAGACTTGACGCAGGAAACTTTTTTTAAGCTGTTTCAGAGTCTGCCAAGATACAAAGGCAGAAAGAAATTTAAAGCCTATTTGTACACAATCGCCAACCGCCTGTGCATTGATGAGAGCAGAAAAAAGCCTTTTTATTCTCTGGAGGATGCGGAGGAGATTGCAGGCGGACGGGACGAAATGGCACAGGCGGAACACAGGGAGGAGATTCGGCATCTTCTCGGTGTTTTATCGGAGGAGCAGAGGGAGGCAGTGATTCTCCGGTTTGGTCAAGAACTTGGGTTTTCGGAGATTGCAAAGGTGATGGGATGCAGCATGCGGACGGCGCAGAGCCGGGTCAGGAACGCGCTGCAGATTATGAAAAAGGAGTTTGGGGATGAGAGATAGGAGAATAGAGGAATATCTGCAAAGCTCTTTGCGTCAGGGGGAGGAAGGGAGCCCTGACAAAATAGAAGAGACCGCTGCCGGATGCATAGAGATCATGCGCGGGCAGGGAGGATACGGGGAAGAGGAGAGAACGGGATTCTGGCAGTTTTTGTCGGATGTTTTGCGGTTTGAGGGACTGGCCATCTTCGGTCTGCAGGCGGGGGTGCTGTTTGTGATTTGTCTGCAGGTGGGATATATGGACAATGTATCACATTACATTCCTGTCTTTACGCCGTTGTTTGCGCTGGTCGTCATGCCGGTGTTGTTTCGCAGCCAGTTTTACAAAATGGGCGAGATGGAGGCGGTGACAAGGACATCGGGGGTGGAAATCATACTCGCCAAGCTGATTCTTGCAGGAGGGGCAAATCTGATATGCATCACCGTGCTTTTGTGTCTGATTATGCGTTTGCAGAATTCCCGTGAAAATATGGGGCAGATGGTTTTGTACAGTTTGGTGCCGTATCTGGTCTGTATGTCCGCTATGCTGCGACTGATCAGACTGCGGCGGAAGGAAAGGATATCTGTCTGTGCAGTGGCCATGGCAGGCTCTTGCGTGGGATGGGGACTATCAGCGAAAGCGCTGCCCTGGCTGTACGAAACATCCGCGGCAGGACTTTGGATTGTCCTGTTTGTTATTTTCGCAGGATTTTTCGGGAAAGAACTCTGTTTGATATGGGAGATGAAAAGGGAGGGAAAACCTTATGGAATTATCGATTGACCGTTTGACCAAACATTATGGCAGGAAAATAGCGGTGGACTGTGTCAGTACGGCTTTGAGACCGGGGATGTACGGGCTTCTGGGAGAGAACGGCGCGGGAAAGACGACGCTTATGCGCATGCTGTGTGCTATTTTGGAGCCCACATCCGGGGAGGTGTTTCTGGATGGCATGGAGGTGAGTGCCATGGGCGCCGATTACAGGGATTTATTGGGATACCTGCCACAGGATTTCGGCTATTATCCCAATTATACAGCCAGAGAGTTTCTGCTATATATGGCAGCCCTCAAGGGCATTCCGAGGGATCAGGCAAAGAAGCGGGTAAGGGAACTGTTGGAGATTGTAGGGTTACAAGACGTGGAGACAAAGAAAATTAAGGCTTTTTCGGGAGGGATGAAACGGCGTGTGGGGATTGCACAGGCACTTTTGAATCATCCGAAGATTCTGATTCTGGACGAGCCGACGGCAGGGCTTGATCCGAAGGAGCGGGTGCGTTTCCGCAATCTGATTTCCGATTATGCCAAGGACAGAATTGTGATTCTCTCCACCCATATCGTGTCGGATATTGAGGCCATCGCGGATGAGGTATTGCTTATGAGGAAAGGAAAGCTGGTATCGCAGGGCACGGTGCCGGAACTGACGAAACAAGCGGCGGGGAAGGTCTGGGAGCTGGCCGTGTCCCCGGCGGAGGCAGCACAGTGGCAGGAAAAAGCATCGGTTGCCAATCTGCGGCATGAGGGGGAGCAGGTGATTCTGCGCATTTTATCGGACGACAGACCGGCGATGGAGGCGGTTTGCTGCGAGGCGACTCTGGAAGACCTGTATCTGCAAAGTTTTCGCGAATGAGTCTGCTCATTCGTAAGTACAAGGCGGGAGCCGGAAGAAAGGGAGGGATTAAGAATGGAATTATTCAGGCTGGAACATAAAAAATTGTGGAGAAAAAAGAGTACCAGAATCTGTGTCCTGTTATGTTTTATTTACTGCGTGGTATTCGGGAGCTTTCTAGTGTATCAGTGGGGCGTGTTCGGAAGCAGGAAAGACAATTTAGACGGTAGAAACTTCGACGGATATGAGAACATAAGGAGCTGTCAGGATTATTTTCACAAATATGGGGAGTTGACAGACGAGACATTGCAGGCATGGGTCAGAGATTATCAGCGTCTTAACGCAGCTCTGAAGAAAGAAAAAGAAACGCAGGGATCGGAAAATAGAGAAACCCGTCAAACATACCAGAATACGGGATGGGAGATAGTGAACAGCATGCTCAGCACACTCTATCCGGAATTGGAACAGGAAGAAATGCGCTACGTTATGATCATGAGCTGTTATGTGGAGCCTGACAAGCTCACCGGGCTTTATGAGAGAAGAAAAAAGGCGCTTCATACCTTTCTTGACGTAAGTGGACAGATAGGCGGGGAGAGGGCATATCTCTTACAGATCGATGAAAAGGTGCAGGAACCTTTTTCGTGGAAATGGGTGGAAGGGTGGTCTGCTGTTCTTGGCAGTATGGTAGCTGATTTGGGGACAGTGATGGCGTTATTCCTGGCCGTTGTCCTGTCGTCTCTGTTTGCCGGGGAATGGCATGACAATACAAGTCCTCTGATTCTGACGACGAGAAATGGCTGGAGAAAACTTGCGGCTGCCAAAATTCTCACGGGGCTTTTCTTTACGCTGGAATTTTTCGCAATTGTGGCTGTTGGGATGATCGTATTGCAGCTTGTTTATCTGGGAACAGAAGGTTGGGATATGCCCATCCAGACAATAAAAATGATTGCGATTGCGCCCATGAATATGCTGCAGGCGGAGGTTTATGAGTTTGTCTTTACACTGCTTGGTGCGGTGGGATTTGCGGGCGTAGTTATGCTGATTTCGGCCTGCTGTAAGAATCATGTGCTGTCGCTTCTTTTGAGTCTGGCAGTGGCATACGGGCCGATGGCAGTGAGGGATTTTTCGCCCTATTGGCTGCAGAAGGCGTTTGACTTGCTGCCTCTGGTTGGGAGCGGCGCTGATATTTTCCGCACCAACACCTTTCATCTGTTCGGGCATTATATCTGGTCGCCCTATCTGCTGATCTGGGTGCCTCTGACAATCGGCATTTTGTGTCTGCAGCCTGCTGTCAGGAGCTGGGCAAGGCGGATGCGGGGATGAGAAACCTCCTATAGAATAAAACATATTTTGGTTAATCTTTCCCTACTTTTAAGATATCCTGCGAATTTCCTTCTTTCAAGTTGTTTGTTATAAAACTTCTTGTATTTAGAAAATCAATCTGCTAACATGTTGCATAGAGTTTGAGAGAACGGTTGTTTGTTCGGTATACCGCGTTTTTTGTCAAACTTTTTCAACTCGATTAAGATGGAACTTGTAAACGGTATTGTTATAGGAGTAAGGAAAAGTGAAAGAATGGACAAGGAAAGAGAAAAAACAATTTATCATTTTTGCAGCAGCAAATTTTGGCATGACGATTTTCATGGGAATTTTCATGGGAATCAGTTATTATAAGGGAAATGATGTGACTTCATTTCCGCTGGCGCAGATGATGTATCCGGCGGCAGGAGTCATATTGGCACGAATATTTACAGCTGACAAGGGAGAGAAACTGCCGTCTAAGTACTTTGTGACGCATTTGGTGACGACAGGGGCGGCAGTTGTTTTAACGATTGGTGGAATATTTACATCGCCTGCAATGTGTTATCTGATTGAGAATTATGTGCTTATTGCAGGAAGCGTGATCGGCTGGATCATGCTGCTTTGCGAGAAAAAGGACGTGAGGGAGCGCTTTGGCTTATGTTTTTGGGGACACCATGCAGGGATGTCATTATGGATGATGCTGTTGTTTCTGATGCTGTACATAGCCCGACTGATACTTGCCGGAATGACGGACGGAAGCGTGAATGAAGTGGCAGTCCTATTTGCAGATCCCTCAACGTGGATGATGATGGCTGTTTTGCCGATAATTTTTTTCTTGTCATACAATTCTTTTTGGGGAGAGGAATATGGATGGCGGTTTTTCATGCAGCCATTGTTCCAGAAACGTTTTGGCATAAAGAGGGGTGTGATTTTGCTCGGTGTTGTTTGGGGATTGTGGCATATTCCGATTAATATTTTTTATTACAGTCCGAAAACATGGATTTATAGTATTCTGATACATCAGGTTACCTGTATTACACTTGCTGTATTCTTCGGATATGCATATATGAAAACAGGAAATATATGGGTGCCAGTTGTAATGCATTATATTAATAATAACATGGCAATGGTACTGACTGGAAGTGCGGACCTGGGAAATCATGTATATGGATGGAAGGACGTGCTGATGTTGTTAGTCATTAATGGAATCGTATTTCTGCCGTTTTTATTCAGCAGGGTTTTTCGGGAGTGCATGAGTGAAAGTCACATGGAACAGCAGGCAAGTTAATATTTATAATCCCGTTAAATGTTAAGATGGAGGCATCAGCAAACCACTGCTTACGGATGTGGATTTACGGGAAATTTTCCGAAGTGTACTGCACTCTGTCCCGCGTAACAAACAGATAGGCCACATCCTTCTCCGCATCAAGCAGTCGGCGTCCTTTCTCTAACCCAAGACAGAGGCATGATGTGGAGAGAGCGTCTGCACGCACGGAGGAGGAACATATAATTGTCACACTGGCCAATTCATTGTCCACCGGATAGCCCGTGGCGGTGTCAAGAACGTGATGGTAAAGCACGCCGTCTTCATCGTAGAAGCAGCGCTCGTAAATGCCGGAGGTCACTACGGAAGCATCCTTGATCTCTATAGTTTCCAGAGATTTTCCGGTCTCGGCGAAGGGCTCCTGAATGCCGATACGGAAGGGGGAGCCGTCCGGCTTTTCACCGACAGCCAGCACGTTGCCGCCCAGACTGATGCAGGCGCTTTTAACACCCTGCGAGAGCAGGTATTCTTTCATTTTGTCCGCGATATAGCCCTTGGCAATGAACCCTAGGTCGACGGCGGCCTCGGGGTCAGCCAGGGTGACAGTGCGATAGACAGATTCACCTGTCTCCTCTGCGGGAGCAGTGCCAAAGCGGATGGCGCTGCAGGAGACATGGGAGAGTGCCTCTTTGATAGCGGCATCCTCCGGCACTTTAGCCTCCATGTTGGAGCCGAAATTCCACAGTTCGCTTACCGGGCGGATGGTGGGATCGACGGCGTCTTCCGTGATGTTGGCATAGTCTGCGGCCATTGCAAGAAGAGCCGCGGTCTCCTCCGATACGGTGATAGTTTCGCCGTTTCCGTGGTTGATGTTCCACACATCAGACCCTTCCTTTGTGGCGCTGAAAAGGTTCTCATATTTTTCCGCCAGAGCAAAACATCCGTCCAGAACCGCCTCATCCTCCGTGTCGTACAGAGTAATCTGAATCACCGTGTCGAAGTAAAAGCCCGTCCGGGAGATGGGTTCCGTGTTCCGGGTGCATCCAATCAGCAAGGACGGTGTTAAGGCAAAAAATAGGATTAGGGAGACAATATGGTGTAATATGGGAGCTTTTTGATTCACTTTGTAACATGATTTCATATGATTTGTTTTCCTGTCATAAGTTGAAATTTAGAGGATACTTGCAAAACTCATCTCAATATTACAATCTCAATAACCATAAAAGAGTTTTGCAAGCATCTATTCGCAATTTGTCATATCTTTTCAATCCACGTAAAAAACTTATCCAGCCCCTGATTTGTTTCCCGCGTCTCCAAAAACATCCCCGCCGTGTACCAGGAGTGGGTATTCTTTTTGTCCACAACGGAATAGAGCTCGCACTTATTTCCGAGGGCCTGCGCTTTGTGGTAAAAATCCTCCGCGCAGGAATAGGAGATCAAGCCGTCGTGCCTGCTCTGTATCAGCAGCATGGGAATGTTGCTTTTTTCCATAAGAGAACAGGGTTCGCCCTGTGTTCTGTCATAGCCTTTTGCAAACAACTGGTTAAGCAGAAGTCTGACGGAGAGAGACTGTTTTCCGGAAAAGCTGTAGGGGCCGCCGACGCCGATAAATCCGATCACATTGGATAGATCAACGCCATATTGTGCCTTTACCTTTTGGCTATAGCAAAGAATGGCGGATAAATGCGCTCCGGCAGACGGGCCGGAAATAATGATCTTTGCATGGTCAATGCCCTTTCGTTTTAAAAAAGTGATTGCCGTCTGATAACCGATGCACACATCTTCGATCTGACAGGGGTATTTGTTCTTTGGCGACAGTCTGTATCCGAGAGAGAAAAAACGATATCCGTTTTTCGCGACGCACTGTCCGACAAAATCAAACAGTTTCGGTGAGCCGGCATTCCAGCCGCCGCCGTGAACCCAGATTATCACTTTATCGCTTGCGATGTGTTCTGGTTCATAATATAAGAAATATTGCTGTCTGCCATTCCCAAAGGATACGGCCTGCGGCTTTATCATTTTTTTGACTTGAAATATTTTTCGGTACAAGCCCCAGTAACTGAGACTTTCACGAATGGAGTCTTTCATGGTAAAGTACCTCCAAAAGTTGATTTTAAGTAAAAGTTCAGTGCAGGGTTTTGGCCCATTGTAAATTTGCCATTTCCCAGATATCATGGTATCATATCTTAGTATGAAAATATACAATATTTATTTGAGTTTTCTACCAGAAAGGAATGAATACAATATGAAGTTACCGGGAGAAGAGGAAAGAGGGGGCGGCGTGGGTCCTTTCCTGATTTATATGGTGGTCGGTGTATCTGCCTTTGTCCTGATTGTCCTGTTTGCCGTGTTCAAAAGCAATGACAACAAGCGAGGCGGCAGTGAATATCTTCAGGAAGTACAGGAGCAGAGAGAGGAGGCGGCGAAGCAGGAGGAGCCTGCCGCTGAGGAGGAACCGTCGGAAAAACCGAAACTTCGAGCGGAAGATCTGGATTTCTGGGATATGTACCCGGAGGAGACGGAAGAAGAAATGTCTGAGGCGGCCGAAACGGAAGAGACGGGCAATGTGGTATCCAAAAATCCCTATACAGAGAAGGCAGAACGGGAGATGGAGGCTGACAGGCAGAAGGAGGAGGAACAGCGAAACGACCCGGCCACAGATGGAAGGCATACGCTGATTACGAACCGCGATGGCACAGAAGAGTGGGTTTTGATCAATCCTTATCTGACAAAAAATACATTGGATTTTACAAAGATGGAGGACAAAGCCGGATTGAAACGCTATATGGAGAACGGTAGAAAGACCTCCTATGTGGGAGTGGACATTTCCAAACACACAGGGAAGGTTTATTTTCCTAGTATCAAAGCGGCGGGAGTGGACTATGTGATGATTCGTCTGGGAAGCCGGGGGTATAGTACAGGACAGATCACATTGGATGAGAATTTTAAAGAGAATATTGAGGGCGCAATTGATGCCCAGCTTGACATAGGTATTTATTTTTATTCTCAGGCGATTACTCAGGATGAAGCCATTCAGGAGGCAAATTTTGTGATGCAGAATCTGGAACCATACAGGACACATGTAAAATATCCTATCGCTTTTAATATGGGCTTCGTATCCAACGATAAATCCAGGATAGAGGGACTTAGCCGAGAGGATAAGACGGCTGTGACAGTAAGTTTTATGGAGGCAGTAAAGGCGGCTGGCTATGTACCCATGATTTATGGAGACAAGGAATGGTTGATCAAGGAAGTGGATTTAACAAAGCTGCAGGATTATGACGTGTGGCTTTCCCAGGAGGAGGAGATTCCAGATTACCCTTATCTCTACTCCATGTGGCAGTACAATACGGACGGCGTAGTCAATGGGATAGACGGAGGGGCGGATTTAAATATCTGCTTTATCAGTTATGCAGAACGGTAATATAAGGAAGCGTTGATGAAATCAGCGTTTCCTTAAAAGGCGGGGAGAAACCGGAATAGATGCATAGAGAGCGGCGTAGACATCGGGGGAAATGCCCTCCATATAATTGGGGGTGTAAGCCTTGTCTACGCCGGCTTTTTTTAACAGGTCGATAGCTTTGTTGTAGGCGATGGCAGCCTCGATCTCGGATTCATAGGTGCCTACTTTCACATTTCCTTTTACGTGAATTTTTACCTGGTAAAGAGTGCGCCCTTTCTCCTGGACAGCGTTTACTCCGTGGAAGCGGTTTATAATTTCGATATTTTCGTATCGAAGATCGCTGCTGTTGCCGTTGATGAATCGGTAATCCCGGCCCTCCACAGCATAGTTTTTGATTCCATAACGACTCATAATATTGATCTGCATTCCGTAGTCAGCAACGAAATAGTGTCCGCCGCGGCGTGATATTTTGCGTGAGGAATAGTAAAATAGATCATCTTTGTCGAAGATAAAATACTCATTTGGTGAAAAAAAGTAGTAAAAAAAATGAGGACGGATATAAATGGGTGAAGAAAGATAGATGCCGTTGTCCCGAAAATTGATCAGACAAACCCATTTAGTGAAGGTGAGAGGAGATTCCTCTGAATAGTTTTCGAGCCGGATGGAAGAGTCCTTTAAGAGTACAGAAGCGGCGAGATAAATCTTGTGCGCGCTCTCTTTGTCGTCATGGCTGCCGAGACTGATATGTTTATTGCGATAAGTTAATGATGCACGAAAATAGGTGGATCCGTCCCTGCGTTTTGCCGCGTAAACGCCTGTTAATGGATGGTTCATGAATTTTCCCTCCTTTTCTCTAATTGTACCATTTTTGAGAAAAAAAACAAATTTAGAAATATTTTTCCTGTTTCCCGCATAAAATACTGGTGGAAGTAGTGGTATCGAAATCTTAATGCAGCCATGTTCTATAAAGGCATATTTAAGGAGAAGATATGTACAGGAAATATATAACAGGCTTCCTCCTGACAGGCATGACATTACTTTCGTCGTGGGTCTGCGTCAGGGAGCTAAAGATCGACCGGATATCAGCCAAGCCTGCTTTTCGCATGGAGTATCTGGACACAACGATGGAGGAAGACAAAAAGAGCTTTGTGGAAATGCTTGAGAGTGTCTCCTCAGGACAGAGAGTTGTGGATTATGAAATATTAGAGAAAACGAAGAAGTATCAGTTATCGGACAAGGATTACGATGCACTTCTTCGGATCGTAGAGGCGGAGGCAGGTGGTGAGGATCAGAACGGCAAGCTTCTGGTGGCTAATGTAGTTTTAAACAGAGTGAACAATGAGTTGTTTCCGGATACAGTATGTGATGTTGTTATGCAGAAGGAACAGGGAATTGCTCAGTTTTCTCCGACTGTGGATGGCAGATATCAGAATGTCCGTGTCAGCGAAGACACGAAAGCAGCGGTGGAACGCGCTTTGTATGGAGAAGATATTTCTCAAGGGGCGTTGTATTTCTGCGCCCGCGAGAAGGCAGATTCGGACAGACTGAAATGGTTTGACAGAAAACTTACCAGACTTTTTTCTTACGGGAATCATGAGTTCTTCCTGTAGGGCTATTGCGCGGGATAAAAAAGTGTGTTAAGCTGTACGCGTTGGAAATGTACACGCAGGTTTTGAGTGTTATTCTGCGGTGCCAAAAGATGAAAGGTATGGTTGAAAGAATGGAAGTATTATACAGCAGCACGCGGGACAGAGAAAAACAGATTACGGCATCCCAAGCCATTTTAAAAGGATTATCGGAGGATGGAGGACTATTTGTCCCGGATCATATCCCGATGCTTCCCTGTTCCATAAAGGAATTTGCGGATAAAAGCTACCAGGAAACTGCGTACCAGGTTATGAAGCTGTTTTTAGCGGATTTCACGGAAGAGGAGCTTAAGGGTTGTATTGCCCGCGCCTATGATTCAAAGTTTGACACGGAAGAAATTGTGCCTCTTGTGGAGGCGGAGGGTGCTTTTTACTTGGAGCTTTTTCACGGAGCGACGATAGCCTTTAAGGATATGGCCCTCTCGATTCTGCCACATCTGATGATTACGGCCGCAAAGAAAAATCAGGTAAAAAATGAGATTGTCATTCTCACGGCAACCTCTGGTGATACGGGCAAGGCGGCTCTGGCAGGATTTGCCGGGGTGAAGGGCACCAAGATCATAGTCTTTTACCCGAAGAACGGCGTAAGTCCCATTCAAGAGAAGCAGATGGTGACTCAGAAGGGTGATAATACTTTTGTTGTAGGTATTCACGGTAATTTTGATGATGCGCAGACAGGTGTAAAGAAGCTGTTTAATGACAAGGAACTGGCAGATGCGATGTCGGTTAATGGTTTACAGTTTTCCTCTGCTAATTCTATCAACATTGGCCGTTTGGTGCCTCAGGTAGTCTATTACGTCTATGCCTATGCAAAACTATTGAAGGAGGAGAAGATTGCAGAGGGGGAAAAAATCAATGTGGTGGTTCCCACTGGCAATTTTGGCAATATTTTAGCAGCTTTCTATGCAAAAAATATGGGTGTGCCGATTAACAAGCTGATCTGCGCTTCTAATGAGAATAAGGTTCTTTACGATTTCTTTTCTACGGGAAGCTATGACAGAAATCGGGAATTTAAACTGACCAGTTCGCCCTCTATGGATATTCTGATATCCAGTAATTTAGAGCGTTTGATTTACCGTATTGCAGGAAATGACACGAAGAAAAATGCGGAGTTGATGGAAGCCCTCTCAGAAAAAGGATGTTACAGCATTACCGAGGACATGAGAGTGCAGCTTGCTGATTTTTATGGCAGCTTTGCTGATGAGAAGGAGACTGCGGCACGGATCAAATCCATGTACGAGAATACCGGCTATGTGCTGGATACCCACACAGCGGTTGCAAGCGCAGTGTATCAGAAGTATAAAGCAGACACCAAGGATGAGACGAAGACGGTGATTGCTTCCACCGCAAGTCCTTTCAAATTTACCAGGAGCGTTATGAACGCCATTGATCCAAAGTATGATGCAATGAGTGATTTCGAGTTGATTGACGAACTTTCCCGCATTGGAAATGTGGCGGTGCCGAAAGCTATCGAGGAAATTCGGACAGCGCCCGTTTTACATGACACTGTCTGTGATAAGACAGAGATGAAGTCTGTTGTAAAACAGTTCTTAAAGATCGGGTGAGACGGAGTTACTATGCAATTCCGTCTCACGGGTGATTAAGTAATTAGCAGGATGCACACCAAGTGTGTAAAATATACAAAAATAGAAAAGAACATCGTTTTCTGACGAAATGTTGTCAGGGCGATGTTCTTTTTAACTGACCTTTATCCTAATGGGAACTTTGACAGCATAAACCATTAGGGAAAAATGTTATGTCGAACGTGTCAGCTTGTACGTTTTTGGAGTGCAGTATAATCTCTGTCAACGCAGATAGTCTTGTAGGCAGGACGGATGATTTTTCCATTGTTTGCCAATTCTTCCATGCGGTGGGCGCTCCAGCCCACAATTCTGGCGATGGCAAAGATAGGTGTGTAAAGTTCCATCGGCAGATTCAGCATGCTGTAGACGAAACCGGAGTAGAAATCCACGTTGATGTTGACGCCCTTGTAGATAGGACGCTCGCCGGCAATGAGTTCCGGCGCAAGCCGTTCCACCAGATTATAGAGGGCAAATTCTTCATGCAGGCCCTTTTCATTGGAAAGACGCTCTACGAAGGATTTAAAGATGACCGCACGAGGATCGGATTTTGAGTACACGGCATGTCCAACGCCGTAAATCAGTCCTGCATGGTCAAAAGCTTCTTTGTGCAGAAGTTTCTTCAGGTAGTCTGCTACCTGTCCCTCATTACTCCAGTCGGAGACTTCCTGCTTCATCTCTTCGAACATTTTTACAACTTTGATATTGGCGCCGCCGTGGCGGGGACCTTTCAGAGAGCCGATAGCCGCTGCGATGACGGAGTAAGTGTCTGTCAGGGACGAGGTGACAACATGAGTGGTGAAGGAAGAGTTGTTACCTCCGCCGTGCTCCATATGCAGGATCAGGGCAATATCCAGAACTCTGGCTTCCAAGGGTGTGTACTTGTTGTCGGGACGCAGAATATGCAGAATATTTTCTGCGTTTGACAGATCAGGCTGTGGTTGATGTATGTAAAGACTTTCTCCGTTGTGGTAATGATTGTAGGCCTGATAGCCGTAGATGGAGAGCATAGGGAAGAGGGCAATTAACTGTAAGCACTGTCTGAGCACATTTGGAAGAGAGGTATCATCAGCTCTGTCGTCGTAGGAGTAGAGTGTGAGAACGCATCTTGCCAGTGTATTCATCATATCATTGCTGGGCGCTTTCATAATAATATCGCGCACAAAGCCGGTGGGCAGAGAGCGATAGCTGTTTAAAAGTTTCGTAAAGCTTGCCAGTTCTTCCCCATTTGGCAGTTTGTCAAAGAGGAGAAGGTAGGTAACCTCCTCAAAGCCAAAACGGTTGTCGGCGGAAAAGCCTTCTACCAGATCTTTTACATTGTAGCCGCGGTAAAAGAGCTGTCCGTGGGTGGGAACCTGCACGCCGTCCACAATTTTGTTGGCGCGCACATCGGAAATGTTTGTTAAACCTGCCAGCACGCCTTTACCGTTTAAGTCGCGAAGTCCGCGTTTGACGTCAAATTTTGTGAAAAGTTCCGTATCGATAATGCCGGCTTCTTTGCTCATATTAGCAAGCCGTACAATTTCGGGGGTAATTTCAGAAAAAGTATTCTGCTCCATATATGTACCTCCTTTTTCAGAAAACTGATATTTCATTGTGGCTGAGTGAAAAAAAGGTGCAGGGGACGGCTTTCCCTTGCACCGACTACACTACCATCCATGATACCATAAAAAAAGGGACGGAAACAAGTAAAAATGGTAATTTAACAAATTTTTAATATTATGTTAACAATTTGAGAGCTTTATTCTTTATTTTTCGTTTGAGTTTTTGAATCGGCGGCGGTATAATAAATTAAATACAAGAGTGATAATTCGGGCAATAGTAAGAGAAAGGAGCGATTGATATGAACATGGGTGCAGTATCATCTCAAAAAAGTGTGTTCCGGACATATTCTCAGCTTGCCAGTGGAAAACGGATCAATGAGGCGAAAGATGATGCGGCGGGGCTTGCCCTTGCGCAGAGAATGCGTACGCAGGAGACGGGACTTAAAGTGGGCTCAGAAAACGCGGGGATGGCTATAGGAGCCAGCAATGTGGCAGAAAGTGCTCTGGGCGGCATGTCGGATTATCTGCAGAGAATCCGAGAACTTGCGGTGAAATCCATGAATGGTATCAATTCTGACGCAGATAAGCATGTTTATCAGAGTGAAATTGATCAGATGAAGCAAGGCATTGAGTCTTTGGCCAGGGACACTTCCTTTAATGAGCAAAAGCTCTTGGACGGAAGCATGGCAGATATGGCTGTTGCAACATCTCCCACGGGCAGCAGCATGCATATTCAGATGGAGAATTCCACATTGGAGGCTCTTGGCATTGCAGATCTGGATGTTACTTCAAAGAACTTCAGCTTAGATACTATAGATAAAGCAATTGATATGGTGTCAGAGCGAAGAAGCAGCCTGGGCGCTGCCACGAATGCCTTGGAGCATGCTCGCAATTTTAATGATTTATCTGCGATTGATCGGCTTTCCTCCAGAAACCGCATTGAGGATTTGGACTTTCCTAAAGCGATCTCCAAAAAGAAAGAGGAGGAAGTGATGGGACAATATCGGATAAGTATGCTGAGGCGGCAGATGGATCATAGGAAGTCTCTCATGACGCTGTTCTGAATCTGTAAGAAGCTGCGCGAAGCGCACTTTGGTCTATTGACTTTTCTGAGGCTGTTTGAGATAATGTTAAAGGTGTACGGATAGATGTACATGATGGGGAAGTTCGGGATACTGGGTATTGTCTCAGTATTCCGTGAACCAATACAATTTTAAGGAGGAGAACGTAAAATGGCAACAAAAGCGTATTATCCCATTTCCGAGATTGGCGCCGGCAAGGCTGGTTTTTCCAAGACCCGTTCTATTATCGAGGCGGCATTCTACGGAAACAATGTAGTTAAGGTAAACAC
>DLAA01000145.1:5838-8587 GCA_002493835.1 Lachnospiraceae bacterium UBA7060 | reverse complement strand
CTGTCTGCGCCCTGTGCGCCTTTGCTGCAGATCAGGCTGTGGGAATAGATTTACTGAATTTCCTGCGCGGGCCTCGTCCGCTGACCGGTCAGGATATTTCTTTTATCAAGGATCGTTTCCGGGGAGGAGCCCGCAATTATATCATCTTCTCTTACTTCGGCGGTGCGAAACCGGAGAACGATTACACTCCTTCCCAGCCCTATACCGTGACGGTCACCTCGGACGCTCATTCCTTTGATGAGCAGGGATATGCGAGGCTCTATATCGCCTGCGGCGGTGCGGACAGTCCCCGTCCTGTTAAACTTCGGAAAAAGGCAGACGGACAGTGGTGCCTGTGGGAGCAGTACCTGCTGACCGATATCCGTCAGCCGAAAGCCGATGACCCCTGGGCGTAAAAGGATGTCTTCTGATGGGATCCGGTTACAGGAGGGAGGAAAATGCAATGAAAATGAAAAAGATTTCAGCAATGCTGCTGGCACTCATGATGGTTTTATGTTTGACCGCCTGCGGAAACAGAGGAGCGGGTTCGGAGGAAGGCGAACCCGCCGCTTCTGCTGAAAAAGAACAGACTGACGCTGATTCTCAGGCGGAATCTCCTGTCACGGATTCCTGGGAGGAAATACCCGCTGCGGAACAATCTGATACGGACAGCCCAGTAAGAACGCTTCACCTTCTCTCCGGGGAAGCTCTTCAGTGGGGAGAGGATGAGATAGACGGAGAGTATGTCTGTCTGGGAAGTTTCCGCGTCCCGCTCATCAGCCTTGCCGATGACGAAAAGGAGCTCTATCCCGGATTGCAGAGCGCCCTTGAAGATTTGGCGGCAGAGCAGTATGAGGAGCGTCTTTCCGTCTTTGAGGAGGCAGTGGAAGGAGTGCGTGAAGGGCTTGGTGACGGCGTATCTGTGGATGAGATGGGAAGCTGTTTTGTATGGGAGGATGTGCGGGTAAGACGGGGGGATGAGCATGCAGTCAGCCTTCTGTTCGAGGGCAGCGGATATATGCCCTACATTCGAAATACGGAATTTCACTATTGTCGGTCAGCGTCTTTTGATACCGAGACGGGAGAGAGGCTTTCTCTGAAAGATGTGGTAAACGACGTAAGCGCCATACCTGCGCTGATTGAGAAGAGGCTGGATGACTGTTATCCCGATTGGAGGAATCAATCATATGATTATGTGAACCTGGAGGATTGCTTTGAGGAGGGAAATGATTGGTGGGAGAGTTTTGAGTGGACTCTTGAGTACGACAGCATTACCTTTTATTTTCAGGCAGAGCAGATTTTCTGGTATCCTGTGACAGCCACCATTTCCTTTGACAGTGCGCCGGGGCTTGTAAAGGAAGAATACACGCAGACTCCCAGGTACTACGGCATCGAGCTCCCGGCAGACACAGCCTGGCTTAATCTGGACTGGATTTCTGATTATCGGGATTTTTATGAAGAAATATATGATTATACTGCCATACGCCCAACATTTCTTCATACATCGACGGGAGACTATCTCAATATGGAATACGGTGCGGATGAGCTGTATGTGTTCGATACCAGTTCCAAATTATTTACAACGGATGGAAAAGAGGTACAGAATCTGACATATCAGGGTTTCCTTGGCGATGGGGAGAATTACAGAGAAAGCATAACCCAGTGGTGGCGGGTTTTGACAAGCCCCGTAGAGGAAGCAGTTGCCGGGGATAAAGAGATAACTTCTGAAAATCATGGTGGTGAGGAACACGATTCTGATCCCTGTTATGCGCAGATGGAGAGCCAGCCTTTTGACGAACAGGTGGTGGCAGGGACATTCTGGACTGGAGTTTATGCAGAAATTCCCGAAATCGGTAATTCTTTTTATCTTCCCAGGACAGATGCTGACGGAGAAAAAGCAAATGTCTCTATAACAATCCATGCTGACAAAACGGGCGAAATGGATTATTATGGCGAGAAAATAGGATTTACATGGTACTGTGACAGCCAGCACAGTATAGACATTGAAATGGACGACGGATATGGTGCCAGTGCTTTTTTGGTTGCTGAAGAAGCGGAAGACAGCAAAAAATTGTTTTATCTGCAGCTTTGTATTGGAGAAGAAATAATATGGATGTATGAAGATTAACCGGGGAGAGGAACAGACAGGAGATACAGCGGAGCCTGTCGATTTTGGATAATGTTATGGGAGAAATAAGAAATATGGGAAAGAAACAAAAGAGAACGATAAAACGAACCGTTTCCGCACTATCGATGGCGGCTATGCTGCTGATGGTCATGACAGCCTGCGGGCGGCAGGCAAGTTCCCAGACGGAAAACACAGAGGGGAAGAACCTTTCATCTGTGCCAGAGAATTTCCAAAAGCAGGAGGAGAGTGAAGGCGGTGAGAATACTGCAGCGGAAGGTGAAAGCGGTGAGAATACCGCATACCCAGGCCGGGAGGTAACTGTCACCGAGCTTTACAGCGTGGATGATGAGATAGTAAACGAAGAGTATGATTATGTGGTCGAATATTCCTATCATGTGCCACAGATTGACGATGATACGCCGGGCGCTGCGGAAATCAACAGTGAAATCGCCGCTGTATACGGCGGACTTGTGGAGAGGAGCCTGAAAGAGATAGAACAAGGGGAGCTGACAGGCTGTGCCAGTATCACCTACGAGGCTTATCAGAGCGGGGATATTTTTTCCCTGGTATTGCTGTGCACCGAGTATTTCGGAGGATATGAAGAGTATGGCACTTATAATTATGACACGAGGGAAGGTGTGA
>DLAA01000145.1:0-5533 GCA_002493835.1 Lachnospiraceae bacterium UBA7060 | reverse complement strand
TTCTTGAAAAGAAAGGCCTGACCGGGGAGGAATACCTGTCTGCCCTGCGCCGCGCTGCGGCAAAATACTATGACAACCTCTATTTTAACCAGTGGGACGAGATGGGAGAGTGGTGTCTTGCAGGTGCCTATCAGGAACGACGGGCTTTTACGGTATCGGAGCGGAATATCACTATGGATCTGCCTCTTTATATCGATAACAGCGGCAAGCTGCATACAATAGTTCCCATTGGCAGCCACGTCGGAGCAGACTGGCTGAATGAGATCATTACACCTGAATTCCAACAGGAAGATATGGATGTGGAAACTGTAGAATACATGGACTTTCTGACGGTAAAACGGCAGGGAAGCAATGTTACTTTGTGTTTTAAGAAGACGGATTACTTCAATGAACTGCTGGCGGCTACCTCTTATTACACATATGATGAGGTTACAGTGCCTTATGGGAAAGAAGTTGAAGTGAATGGACTCTATGGCGACTATACCCGCATTTTCTGTGAGGGTATCGGCGAGCTGGGGGCACCATACCTGTTTCTGCTGACTGAGGAAGGGCGTGTAGAGTATATCAATGTCATGGGTTGCCTGTATGCAGGGTATTTCTGCGCCAACGGACCATTGCTGGGCGCAGCGCAGGTAAAGGATTTTGAACTGGGCGAAAACGAGATAGGCTACCAGATGATTTACGCCGTTACCGGGAGCGGAGAAAGAATCGACCTGAGTGAAATGATATGGGGCAATATGGGAAACATAGCATATGATCTTTTGGATTGCAGCTGGGGAACCGGCAGCGGCGTGGAGGATGGCCCGGAGCTTTTTTTGAGGAATGACAGTGACGGCTTTCTTTCCTTTGAATTGATGTACAATGTGCCTGGTGAGGAGTACCGCACAGGGCTTGACGGTTCTTTTACTTATCTGGGGATTACAGAACAGGGGGTAGTTTATCACTATGTAGGAAACGGAATAAACAGCAACGGTCCCGTATGGCAGGGGGCAGTCGCACTGTATGTGGAGTCCGATTACAGTGGGGAGGAACCGATTACTTTGCTGTATGTGACAGAACTTGGCGGCAATCCGCTTTTTGAAAGCGAGGCCGGAGATGTGACAGTGCTCTTGCGGACTTTTGGATGACATCTTTCGTATTGCGAAAAGGGAGGATTTTACAATGAAAAGTAGTTACAAAAAAATGATTGCAGGGTGTATTGCCCTGTTGGTGGTTCTTGCGGCATCCGGATGCGGGGCAGGAGAATCTGAGCCTGTACTGGATGATGTGGAGGCGAAACAGGGGGATGTGGTTTCAGATATGGCAGATTCTCCTGGTGCGCTTATGGAGAAACCGAAGGAAACAGAACCGAAGGAAGCAGCGCAGATGGATGCATCGGCTTATGGTGAAATACTGGAGCGCTTTTACACGATCATTTCCAATCCTTATGAGGATTATGACGATGTTCCCGGGGGAATGGGAGTGTCGGAGGCGGCCAGAAACACAGGGGACAGTGCGCTGGATGCCATAGGATACATCATCGAAGATATCAGCGGCGATGGCGTTCCGGAATTGATGATAGGCACCCAGCCGGAGTACGGCCAAATGGTGAATGCAGTCTACACGCTGGTGGACGGCAAGCCCCAATTCGTCTTTGAGGGGTGGTACCGCAATATGTATGTCTATTGTGGCGATGGAATTTTCTATAACTCCGGTTCAGGCAGTGCGTCAGAGAGCTGCATTGGAAGATTCTCTATCACACAGGACGGGACGGCCTTAGAATGTCAGGAATTTCTTTTCACTCATCTCGATGAGGATTCCGGAGACATCCAGGTTTATTATAACACTACAGGGAGCTGGGACCCTGCGGAATCGGAGGATGCGGATATGTCTGAGGAAGAGTTTTGGATGAGGGAACTGCCGGCAGGTGCTCTGACATTGACCCCATTTTCCGCTTTCGGTTCGGAGAAAGCGGCTGTTATGGTTCAGTGGCTGGAGGAAGCGGGGAATCTGGCAGAGTATGATGAATGTTCCATTGCCTTCGGGAAGGATGGACTTTCCTGCATCGTTTTCATTCCGGAACATCCGGTAGAGGAGTTTTGCGTGCTTTCTCTTACTGTGGCGGATGTAAGTGAATCCGGAGATATAGAGTTTGAGGCTTATGCAGAGACGCCTGCACTTGATGGCCGTCTTGAGAGGCCCCTTGTAGTAGAGCTTTCCTTCGCGGGGGATATTCCCCAGTACGGCTTCCAGTATGAAGATGAAAATGGGGATTTGCGGCGTTTTGCCATAGAGGTAAGCGGCAGGGATGGTTCTCTTGTGGTGCGGGAGGCAGACCGGGAATGTTTCGGTTTTGTGCTCAGAGGAGGAAGTGAAACAGAAGCGGAACATGACAGGATTCCGGTGCTGACTCCCGGATATCTTCCCTTTGACGATATGGAATCCGTTGTTTCTGAAGACCACAATCCGGACGGCGGTTACTATTATGAGGATATGACTAATGGCGGAACAGCGGTGGTGATCCATTGTGCTTATGTCAGTATGAGCGAGGAAGCGGAGGTAGATTTAGAGGATTACATCGCGAGCTGCGCAGAAAGCCTGTCAGCTTACGAGACAAGAGATTTCTCTATTGAAAAAAATGAAACTTACACCGAAAATTTAAGCTGGGCCGGTTATCCTGTTTATATTGTGCAGTTTACCACAGGATGGAATGAGGATACCCGCATCTGGAGAGTTTACGCCACGGAGGCCAATGGCTATATCTATTTGTATGCTTTCAACTTATGGGCAGAAGAGGCATGGGAGCTGGAAGACAGGGTATGGGAGGTTTTCGATGAGATGACGTTTTCCGATTAAGATACGAAAATTGTTCAGGAACCGGTATAGAAAGATTTGGCTCTTAGTAGAAAAGAGGAGGGGCAGAGTGTGAAAAGTGAAAAAAATAAATGCTCAGTTCGTTTACTTCCCGTGATTATGGCCATCCTGCTGTTGCTTTGCGGCTGTGGGGCAAACACAAATCAGACACCATCCGAAACCATACCGGAAGGAAAGACAATTCCACGTGAAGAGAATACAGCTTCCGATGAGTGTTTCCAGATTGATATGGAAGAGGATTCGTCCAATGTGGAGGAAGTTTTCCGCAACCAGGTTTGTGGCGTTTATACTTATGAGCCGGATGACGCGGAGGAAAAACGATATTTTGAAATAAGCCATATGGACGGAAAGTTTTATCTGGAATACATTGGACAATATGACTATGCGGGTGCCGAACTTGAAATTCTTTCTATGGATATAAAAAACAGCAGTTCAAATAGCAAAAGAATTGATTTTGAAGTTATGATATATCCGTTTTCCGGTTTTTCATTTGAGGGGGAATACTGGGGAGCAGGCAATAAAGCAATCGTGACAAAATGGGCCGATGAAAATTTGCAGCTTTCCGAAGGACAGCCATTTTTTTCCGGTGAGTGCATCCAATTAACAAAGGCGGCCTCCGATATTTTCCTGCACCCGATACTGGAAACAAAAATGGCATGTACAGCCGGAGCAGAACTGTATGGATTCTGGAGATGCGTCACAGAAAGTGAAGGAGAAATCGTTGAGGTATTTTTAAGTTTTTCAGAAGACGGAACGTTCAAAGCAGCAAAAAAGAAAGAAACGTATCCTCCAGAAATCTATGTAGGAATCTATATGGCAGAGCAGGTTGGAGATCAACTGTCCGGATATATCCGCAGTGAACGCTTTGCATATGGTTCTATGCCGTTTGAATGGATATTTACCTATGATAGAGAAAATGACAGGCCGGTTATTGTTGACGAGTATTTCGGGGTGGAGCCATTTACCTTTCAGGAAGAAAATCTGCCCTATGAACGGACGAAATCAGGAGACCGGCTTCGGAATATCCTGCCAGGACCCGGGGAGCGTGCGAAAGCCGGAGAAACGATTGGATATAGCGATATTCCCATTCCGACAGAAGGCAGACTTTCCTTTACAAATACGATAGATGATCTACGTCTTTTAGCAGCCACGAATGGTGATTTGTGTGCGGCCGCCTTTTTAGGGTATGGTACGGATATTGCCTCTTTTCTGGAGGAAACGGATCCGTCGGACTATCCGTTCCTCTGGGAGATACCGAAAGAAAATTATGTGGCACAGCCGGATGGCGGCAATGAAATTTATTGCATTATTCCCGCTGACATGTCAAGCTCTCTGGCTGTAAATGAATGGATTATGGATGAAAGCAATGGGTTTTATGGGGAACCTGGACAGGTTCTTTATCGCAGCGAAGAAGGTGAACCAATTCTGCTTTGTGTAAATCCAAGTGACGTAGTTCCCGGTACACAGGTGACAATCGTAGATAGTTCCGGAGAAGTGCTGGAATGGAATCCTTCGATTTTTTTGTATGATGGGACAATGAACATTCCATGGTATTCTCCCGGCGTAAGCGATTTTACTGATTACAGTAGTGAATAAAAAAGACTTATAGATTTGAATGAGATTTTTATTGAGGAGGGATTATATGAGTAATTTTATGGATCTTGTCACATTATGCAAAGGAAACAGAATTTATATCCAGACTCATAACTTCCCGGATCCGGATGCGATTGCTTCGGCTTTTGGCCTTCAGAAGCTGCTGGAGAGCTTTGGCGTAGCTTCTGAACTTTGTTATGATGGCAGGATTGATAAGCTGAGTGCTTCCAAAATGTTGGATGCCTTTCAGATCCATATGCTGCCTTATGAACAGATGCGCCCGGCTCTACAGGAAGAAGATTATATTATCTGTGTGGATACGCAGAAGCATAGTGGAAATGTCACGGATTTTGTGGGAGACGAAGTAGCATGTATTGATCACCATCCTACATTTACCCCTATGGAATACATGTATCAGGATATTCGTATCACGGGAGCCTGTTCCACGTTGATAGCCGAATATTATGAATCAATGGGGATCAAACCGGATTCGGATGTGGCAACGGCTCTGCTCTATGGACTGAAAATGGATACACTGCAGTTTACACGGGGAGTAACGGAGCCGGATATCAGAATGTTTGGATTTTTATTTTCCTGTTGCGATCAGGAGAAACTGATATGCCTTGAAAGAAATAATATGGAGTTTGATGACTTGAAAGCTTATGGGGCAGCTATTGAAAGTATTGAACTTTATGACAAAACAGGATTTTCCTGCATTCCTTTTCCATGCCCGGACGCATTGATTGCGATTATTTCCGATTTTATTCTGGCTTTGATTGAGGTAGAGGTGGCGATTGTATTTTCCTATAGAAAAGACGGCATAAAATTGTCCGTCCGCTCAGAAAATCCGCAAATCCATGCGGGAAATCTGCTACATAGCGCATTGTCAGGGATAGGCAACGGTGGAGGACATGCCGCAATGGGCGGAGGTTTGATTCGGAAGGAACAGGAATCCCTATTGGGACGATATCCCAGGGATTATATCAGAGAATTGTTTTTAAAGGCACTGGAGAGGGAGATGATATAAGGCCGTGCTGGTGAAGGATACGTCCTATAAGGGGCTATGGAAGGTGTCGTTTACGCTGAA
>DLAA01000009.1 GCA_002493835.1 Lachnospiraceae bacterium UBA7060 | reverse complement strand
TGTTTTTTTTTTGTGAATTTTTTTTTTTATTTTTGGGGGGGGGGGGGAATAGGTTCTCTTCTTTTTGTTTGTCTATATTCTCTAATCATTTGGATTAGTGCGTGTGTTGATCTTAAATTTCATAAAAAGATTATCTTTGTTGTATCAATCATTTTATCAATATGTCCTCTGATTTTTCTAAAATATTTTTCGTTTGTAATTGAAAATGTAAATAAATCTTTTGGCCTGAATGATATTTTTTCGAAAGTTATGATGCCAATAGGAGTGTCTTTTTTTACCTTTGAGGCGGTTTCATTTCTTTCGGATGTACATAAAAGGAAAATAGACGAATGTCCTAATTTAATATTCGTATTTTTATATTTGACATTTTTTCCAACAGTTACATCAGGACCGATCATCCGCTTTGATGAGTTTAAAAAAGGATTACATAGTTCAAAAGTTACCATTGAGGATGCTTCTGCAATAGAAAGAATAATTATTGGACTATTTAAAAAAGTTTTTATTGCAGATAAAATATCCATCTTGTCTAATTATTATTTTGATGGAGTTGCTGCCGGAAATAAATTTTCATGTTTGGGCTTATGGATTGGATCTATAGCATATACTTTGCAACTATATTTTGATTTTTCTGGATATTCTGATATGGCCATAGGTATCGGAAAATTATTTGGATTTGATATAAGAGAAAACTTTAACAGGCCATATCAGGCTGTCAGTATTTCTGATTTCTGGAAAAGGTGGCATATTTCGCTTACAGATTGGTTCAGGGATTACATATATATTCCACTGGGCGGAAACAGATGTTCTACAATGCGTCACATCGCTAATTTATTTGTAGTATGGCTTGTGACAGGTATTTGGCATGGCGAAGACGGGACATTTATTTTATGGGGAATGGCTTACTTTATTTTGCTGTTAATAGAAAAATATGCTTTGCCTAAGAATGTGAAAGTACCAAAACTTGTTGGACATATATATACATTATTTTTTATAAATTTACTTTGGATACCTTTCAGGTCAATTCATTTAAGCGCTGCATTTGAATATATGAAAGGTATGTTTGGAGCTGGATTAGGAGCTATTGAAGAAAAAGCTGTCAAATTTATCCCGTTAGCGGCATTAGCTATAGTTATGTGTTTGCCATTAGAAGAGGTATTCAATAAGCGGACCGACAAAAAGTGGTTTAAAATGGTCAAAGGCATAATGATGATTGTTTTAATGGTATTGGCTTTTTGCGCGGCTGTTAATTCATCATATGCACCGTATATATATGGGAATTTTTAGGAGTACGTAGATTGAAAAATAGTGCTGATGCATATATTTTTCACACCCAAATTTGTGCAGGAGCATCACAAATTTGTTTGACGACGTGTGTCATCGCAGTAAATTGCTCTGACATGGAGGATTGATATGAAAGGGAAAATCAATTTAGAAAATTGGTATGCTATTATTGTCGTTGGATTTGTGTTAATAACGTCACTTTTATCTTGGATGAGGTTTGCATTAATCACCTACAGTATGTTGATTAGCAAAGCTGAAAGTGTAGTTCAAGATAATTCTGTAGATGATGAAATTGTGGAAAGCAGCAATAATAAAGAGAGTACTATAGAAAAAATCAATACACTTTTTGAAGAAGTGACGAGTTATGTAGATAGAAACTGGATAATAGATAAAAATGAAAAAATTACAGAGATAGACTCATTGATATCTTATTATGGATTGGGGGAAGTTATCTCAGATCAAGTCTTAGCTGGAAAAGATGGATGGTTATTTTATAAGAGTACATCTGATGGAGACCCAATAGCAGATTATGAGGGGACAAATAGATATACTGAAAATGAAATGAAACAGATTGCGCAAGCAGCCATGTATATCCAAAATGAGCTTGAAAATAGGGACATTATTTTTTCAATATTAGTGGCTCCAAACAAGGAAAATATATATGTGGAGAATATGCCAGATGAATATATTCATGCAGAAGAGTCTAGTACAGATTTATTAATAGAATATTTGTCAGATGTTGGTGTAAATGTTGTATCTCCCAAGGAAGAATTGTTAGATCAGCATATGACATCGCAGGTATACTATTCATATGATACACATTGGAATCAATTAGGTGCATATATAGGTGTACGTGATGTACTTTTAAGTTGGGGTATAAACATGCCTAAACTCACAGAGCGAAATATATTGAAAAGCAACTTGAAAGGGAATTATCACTATTGTGGCGGGGACGATCTTGCACAAATGGCGAGGCTGCGTTCTGTATTTAGTGATGAAATCGAATATGAGGTTGAAGGTACAATTCCTATGGAGTGGACGGATTTTGCAAAAAAGCAGGGGAAGGGGGAAATATCTCATTTTTTTAATGAAAATGCTGAAATAAATGGAAAAATATTTGTGATTGGAGATTCCTTTAGGTCATCAATGATACCTAGCTTGCGGGAGCAATTTTCGGACGTTTATGTGGTTCACAGAGATTTTTGTTTTTCTGATATGATAGATGAAGTGGATCCGGATTATATAATTGTTGAATATGTGGAACGTCATTCGCAGAAAATAAAGAATATAGAAGAATTGCTTAAATAAACATACATGCCACGCCTGCTTAGCGTCGCCATGAATGAGAACAATATTTTTTTGGAATATTGCGAAAGGTTTTACAAACACACTTGACAATATAATTTTGAGATTAGTGTGGTTACTGCTGGTACAGTAGTTTTCGCATCATATCGGCAAGTCCATTCTGATCGTTGTCAAGATCTGTGACAACGTCAGCGTGGGCTTTTACTTTGTCTGTGGCATTTTTCATGGCAATGCCGCATCCAGCGGCTTCCAGCATAGAGATATCATTTTCTGCATCTCCAGCGGCGTAAGTGTCGGAAACAGGGATCCCTAAATAATTGCAGAGAAAAAGAAGGGAATTACCTTTGCCTGCATTCCAGTCAAAGAGTTCTAGATATTGATTGCTGGAATAGATGGTGCGGATCTTGCCTTCAGCCCATTCTGATATATTTTTACGGAAGGCTTCCAACTTATTATAGTTATGTAAACTGATAGCCAGCATTTTGCAGGGCTCTTGTGTGAGGGCATCAACAAGATTTTCAGACACTACCAGAGGCATGTGAATCCTTCTGCGGTAGAACTGGACTTCTTCGTCGTCAGCAGGGGAGATCACGGCTTCGTCCTCACCATCATCCCGGTAAGTCTGGATGTGGAGAGAGAGAGCCGCCGCCTGCTTTTGCAGGTAGGAAATATAGGAGAAAGGCAGACATGTTTTCTTAATGGTGCGGTGGCTGTCGCAGTCGTAAATTCGGGTGCCATTGGAACAGCTCAAAAAAATGCCGGGTTGCGTGAGTCCGGCTTTTTCCCTGACTTCGAGGACGCTCATAAGCGGCCTGCCGGAGCACAAAACCAACCGATTGCCGGCGGCTAAAAATTCGTTCAGGAAAGCCTTGGTTTCAGGTGAAACTTGACTTTGATTGTTTAGGAGTGTATCGTCCAGATCTGTAAATAACAGCTTCATGCTTTTGCCTCCTTTATCTTCCAGAGTAAATCTTCCGGGACAAACAGCTTTCCATAGCCGCTGCCAAGATCAAGCCCTGGTTTGTTGACGCCGTGGAAATCGGAACCACCGCTTAAGAGCAGACTATATTTGTCCGCAAGACGCAGCATATCTCTCACGTCCTGATTGGTGTAGGTGCTGTAAAAGCTCTCGATCCCCATGAGCCCTGCTGCTTTCAGGGCGGCGACCAGAATATCCAGTCTGTCATTTCCCATGTGGTAGAGAGGAGGATGGGCCAGCACGGGAACACCTCCTGTCTCGAGGATCAGTTCCACTGCCTGGGTGGGCGTTACCTTCTCTCTAGGGACAAAGTATTTCGTGTGATCACCCAGATATAGGGAGAATGCATCCTGCCGGCTTTTGACATAGCCGTGCTCTAGCAGATAGGAAGCATAGTGTGCTCTCGTGATGACCGCATCTGGATAGCTGGCCTGTAGTTTATCGTAGGTGATATCGATGCCTGCTTTTTGCAGATTTTCGCACATCCGTATATTACGATTTATGCGGGAATCAACAAAACGGTGGAGAGAATTTTGAAAAACAGCATCGCCATAAGAAATGTAGAGTCCTACGACGTGTACATCCTGTTTTTCATATTTTGTGGAGAATTCGATCCCCGGGATCACCTCTATGGAGGGAAGCGATCTTTTCTTTAAGGAGGCGGCATGAGAAAGGGCCTCGTCAAGCCCGTCTACGGTGTCGTGGTCTGTGATGACCACGGCAGCTAGATTTTTCTCTATGGCGTAGTCGACTAACTCAGTGGGTGTATAGCTGCCGTCTGATTTAGCAGTGTGCGTGTGCAGGTCGATGGCCCTCATACTCAATCGTCCTCTTCCTGGCTTGCCGTACTCGTGTAAACGGTGCGCTTCCTAGCCATTTCGTCATTTTCCAAATACTCATCGTAGGTGGTGATCTTGTCTATCAAACTGCCATCTGGCAGGATTTCCATGATCCGGTTGGCTGTGGTCTGTACTACCTGATGATCGTGACAGGAGAAAATCTCTACGCCCTTGAATTTTTTCATGCCTTCATTCAGAGCGGTGATGGACTCCATGTCCAGATGGTTGGTAGGTTCATCGAAGAGCAAGCAGTTGGCACCGCTGATCATCATTTTAGACAGCAGACAACGCACTTTTTCTCCGCCGGATAAGACTTTTACTTTTTTCACCCCGTCTTCACCTGCGAAGAGCATACGGCCAAGGAAGCCTCTCACATAAGTCACATCTTTTACAGAAGAGTAGCCCATGAGCCAGTCGGTGATAGAATAATCGTTGTCAAATTCTGCGGTAGAGTCCTTCGGGAAATAGGCCTGGGAAGTGGTCACGCCCCATTTGTAGTTGCCTTCGTCCGGCTCCATCTCACCCATCAGAATTTGTAATAGGGTAGTTTTTGCAAGCTCATTACCAC
This sequence comes from Lachnospiraceae bacterium UBA7060, assembly GCA_002493835.1. Lineage (GTDB taxonomy): Bacteria > Bacillota > Clostridia > Lachnospirales > Lachnospiraceae > UBA3282. The sequence continues at coordinate 22,573 of DLAA01000009.1, read as the reverse complement.
CAACGAGCGCAATTTTGTCGTCATGGCCCACAATGAAGGAGATATTGTCCAGTACCTTCTCCCCACCTATGGTCTTACTGATGCCCTCCACGGTGAGCACTTCATTGCCGATCTCACGCTCCGGACGAAAATCGATGTACGGATATTTGCGGCTGGAAGGACGGATGTCATCCAGTTCAATCTTTTCCAGGGCGCGCTTTCTGGAGGTCGCCTGCTTGGATTTGCTGGCGTTGGCGGAGAAACGGGAGATAAATTCCTGTAGCTCCTTGATCTGTTCCTCCTTCTTTTTATTTGCCTCTTTGCGCTGCTTGATGATCAGCTGGCTGGATTCATACCAGAAATCATAGTTGCCTGCGTAGAGCTGGATTTTTCCGTAATCGATGTCTGCAATGTGGGTGCAAACTTTGTTCAGAAAGTACCGGTCATGGGAGACGACGATGACGGTGTTGTCAAAACCTATCAAAAATTCTTCCAGCCACGCGATCGCATCCAGATCCAGATGGTTGGTGGGCTCGTCCAAAAGCAGGATGTCAGGGTTGCCAAAAAGCGCCTTGGCGAGAAGGACTTTCACTTTTTCATTACCGTTTAAATCCGACATTTGACTGTAGTGAAGATCTGTCTCAATGCCAAGACCGTTTAGGAGCATGGCGGCGTTTGTCTCTGCGTCCCAGCCATCCATCTCCGCAAATTCTGCCTCCAGCTCACTGGCGCGGATGCCGTCCTCATCGGTGAAATCCTCCTTGGCGTAGATGGCGTCCTTCTCCTTCATGATCTGGTAGAGCCGTTCGTTGCCCATAATCACCGTGTCCATGACCGGGTACACATCGTATTTGAAGTGATCCTGTTCCAGGACGGAGAGACGCTGGCCGGGAGTGAGTGTCACGTCCCCGCTTGTGGTCTCTAAAGTGCCTGAGAGGATTTTTAAGAAGGTAGATTTACCTGCGCCGTTTGCACCGATCAAACCGTAGCAGTTTCCTTCGGTGAATTTAATGTTTACGTCCTCAAAGAGGGCCTTTTTTCCTACACGTAATGTTACATTGTTTGCCTGAATCATATTGAAACCTCGTATTTTCTAGTTTTTCCGTTTTTGGCCTACGCATCCATTATACATGAAACCTTTGTTTTTTCAAGAAAATAAGGGAGATATTGTAAAAAATCAAGCGCCTGCGCGCTCGATTCAGAGAAACCCCAGTTTTTAGCGGTACTTCTTCTATACGTATGATGAGGGGATTTCGAAAATGATTTGAAACTTTTTACCAGTCTGACTCGTATTAATTATTAATAGAAGAAAAACTGATAATGCAGATATTCTATAATGAGGCAGGTGAATGATTCCATGAATGAATTTTCTTTGACATCGATGACTCGGCTCAATGCGAACACTTTGCAGAATAAGAATAATGCTAGAGATGTAGCGGCCGGATTGGTGATTGGCGGACAGACAGATGCTGCTGGTTTTGCCCAAAAGGTACATGAGAAACTATTGCAGAAAGAGGAGTATCGGGGAGAGAGTTATTTTGTGGAATGCAGGAAAGATAGCAGGCACACGGATTCCACGAGAAAGAGGAAAGAGAAGAGCTTCTGGGAGAAGCGTGCAAAACGACATAAGCTGTACATGGATTTGGCCCAAAAAGCATGGTATAAGCGAGAAAACGAGCGAGAATATCAGGAGAGCATCGATTTGCATAGACGGGAGTTGAGCAGTGCATTACTGCAGCAGTGGTCTTTGGAGCGCGTTACAGGAAAGAAGACAGAACTGGGGGTCAATCCGTCGGTTCTTTCTGATGCGGCGGCTGAGTTCACCCAAGGGTATGTGTTCTTTAAAATTCCGAGTGCGCGAGTCAATTCGAAACTGAAATTTATGAAATAATGGTCGCAGGATTGGCATCTTGCGATGGAATTAGTTCCTGTGAACGCATCTGGGTTTAATGTGTTCAGGTTGGCAGCATGACGATGAATATACTGCCGCCGCCTGAGCGCTCCGCGACTGTGATTGTACCATGGTGGAGTTTTACAATTTCGGAGGCAACAGACAAGCCAAGCCCGAAATGTCCTTTAGCGCTGCGGGATTTTTCTACTCGGTAAAAGCGGTCAAAGATTTTTTTTCGGTCTTCCGGCAAAATACCAATGCCAGTGTCTGAGACGGAGAGATAGAAGCGGCTTTTTCGGTGTTGGAGGGAAAGCTCAATGCGACCGCCCTCTGGCGTGTAGCTGATGGCGTTATGAAGCAGAATGGAAAGCAGCTGAAAGATTCGCTCTTTGTCAGCAGTGCAGGGAGGCAGATAATTTTCTGGCAGGGAGACTGTGAGGGACAGTTTTTTTTGAGAAGCCAAAGGCTCGAAGGCCTCATAGGCATCGATGAGCAGTGTGTCCAGTTCTGTGGGAACAGGATGTATGGAGAGGTTTTGGGAGTCAGATGCGCTCAGGGAGAGCATATCGTTGACCAAAGAAGTCAAAACCTCTCCCTCCTGCTTAATTGTGTCAAGAAATTTTATTCGTCTCTCTTCATCAGCATCGCGGCAGCATTCGGCAGCGGAGAGAATGACTGCCAGAGGAGTGCGCAGCTCATGGGAGGCAGCTGCCACAAAAGCGGTTTGTTTTTTACGGCTTTCTATGATAGGCTCAAGAAGCTTGCCTGTGAAAAAAAAGGAAAACAGAGTCAGCAGGAAAATCGCTGCCAAGTCGATTGCTAGAAAGTGAATCCTTTGCACAAAGATTTGTTTCTCCAGAAAATCTAAAGGGGAGAGCACCACCATCTGCAGGGAGGAGTTTTCTTTGCCAAGTTCGATGACACCAGCGTAGAATTCATGCGGCTTTCCGTTTGGATTGAAGGGAAATTCCGCGTGGAAGCAGGTGTTATAGCGGCCGCCGCTGTTTAATTCTTCCTCGATGAAGGTGTATTCGAAGTCGTTTTTGTAGGTTTTAAGACAAGAGTCGAGAAGAACGCGGGTTTCGGAAGAGTCCGAAAGATTGATAAGTTGATTGTAGAGAAACGGAATTCCGTTATCTAAAACATAAAAAGTATAGCCGCCCCTGGCCTCCATCTTGGAGAGCCATTCCATGGAAATAACGGACTGTTGTTCCAGACTGGTGGCGATGGTGCTGATATCGTTTTGAAAGGAGTGGTACTGATTTTCGTACAGTCCCTTTTCTGAAAGATACAAATATAATAGAGACATTACCACAAGAATGGCGGCGGTGATACCGGCGCAAAGCATTGTCAGGTACAGATGTACTTTTCGAAACATGGTTTTCCCTCCGGGCAGATCGATAGAAACGGTGGGCACTAGTATGATCCGCTTTAATTGCCTATATGTTTCACGCCGAATAAATTTTCATATGCAAGGCGGAAGAAGGAGGCGTAGCCGGTGGCTACGTCGACTGATGACAACGAAGCAGATGGAAATTTAGACAAGTGAAACATAAGGCTAATTAAATCGGATCATACTAGGGTGACTCGGTCAAGGAGTAGCCTACGCCTCGGACTGTTTTTAGGGTGAGGCAGCTTCCAACGGTCTTTAGGCGTCTGCGTAGAAAATGAATATAGTTGTCCAGATTACCCTCTTCTACATCCGAGTCTGGTCCCCAAACTTTTAAAAGCAGATGGCTTCGGGAAAGAGTGGTATTGCCGCTTTTCAAAAGAGTTTCCAGAAGGGCTGCTTCTCGCTTTGAGAGTGTACAATTTCCAGAAGGCCCGCACAGACGGTATTCTGATGGAAACCAGATGATGTCTGAGCGGGAGAACGTTTCTTCGGAGACAATTCGGTGTGGGCGTCTTAAAACACAGCGGATCCGGGCTAAAAGTTCTTCTATGGCGAAAGGTTTTACCAAATAGTCGTCTGCACCCAAATCCAGTCCTTCCACCTTGTCGGAGAGTGTGCCCAGGGCGGTAATCAGAATTACGGGCGTGACTATATTGTTCTTTCGCAGCGAGGTCAATACATCCGTGCCATCCATATAGGGCAGCATACGATCTAGGAGTATCACATCATAGATATTCTGTTCCCCGTAAAACAATGCATCTTCCCCGTTCATGCAGGTATCCACAGTAAATCCAGCCTGCGTCAACCCATAGACGAGCGTCTCATTCAGTTTTTCGTCATCCTCCGCTAGCAATATCCGCATAAGCATCCCACCTTTACCAGTATTTTACCACATAATTCTTTAAAAAATCTCTAAAACCCTGTTTCTTTTTCTCTTTAAAATGTTTATAATATACGCGATGGCAATGAGCAGTGCGCGGCCATCGAAATAAATGCGGCGGGGAGCTTGCTCACCGAAGCATTTATTTCGGTGGCTGTATAGGGTGAAGCCCGCGAGCGAGCGAAAGCGAGCGCGCACTGCGGGGGAAGGCATGTGTGCAGCCTGCGGGCGTACACTGCGGGGAAGAGGAAGAAAAAGTGAGACAATACGAAGCAAAACCAGAATACATACTCAGCTTTGATGAGCATACGCTTCCTATCATAGAACAGATTTCGGAGGGACTGCCCGGTGGTTTTTTTATCTACCATGCAGACGGGGATGAGAAATTAATTTATATAAACAGTGCTATGCTGCGGATTTTTGGCTGTGAAACGAGGGAAGAATTTCGGGAACTGACAGGGGATACCTTTAAAGGAATTGTTCACCCGGACGATATAGAAGCGGTAGAATCCAGCATTCGGTCACAAATTTTACACAGCGGGAATAATCTTGATTATGTGGAGTACCGCATTAACCGCAGGGATGGCACGGTGCGCTGGGTAGAAGACTATGGGCATTTTATCCATACGGAAGCTTATGGGAATATATTTTATGTATTTATCGAAGATGTTACAGAGCGCATGCAAAAGAGGATGGCGGAACTGGAACGGATAAACGAGGCGCTTTATACGGCTCATCTTCGGGAGGATTATTTTAAACGAGCACTTCTATACGAGGCAGTTTCTTTTGTGGAGATTAATCTGACAAGAGATGAATTTATTTCAGCCTCCGTGCTGAATGAGGAGGGGCGGCCGCAGAATCTTTTTACTTATATGGGAATCCAGCCTTTTGAAAGATATTCCGATTTTACTAGATTTTGGGCAGATTTTACAGAGGCAGGGGAGCTGAGAGACTACGAAAGATTTTTTGACATCGGAAGACTGATTCGCTGCTATGAAGCGGGGGAGACGGAGCAGACTTACGACAGCTGGGTGACGGACATGTATGGCAGAAAACGGCTGAGTCATTACAGCTTCTTTCTGGAGAAAAATAAGCATACGGGTGATGTGATCGCACTTTCCGTCTCCAGGGATATTACGGAGCAGGTGGAAAGACAATCGCTTTTAAAATCTGCACTGCGTCAAGCTGAGATAGAGCGCTTGACGAGAAATACTTTTTTTGCGAATATGTCTCACGATATCAGGACACCATTAAATGCCATTATCGGATATGCGGAGCTGCTAAAAGGCTGTGTTGGAGATCCCGGAAGAGTAGGGGAATGCATTGAAAAAATCCATCTTTCGGGAGAGGAATTATTGTCGGTTTTTGATGAGTTTTTGAAGGATAATCTGAACGAACCGGCAAGAGCGGAGCTGACTGAGAGAGAATACCATTTGGGCGAACTGCTTAGTGAAGTGAAAAAAAGTGCGGAACGTCCGATTAGAGCAAAAAATATTCAATTTAGTATGGATAAGACGGGAATTTCTCATTTCACGATAGAGGTTGATTATATAAGACTTCGCGAAATATTAAATCAGCTTTTGGATAATGCGATTAAATATACACCGGCGCATGGTCAGGTGAATTTTACAGTCAAGGAGAGTAAAAGTGATATAAAGGGCAGAGGACTTTATCAATTTATCATTAAAGACAGCGGATGCGGTATACCAGAGGAAAGATTGGAAGAAATTTTTCATCCGGCCAGACAGGAAAAAAGTGCAGTATATAATGGCATGCCAGGAGCGGGTCTTGCAGTGGTAAGAAGCTATGCCGAGACGATGGGTGGTATGATAAGTGTGGAGAGTACGGTTGGGGAGGGCAGTGTTTTTACAGTGAGTCTTCCCATAAAATATCCGATGAAAGTCTCTTTTATGGAACATGAGAGTGCCGCTTTTGAGATTATGGGGGGCGGTGAGAATAAAGGCAGAATCCTTTTGGTGGAAGATAACGGAATTAACAGAGAGATTGAGGAGGAACTTCTCAAAAATCTGGGTTACCAGGTGGAGACGGCCTGTGATGGGGTGAGTGCTTACGAGATCTTACAAGCATCCGGGCAGGGGCAGTTTGCTCTTGTGCTGATGGATATCGAGATGCCCGGCATGAACGGTTACGAGACAGCAAGAGCAATTCGGAAACTGGAGAACGAAGCGCTTTCCCAAATACCAATTATTGCCCTTTCCTCCGACGCAATGGAAACGGATCGTCAGAAATCATTGAGGGCGGGAATGAACGCATATGTCACAAAGCCAGTTGATATCAATGCACTGCAGGAGCTCATTGATGATATTTTAAGAGATTCAGGCTGGGAACGGGCAGAGCCTTGAGGAATGATAATGTAAGAGAGGAGTTCTTATAATGAACAGAAAAAAAATATTGCAACCGATTCTGTATGCCGTTCCCCTGGTGGTGATCGTGGTTCTTCTATTCAATTTTTATACGGTACAGAACAAAGAGAGGATTGCGGAACAAAATAAGAACTATGCGGAGGATGCCGTGCGTAAAACCGCACAACAGGTTTCGGATGAGTTTGAAAATGGTTTGAATCTGATAAATACCTATGCGCATTTTTTGGAGGGTTCTTTGGAAAAGCCGGAGATTGGCCCTGAGACACTTAGGGAGATGGAGATAAATTCCATATTTGATACGGTTCGCTTTACGGATGCAGAGGGGAAAACCCACACTTCCGATGGAGGGATGACAGATTCATCCGATCGGGACTACTACAAGCGTGGAATGACAGGAGAGAGCGGGATATCCGTCATCTTTGACGCGCGTCTCTCCGAGGAGGGAACGAGGGTTCTCTTTTATGCACCGATTCGGTTTGAAGGGGAGATCATCGGCATTATTCGTGCGTCTTTTGTGGCAGAAAAGTATCTCAAAGAGATCCTGCAGGTCACTTATTTTGGGGAGGTTTCAAAGACTTGGCTTTGTATGCCGGACGGACGGGTGATTGCCAGCTCCGATGACATACTCTATGATGGGAAAAAGTTAATGGACATTCTGCAGGAAAACGGTGATATTGATGTCGATACGGCAAAGGCTGCAGAAGCTGTATTTGAAAAGAGAGGAGAGGGCGCTTTTATCTGTGATAAAGCCAGCAGGACGGATAATCTTTGTGTGAAGTACCTTCCTGACAGTGAGTGCTTTTTGGTTCAGAGTTTTCCGCCGAGTGTCACACAGAGCATGGTGAATAGGGCGAATGCGGCAGGAATCCGGCTTGAAATTTCTCTGCTTGTTTTGTGTGCGGTTTATTTCGCTTTAGCGATTATACGAGGAATGAAACAGAGAAAGGCATTGGAAGCAGAAAACCGCAGGGTGAATTATGTGCTAAAAGGGTTGAACACGCTCTTTTCTTCCCAATATCTAACCGTGGATCTGGATACAGGTTCCTATGCATATACAGCTGGAGTTAATCTGTCGGATAATCAGCAGATGGCTGAGGGAGATTATGCCAATGTGATTGGGCTTCACAGCAGCGAGATTATCGGAGAAGAAGGGCAGGAAAACTTCAGAGAGACTTTTCGTGTTGACTCTGTGATAGAGAATCTTTCGGGACAGGATACTTTTACTTATGAATGCCATGTTATGCGGGATGGGAAAGAAGAATGGGAGCAGTTGACCACAGTCTGTCTGGAGCGGGAAGATGGCCGTGCGACCAAAATTTTATATGTCCGTCAAAACATCTCGGAAATGAAACTCAGGGAATTGAGAAGGAAAGAAGAATTGGCAGTGATGAACCGCAAGGAGCGTCAATACCGGATTGCCATTACTTCAAGCGCTTTCAGTACTTTTGAGTTTAACCTGACAAAGGATCTGGTCGAACAGGATATTGTCTGCATAAAGGATGGGGAGCAGATTTCTCTGCTTGAAAACGTAGGGCTGTCTGCACCCTGTAAGATGTCGGACTGCTTTGAAAAGTGGAGACAGCACGTTCTTTCGGAGTCTTTGGAGGAGTATGACAAGGTAGTGAATATAGCTTATCTGCAGCATGCTTTTGAGCAGGGTGATGCGGAGATTGACATAGACTACTGGGGAAGGACCGGGAGTGACGGCGGTCAAATGTGTGTACGGCAGTCATTCTTTATGACAAGGGATGACAATACGGACGATATTGTTGTCATGGTGGTATCGCGGGATATCACAGAGCAGGTGATCGAGCAGAGGCAGCAGACGCAAGCTCTTCAGGATGCGTTGATGCATGCGCAGCAGGCCAACGAGGCGAAGACAACATTCCTCTCCAATATGAGCCATGATATCCGTACGCCTATGAATGCCATCATCGGTTTCGCAACTATTGCTGCGAGCCGTATTGACAATAAGGATCAGGTGAGAGACTGTTTACAGAAGGTTCTCGCATCCAGCAATCACCTTTTGAGCCTGATCAATGATATTCTCGACATGAGCCGTATTGAGAGCGGTAAGATGCAGATTCATGAGCAGGAGTGCAATATCTCTGAATTGATGCACAATCTGGTGAATATTATCCAGCCTCAGGTTAAGGCAAAACAGCTAGAGTTGTTCATCGATACTTTTGAGGTGACGAATGAGGATGTGATTACAGATCCACTTAAATTAAATCAGATTTTTATCAATTTGATGAGCAATGCCGTCAAGTATACGCCTGCAGGTGGAACGATTACTTTCCGCATTATGCAGAATACCACCTTCAGGCATGGATATGGTGATTATGTTTTCATTATCAAGGATAACGGAATCGGCATGTCCGAAGAGTTCGTGAAGCATGTTTTCGAGCCCTTTGAGCGGGAGAATACGACAACGAGGAGCGGCATTCAGGGTACGGGACTCGGCATGGCAATCACCAAAAATATTATCGAGATGATGAACGGCACGGTCACGGTTGAAAGTGAAGTGGGCAAGGGAAGTGCGTTTACCGTCAATCTTACCTTAAAGCTGCAGGATGTGGAAAAGAATGCGGAGCAGATCAAAGAGATGGAAGGTCTTCGCGCGTTAGTAGTGGATGATGATTTTAATGTCTGTGACAGCGTGAGCAAGATGTTAAAAACGATTGGTATGAGAGCCGAATGGACAACCTCCGGCCGGGAAGCTGTGTACCGTGCTAAGAGCGCGAGGGATGAGGGAGATTCTTTCCATACCTATATCATTGATTGGCAGATGCCGGAGACAAGCGGCATCGAGACGGCCAGAAAGATCCGCAGCGCAGTGGGTGACGAATCGCCGATTATCATTTTAACAGCATATGACTGGACGGATATTGAGGAGGAGGCGAAGGAGGCCGGAGTAACTGCATTCTGCGCAAAGCCGCTCTTTATGTCCGATTTAAAATCTGCGCTTCTGGCAGCAAATAATGTGGATGCCAGGGCGAGGGAAGATGAGTCCGCTGCATGGCAAAAAAGCGATTTTGGCGGGAAGAGAGTTCTTCTGGTGGAAGATATTGAGATGAATCGTGAAATTGCGGAAGTGATTCTGACAGAGAGTGGTTTTGAAGTGGAGTCTGCTCCAGACGGCACGGACGCTGTGGATATGGTTAAGAAATCAGCGGAAAATTATTACGATGTCGTCCTGATGGATGTACAGATGCCTATCATGAACGGGTATGAGGCTACCAGGACGATCCGTTCTCTTGATAGAGAGGATGTCAAGACGCTGCCAATCATCGCCATGACGGCGAATGCATTGGAGGAAGACAAAGCGGCGGCCTTGAAGAGCGGTATGAACGATCATATTGCAAAACCTCTTGATGTGGAATTGTTTATGAATGTTCTTGCCAAGTATTTACGGTGAGAAAAGAGGATAGATTTAGGGAAAGAACGCATGGCAGACAGGTTGTGCGTTCTTTTTTTGCACGCATAGGCTTCATATAATTTTAAAATTCTTTAGAGATAGTTTAGAGAAACTCCTGTTAAGATGTAACCTATAGTAAACGATATAACAAATTTCGGTTCCAAACTTTTGCAGGAACCAGATACAGAAGCTTCTGCAAGGCCGAAAACGATAGTTTGATTTCGTTAACTATAATAATAGACTGTGAAAAACGGTGGGAATAATCCGGAGGATATCACAGAGCGGGAGGGAAGTGACGTAAGAAATAAGAAAGGAGATTTATATGAACGGAAAGGGTGATAGATTGAACAACATTAGAAAAAGAACAGGCCGCAGACTTTTGACGATTTTGCTCATACTTGGTCTGACAGCAGGACTTTTTGCAGGCTGTGGAGGGGAAAAGGACAGCTCAGGGACAGAAGATACAACGAAGACGAAAGGAGAGGCAAAAGAGGGGCAGAAAGACACCGAAACAGAGGAAGATAAGAGTGGAGAACCCGTCGCTATGGGACGATATGTGGAGACAATGGTGGATATTTCGGAACAGACTTCCCGCTCCTATAGGATTACGGTGCTTGCTGACGGACGTCTGCAGATTCTGGACGATGCGGCAGGACAACTCGTTTCCTCCGACAAGGGCGAGAGCTGGGAGACAGTTTCCATACCGGGAATTGACAACATGAAGAGTTTTTCGGAGGATAACTATATTTTCAGTATGGCGGCTGCCCCGGACGGAACCGTGGCCGTGCTTTCTTCGAAAAATGAGGAGTACGATAAGACGGGAGAATTTGATCCATGGCTCCATGTGGCGAAGGCGGACGGCACGGTACAGACTCTCGATACCCTGCCTACGCAGGAGGAGGACGTTTTTGCCTACGATATCTTTTATTCCCCGGAGGGCGAGCTTTTTACCACGGTGGTCGGCACAGGCACGATTTACCGGGTGGACGTGGAGAATGGGACACTGGCCAAGGAGGTGACGCTTGAGTGGAAACCGGATCTGGTCAAATGTCAGGGCGATTACATGTTCTTTCTCGCCTCTAGAGAGGGGATTTCCATCTACGACCGAAAGGAAGAAAAGTGGGTGGAGGACAGCGTACTTGACAGTTTTATGGAGGAAAATTATAAGGACGAGTATTATGCCAATGATAGCTTTTCCGTGTATATGACACCAGGTGAGGACGACGTGCTCTACATAGCGGGCAAGGGCGGCATGTACCGTCATGTAATTGGCGGCAGTGTCATGGAGCAAGTCATAGACGGGGCGCTTACCAGTTTCAGCAACCCGTCCATGAACATGCTGGGGGCAGTCGCATATGGGGAGAATGAGTTTGCGGTATTGTTTTCCGGCGGCAGGATAGCGCTTTACAAATATGATCCCAATATGCCAACGGTGCCGGAAAATATAGTTTCGGTCTACTCTCTGGAGGAACAGGATGCGGTGCGGCAGGCTATCGCTCAGTTCCAGACGGAGAACCCGGATGTTTTCGTGAGATATGAGGTGGGTTTGAGTGGTACAGATGCCAAGGCATCAGAGGACGCGATCAAGAAGTTAAACACAGAACTGATGGCGGGTAAGGGGCCGGACGTGATTATCATGGACGGTCTTCCAGTGAATTCCTACGTGGAAAAGGGGATTCTGAAAGATTTGAAACCTCATATTGACAGTCTTTCCGGGGATGCGGTCCTGCTTCCCAACATCGTGGAGGCTTTCAACAATGGGGGCAGCGTGTATACGATGCCAGTTTCTTTCTCGCTTCCTGCACTGCTTGGCAGACAGGGCGATATCGAGGGTATTACAGATTACGCGTCTTTGGCGGATACGGTGGAGAAGATCAGAGCGGAGCGCCCGGAGGCCATGATCGGCAGTTTCTTTTCCGTGGAGGCCATGATGCGGTGGTTTCTCCCGGTGACAGCAATAGCGTTTGTGGACGAGGAGGGAAATATCAATGAAGCGGCGCTTGCGGAGTATCTTTCTCTGACGAATAGAATCTATACGGCTTCTCAGGAGGGGATTTCCGATGAAGAAAAAGAGCGCTATGGATATCAGAAGGATAATTATGAGGCAGAGCAATGGGCTTATCAGAATTTTAACACGGTGAGCATGGATACTTATGAGTTTCTGATCATGGGTATGGAGCTTACGGTGGGAATGCTGAAGGATGTTTACGGGTACTTGCAGACGACTTCGCTTAAGTATTGTGAGGGATGCGAGGATGTGCAGATCAAACCGTTTGACGGCATGAGCGAAGGCGCGTTTGAGCCGGCGGTTCTGGTGGGGATCTCCGCAGAATCGGCCCATATGGAGGATGCGGAGCGTTTCTTTGATATTATTATGGGCACGCAGGTGCAGGAGCTTCTCTATGACGGCTTCAAAGTGAATCAGACTGCCTTAAAAAGACAGCTCAGCCCTCAGTGGACAATTTTTCAAAACAGCGGCGAGGATACAGTTTACGGCGAGGTGTACGCTTCCGTGGGCGGCAGCGACGGGGAAGGGCGAGAATACGGTATGAATATTTATATGTCCACGAAGGAGGAATTTCAGGAACTTTATGATCTTTGCTGTAAGGTAAAAACACCCTATGTGGCTGACCGCGTAGTGGAGAATGCAGTGATCGAGATTGGCGCGCAGTATTTGGCAGGGTCTATGTCTCTGGATGAGGCGGTGAGTAAAATTATGGCGAAGATACAAATATATGTGGCTGAATAGCTGTGCGAGAAGTACTTCTAAAGACGTCCCGCCATAAGACGGGACGCCAAGAAGTACTAAGTCTCGCACGAGAGAACTGCATTAAAAGGGCAGTTCTCCGGGTGATTTGAGATGTGATAACATGGCGTGGAGGGCAGGGCGGATGCGGAAGAGTGGAATGATACGACGGAAAAACGGGAAAAGAGCGGCGGCTTTGTGGCTGGCGGGTGTGCTGGCAGTGTCTCTGGCCGGATGCGGCGGGGATAGTGATAGTCAGGGCGGCGCAGCTTCGGATGGTGAAGGCGGGAATGGCGAGCCGGTAGCTATGGGACGGTATGTGGAAACCATGACAGAGGTGGATACCGGACCGATTATGGATTTGGTCGAGCTTTCGGACGGGAGTTTGGTCGTTTTGGAAGATGGTGCGGAGGGCCGCTGGACTTCCAGGGACGGCGGCGAAACCTGGGAGCCGGATGTGCTGCCAGGGTGGATGGAATTGCTATCATTGAATTATGTATTAGATATGAAGGCGGCTCCTGACGGAAGTGTGGCTATTCTCTATCAGAGATATAAAAGTATGACGGCCGAGTCGGAAGAAGAGCAGTCTGAGTCGGAAACAGGAATCTGCCTTCTGTCTCCTCAGGGGGAGAAGCAGTGGATTGCGCTGCCTGTCGAAGAGGAGGAGTCATTTAACTGCCTTTGCTTTTCTGAGGATGGCAGCAGGCTCTTTGCCGCGTCATGGCAGCAGAAGATTTACGAGGTGGACATACAGACGGGAATGGCAAAACTTTTTATGACGGCGGACGTGGTGCCGGATACAATCTGTGTCTGGGAAAAGTATATGGCGCTTAAAAGTGAGATGGATGGCGTTGTTTTATATGACCTGGATACAAAAGAACGGATTGCGGACGATGTGATCACCGATTTTGTGAAAAAGAACTGCGCGGTGAGCAACAACGTGACGGTTTCCACCTACAGTATTTTTCCCGCGGAAGAGGGAGGGGTCTATCTTGTCTGCAGAAAAGGTGTGTACCGTCATGTGATCGGTGGGACGGTCATGGAGCAGGTGATAAACGGCGGGCTGTCCAGTCTGGGTGATCCGACGAGGCACGTGTCAAAGATGATCCGCACGGCCAAAGAAGGGTTTATGGCGGCTTTTTCGGAAGGGATGCTGTCTGCCTTTGCCTATGATCCCAACATGGCTTCCACGCCGTCGCAGAAACTTTCCGCCTACAGTCTGACAGAGAGTACGATTCTGCGGCAGGCGATTATACGATATCAGGAGAAATATCCTGATGTCTATGTAGAATATAAGGTGGGAATGGATGAAGAGGGCAGTGTGACCAGGGAAGATGCGGTGAAGAAGCTGAACACGGAGATCATGGCTGGAAAGGGGCCGGATTTTCTGCTTCTGGATGGGCTGCCTGCAGAATCCTATTTAAATAAGGGGGTTCTTAAGTGTCTGAGCCCTTATTTGGCGAAGTTTGAGAAAGAGGAAAAGCTTTTGCCTAATATCAAGGAAAGTTTTACCCGCAATGGAGAAATCTATATGATGCCGGCGGCGTTTACCCTGCCCTTTTATATGACAGATCGGAAAAACATGACAAATGTATCGGATTTACATTCGCTTGCAGAGATGTTTGAAAAGCTGCGAAACGATTATCCGGGAGAAGGGATTATGGGAACTTACAGCGAGGAAGTACTTCTCGATGCTTTGATGCCGGTGTCCGCGCCGATTTGGATTGGAGAGACAGGACAGCTGAATATGGAGGAAGTGTCGGCATATTTGGAGCAGGCAAAAAGAATTTATGACGCCTGCATGGAAGGACTGCCTGAAAATCTTCTGAAAAAATTCAAGGACCGGGAGGAAGGAAATGTAGGGAGTAGTGATGAGATCAGCGCTTACAATGACCTGCAGGGAGGTGCGATTCAGATTCTTACCGGTGAGGAGAAGGTGGCTTTGGGAGAACTGAGAAACGCTTATAATTATGCCTTTTTGCAATCTGTCAGACAGCCGAAAAATGGGGAGAATGGTATAAACTGTCAGGCAGCGCTGCTCCCCGGAAGTGTGACAGGGGTATTTAAGCCACTATCTTTGATGGGCGTAAATGCCGCCTCGGATCAGGCTGATTTGGCAGGAGATTTTCTTCAGGAGATACTCTCGAAGGAGACACAGCGTATGCTCTATCCAGCTGGTTTTCCTGTCAACGAGGAAGGGCTTTCGGATTATCTGGACAGCCTGGGCGGGATGGTTCCGGAGGACAGGAAGAACCTGGGAGAGAGTTTTGGCTCTTTTGGCTTTTCGGAGGACGACAGTATGATTATATTTGACTTGTTTATGCCTTCGCAGCAGGAAAGAGACGAGTTGTATGAAGTGCTCACTTCTGTCCGTACACCGTATCTGTCAGATGTGGTTGTGGAGGATGCAGTGCGGGAGGCAGGCGTGTATTATCTGGAAGACAGGGCCAGCCTTGAGGAAGCGCTGGAAAGCATTCAGGAGAAAATTGCTATTTATATGACAGAGTAAATTTTATATAAGAAAATATGAGAAATATTTATAATACTATACTATATTGGGAGAGTTTTCAGAGTGCATTTATTGGAAGATAAGGAAAGAAGTTTACATAATAATTCCTGGGCAAGAAGCAAATGGAATGTGGGGAATGGAAGGAAATACAGGAGAAAGCAGCTTGCCTTTCTGTGTTTTCTTCTCCCCAGTTTTGCGGGCGTGCTTCTTTTCGTGCTCCTTCCTTTTCTGGATGTTATAAAAAGGTCTTTTCAGACGGCGGTAACGGGTGAGCTTACTGGATTGAAAAACTATGGTTTAATTTTTAAGAATCAGGCTTTTTTATTGGCGGTAAAAAACACAGCGCGTTTTACTGTGGTCTGCATTCCGCTTTTGGTGCTGGTTGGATTGTTTGTGGCGTTTCTGTTAAGCGGCTTAAAAGACGGGGCGGTGATAAAATCCATTTATTTATTTCCGATGGCCATGCCTACGGCAACGATCGTGCTGGTTTGGAAGCTGGTATTTTACAGACAGGGATTTTTAAATCTGTTTCTTTCAAAAATCGGGGAGATTACAGGACTTTGGGGGGAAGTGACGATGGACTATCTGGGAACAGGGGCTTCTTTCTGGGTACTTGTGGCAAGCTATCTTTGGAAGAATACAGGATATACAGTTGTGCTCTGGCTGGCTGGGATTCTGGCTATTCCGAATGAACTATTGGAGGCTGCCCGGGTGGACGGAGCGGGGCGGTGGAAATGCATCCGCTATATCATTTTGCCGAATTTGAAGGGAAGCCTTTACACGATTGTTATTCTCTCATTTTTGAACTCTTTTAAGATTTACAGGGAAGCATATCTAGTGGCCGGCTCTTATCCACAGGAGAATATTTATCTCTTACAGCATCTGTTTAATAACTGGTTTGTCAATTTGGAATTTGATAAGATGGCGGCGGCTGCGGTCTGTGTGGGAGGGTTCCTGTTTGTTGTGATTATGGTATTACAGAGGCTTTGGGACCGGGCGGATTAGGCCGGATAACAAAGGAGATGGTGATGGGCTTGTTTGTCTGCGGATTGGAGAAAGGAATGTGCGGGGATGGATAGAAGAGGACAAGGCAGGACGTGGATAATAGGAGTGGTATTCGGATGGATGAAAAAGTATATGACAGCAGCGTGTCTGCTTCTGCCGACTATTTTGATCGCTTTTCCTGTGATTTTAATATTGACCGGATCAGTTGTAGACAGCTTGGAAATGAGACAATATTTGCTGCCTGTATTTGGAAGCGGGGAGGGGTATATTCGATGGAAGCTGATGCCGGACTATCCCACTTTTGAACACTATGGCCGACTACTATTTATGACGCCAGCCTTTTTTGTCCTGTTTTGGAATTCGGTGAAGTTTGTGGTCTGTATTTTGGCGGGACAGCTTTTGGTGGGTGTGCCGGCAGCCTGGGCTTTTGCCTCCTATCAGGTGCGGGGCAGCAGAGTGCTGTTTGCGCTTTATGTGGTGCTGATGCTCATGCCTTTTCAGGTGACGATGCTTTCCAGCTATCTGGTGTTGGACCGGCTGGCTTTGATGAATACCCATTCCGCTGTCATTTTTCCCGCTGTGTTTTCCACCTTTCCGATCTTTTTATCCTATGGCGGTTTCCGGGCTATTCCGCCTCAGCTTTTTGAGGCGGCCCGTATTGACGGTGCAGGAGAGTGGAGAATCTTTGTAAGGATAGCCCTTCCATTGGGGAAAAGCGGATTATTGTCTGCCATAGTGTTAGGGTTTTTGGAATATTGGAATCTGATGGAGCAGCCGCTTGCGTTTTTGGAGGACAAGGCACTTTGGCCTCTTTCTTTGTATCTGCCGGAGATATCTTGGATGCAGGCTGGATTTGCGCTGTGTGCTTCGTTTATCACGCTGATACCGGCGGCTTTTGTGTTTGTGCTGGGGCAGGATTATCTGGAACAGGGGATTATATATTCTGGTTTAAAAGAATAGTGTGAGAACCAGAGGTGTTTTGATGTGGTTTGGGATGGAGAGGAGAGCGGGATCATGGATAAGCGAAAGAAGAAAATAGCCACAGGACTTGCAATTTTTATGGCATTCATGTGGATATGCACGTTAGTATCGAAGAGCGTGTATATATCGAAACTGCCTATGGTTTCGACGACCTCGGCGGAATCCAAATACATTGAACATGTGGTGGAAGCTGAAGGAATTGTGGAGGCTGGAGCAAAGATTCCGGTGCTGGTTTTGAGTGGTCTGCGCGTGGAGGCACTGTCAGTGCGTGCGGGGGATAAAGTGGAAGAGGGGGATCTGCTCTTGACGGTGGATTTGGAGGATCTGAAAGAGATTATGGATCAACAGGAACTTGCCTGTAAGAAAACGCAGCTACAGATTGATGCACTTGCTCACAATCAGGAGCTTTTACAAAACCAGAAGGCGTTGGAGGAGGCACGAGCCAGAGAAGATTATGATGCGCTGGCAAGGTATCAGGATACGCTGGTTGGCAGGGCGGCGGAGAGTGTTGCCCAAGCCGAGGAGGCTTTGGAGGAGCTTCAGGCAGAAAACCGGGAGCATGAGGGAGACTGGGAAAAAGAAGATGGCGAGACGAAGACAGAGGCGGAGATGGAGGCAGAACAGAAGGCAAGAGAAGAGGAGGAAGAGCGGCTGAAACAGGAGCTTCAGGCCGCCGTTTACGCGGAGGCGGACGCAAAATGGAATCGGGATAATACCATAAAGGATGCCGGGCGTAAAGTTGAGGATACACAGCAGGAGGAGAATGCGGATGCAGCTATGGCTCTCTATCGGACAGAACTTGGTGCTGCCAGGAAAAAGCTTGATGAATACCGTGCAATACTGGAACAGGAGGGAAAGATCGTATCTCCCGGTGACGGTACAGTTACAGACGTCTATGTGGAGGCGGGGGGCAGAGTACCAGATACGGCGGCTTTTTTGTTGTCAGATGATAAAATACCATGTCAATTCCGCGTATCTCTCACGAGAGAACAGAAAACTTATGTTAACCTAAACGATGATGTGAAGCTTGAGCTGGATGGGAGCAGGAAAATAGATGCCAGGGTAGACTATTTACAGGAAAATGAGAATATGCCGGGCAGCTACACAGCTCTCTTAAAACTGCCAGAGGAGACAGGAATGCCGGGCCTTTCAGGAACAATGACTAGTTCTAAGGTTGGGGAGAAGCAGCCTTTTTGTATTTCACTTATGGCGCTGCATGAAGAGAATGGCAGGTACTTTGTCTACGTGGTGAATGAGAGAGAAGGGATTCTTGGCACGGAGTATTATGTGGAGGAAATCAATGTCAGCGTTATCGACAAGAACGACAGTCTGGCTGCTGTTGAGGGGGCGATTACTGACGAGAGCCGGATTGTCGAGTCTTCGACAAAGGAAATAAAAAAAGGAGATGTGGTCAGGCTCGCAGATGCTTGAAGATTCTTAAGACCTCCTTAAACCTCCTCAAAAGCTATTGAAAATCAAGGAGCAAGGTTGTAGAATGATTTCGGATGACAGGGATTTGTTTCGAAGGACGGGAAATCAAATGATTCTGATAGTGATTAAGACAGCGCTGCTGTGCGTTGCTGTGCTCGCTGTTTTGTATATGCTGGCAATAATGCCGCGCATCTTTCACAGGCCTGACACCACGCTGTTTAAAAAGGTGTATTTTGCCCATAGAGGTCTTCACGATAACGAGGGAGATGCACCGGAAAATTCCATGGCGGCTTTTAAAAAGGCGGCGGAAGCTGGACTAGGCATAGAGTTGGATGTGCAGGTGACCAGGGATGGCGTACCGGTTATTTTCCATGATTTTACGTTGAACAGAGTCTGCGGGGTGGAGAGAAAATTAGCAGATTGTACATATGAAGAGCTGCAGGCTTACACTCTTTGCAAATCACAGGAGAGAATTCCAAAGTTTGCAGATCTTCTTGCTATGGTGGACGGCCGCGTCCCCCTTATTGTGGAGATTAAAGCGGAGACGGCGGATGTTTCCTGCTGTGCAGTCATAGACCGGATGCTTCGCGTTTACAGAGGGGCTTATTGCATTGAGTCCTTTAATCCTTTGGTACTCTGGTGGTTCCGAATCAATCACGGTGAGGTGGTGAGGGGGCAGCTGTCCTCCAATTTCCGCAGAGAAGGTGTATATTGGAATGTTCTCTACTTTGCAATGACTCATTTGCTGTTCAATTTTTTGACGAAGCCGGATTTTATTGCTTACAATCATAAATTCAGCGAGGAGCCGGGCAGAAGGATTTGCAGACGTCTGTATAAACATCCGGCTGCGGCTTGGACTGTTCACAGCCAGAAAGATTTGGAGGCGCTTAAAGGGAAATACGATGTTTTCATTTTTGATGGTTTTTTACCTGTTAGAACCGGACAATTGTAAATTTTTCCCCTTATTTTGAAAACAGGGAAAATAGGCGTGTCTGAAATCGACAAATATCTTTTGATATTTGTCTTCTTTTTTGTTAAGAATTTCAAAAAAAGAGTGTAAATTTTTCAAATATATGGTAAAATAGATGCTAGCTTAATGGCTTGTTTTACAGGCGAAGAAAGGAGCATAGTGAATAGGATGGCGAAATGGGTGTATTTATTTGAGGAAGGCAACGCTGATATGCGTAATCTTCTGGGTGGAAAGGGAGCCAATCTGGCCGAGATGACAAATTTGGGACTGCCGATCCCACAAGGATTTACCGTGACCACAGAGGCATGTACGGATTACTACAACAACGGCAGACAGATTTCTGAGGAGATTCAGGCGCAGATATTTGATGCGCTGGCAGGACTTGAGAAAAAGCAGGGCAAGAAGTTTGGCGATACCGAGAATCCGCTTCTTGTATCGGTGCGTTCCGGTGCAAGAGCTTCCATGCCGGGTATGATGGACACAATTTTGAATTTGGGTCTGACAGACGCAGCCGTTGAGGGTTTTGCGCAAAAGACCGGAAATCCCCGGTTTGCGTATGACTCTTATCGTAGATTTATTCAGATGTTCTCGGATGTAGTAATGGAGATACCGAAGTCCTATTTCGAGAGGATATTGGATGAGATCAAAGAGGGAAAAGGTGTTAAGTATGACACTGATTTAACGGCTGAGGACATGAAGGAGATCATTGTCCGTTTTAAGAATATTTATAAGGAAAACAAGGGTGAGGAGTTTCCGCAGGATCCCAGAGTACAGCTGATGGAAGCGGTGAAGGCTGTGTTCCGCTCCTGGGATAACGAGAGAGCTATTGTATACAGACGAATGAACGATATTCCGGGCGACTGGGGTACTGCAGTCAATGTACAGGCGATGGTATTTGGTAATATGGGTAATACTTCCGGCACAGGTGTGGCTTTCACCAGAAATCCTTCCACTGGCGCTAAAGGTATTTACGGCGAATACTTGATCAATGCGCAGGGAGAGGATGTAGTGGCAGGTATTCGCACACCTCAGCCTATCACCAGATTGGAGCAGGATCTTCCCGAGTGCTATAAGCAGTTTATGGAAATTGCGAACAGACTTGAGGATCATTACCGTGATATGCAGGATATGGAGTTTACCATTGAGGATGGAAAGCTTTTCTTCTTGCAGACCAGAAATGGAAAGAGGACTGCACCGGCAGCTTTACAGATTGCTTGTGATTTAGTGGATGAGGGAAAGATTACTCCCGAGGAGGCAGTGCTTCGAATTGAGGCAAAATCTCTGGATCAGCTGCTTCATCCTTCCTTTGATCCCGATGCATTGAAGGCTGGACAGGTGATCGGCCAGGCGCTTCCTGCTTCCCCTGGTGCAGCGGCAGGTAAGGTGTACTTTACGGCTGATGAGGCGAAGGCAGCCCATGAGAAGGGTGAGAGAGTTGTGCTGGTGCGTCTTGAGACTTCTCCGGAGGATATTGAGGGCATGCACGCGGCTGAAGGTATCCTGACAGTGCGCGGCGGTATGACTTCTCACGCAGCTGTTGTGGCAAGAGGTATGGGCACAGCCTGCGTATCTGGCTGTGGCGACATTGCGATCAATGAGGAGGACAAGGTATTCCAGCTTGGTGGAGAAGTGTTCCATGAGGGAGATTATATTTCATTGGACGGTTCCACTGGTAAGATCTATAAAGGTGATATTAAGACTGTGGAGGCTTCTGTGAGCGGAAACTTCGGCCGGATTATGGAGTGGGCGGACAAGTATCGCAAGTTGCAGGTGCGCACTAATGCGGACACGCCTGCGGATGCAGCCAATGCTGTAAAGTATGGGGCGGAAGGTATCGGCCTGTGCCGTACTGAGCACATGTTCTTTGATCCAGACAGAATTCCGAAGATCCGCCAGATGATTTTGGCAAGAACCCAGGAGCAGAGAGAGAAAGCACTCAATGCATTGATTCCGTTCCAGAAGGGCGACTTCAAGGCACTTTATGAGGTGATGGAGGGCAGGCCTGTAACTATCCGTTTCCTGGATCCTCCGCTGCATGAGTTTGTACCCACAGAACAGGGTGATATCGATGATCTGGCAGTGGAGATGATGATGACAGCGGAGGAAGTACAAGAGATCTGTGACTCTCTCCACGAATTCAATCCTATGATGGGACACCGCGGATGCCGTCTGGCAGTTACTTATCCTGAGATCGCAAAGATGCAGACCAGGGCCGTGATGGAGGCAGCAATCGAAGTGAAGCAGGAGAAGGGCTTTGACATTGTTCCTGAGATTATGATTCCTCTGGTTGGCGAGAAGAAAGAGCTCAAGTTCGTCAAGGACGTAGTAGTGGAAGTTGCGGAGCAAGTGAAGAAAGAGAAGAATTCTGACATCAAGTATCATATTGGCACCATGATTGAAATTCCGAGAGCGGCGCTTCTGGCAAATGAGATCGCTGAGGAGGCAGAGTTCTTCTCCTTCGGTACCAACGATCTGACCCAGATGACCTTTGGTTTCTCCCGTGACGACGCAGGCAAGTTCCTGGGCGATTACTATAAGAACAAGATCTATGAGTCTGATCCTTTTGCAAGGCTTGACCAGAACGGTGTGGGACAGCTTGTGAAAATGGCGGCGGAAAAAGGTCGTTCCGTAAGGCCAGATATCAAGCTTGGTATCTGCGGTGAGCACGGAGGGGATCCTTCTTCCGTGGAATTCTGCCATAAGGTTGGCTTGACATATGTGTCATGTTCTCCTTACAGAGTGCCCATAGCAAGGCTTGCGGCGGCGCAGGCAGCGATAAACAATGTAGGAAAGTAGATTACAAATAATCTTGCAGGCAAACTTTTTGCTGATTGCAAATTATAAATTTTCCTGAGAACACTTGAAACAATCGAATAAAAAAGCAAAATTCAGGGCCTTTTGGGATTCATTCTCATAAGGTCCTCTTCTTTTCCTTCTTTTCCCCCTCGCAACCCTCTTCTTCCCCTTCCCTCTCCCTCAGCCTTCC
>DLAA01000116.1:67552-68680 GCA_002493835.1 Lachnospiraceae bacterium UBA7060 | reverse complement strand
ATATTCATAATGGTGTATGGTATGAGTTTCCCCGGTTTCCTCATCCGTCTTTTCATAGTCCGTGACCTGGACAGTGTAGGTAAAGATGCCGTCCGTATTGTCACGGAGTATCAGTTCCAGCTTTGCAAGGTTGATTTCACGGTAATCTTCCTGTGAGGCGCAGAATTGGGAAATGACCAGTGCGCTTTCATAAATGATACGGTCTGAAAAATCATCCGTTATGCTGTATTCGCAGTCGGAACCAAGGGAACCTGCCTCCTGCTCTATTTTTTCCAGCAGGACGTCATGTTTCTCCCGCAGGATGGCTTCGATGGAAGTTTCCGCCTCTGCAATATTCTCCATGATGACGCTGTTATCGTTCAGTGCGTCGCCTGTGGCATCATCCAGTCCCAGGTTGCCAAAGATCAGGGAGGGGAGCATCAGGATGAACAGGACGGGGATCAGCAGCAGCGCACCAATGGCGGCCAGTACCTTCCCGATCACTTTCCTGTTTTCCCATAACCCTGCCGCTAGCATCCCGTATGGACCTGCTGCAGCGCCTCTGGCTGCCCCGGCAATGGCCTTTCCTGTCTTTATGGCGCTTTTTGCGGCACCTGTAGCGGAGGCTGTCCGGGATAAGACGGACTGATTCTTATTCTTATTCTGTTCTGGCATTTACACACGGTCCTTTCTCTTTGGCATGGCGGGAAGTTTCTGCACAATATTTTCATGGTAGGCAGTTTTTCCCTCTCCCGTCATGTAAGGCGTCCGGTCCACGGTATCCACCGCATACTGTTTGTACCATGTGGCATTGTCAGCCGTGGTGACGGTTTCGTAATGTCCTTCCGGTGCCATGTACTGCTCGGTGTTATACATACCGAAGGCTGTACCGTTGGGATAGTCAACCGAGGTTTCCGTTCCCATGATGCGTCCGCCGCCGATTTCCACATCGGAATAATTTGGTGCATCAGGGATGCCAGTCTGCCCCAGGTAAGAGGTAAGCGCCTGTGCTGCCTGTGCGCCGGTCATGGAACCGGTGTAGTTGATGTTTCCCTTTGCCACAGCCCCGGTGACGCCGTTGGCAAAATCGCCGCCCTTTTTCACCGAGGATTCAAACGCCCTGCGGCTGATGGGGTTGCTGGAATGTCC
>DLAA01000116.1:66163-67238 GCA_002493835.1 Lachnospiraceae bacterium UBA7060 | reverse complement strand
GAGAGGAAGGAGGACTGGCTGACGCCGTTCGAGCTTCCGCCCATGCGGAAAGATCCGCCCCGGAAACTGGCTCCTCCGCCTATGTTTTTGGCAGTGGTAAGCCCCCTTGCGGCAACCATCAGCTCCGCCATCATGTTGCCGCCGGTATGTCCCACATTGATACCGAGACTGGACAGGAAGCTGTCGATCTTCTGGCTGATCTTCAGGAATGCGA
This sequence comes from Lachnospiraceae bacterium UBA7060, assembly GCA_002493835.1. GTDB lineage: Bacteria > Bacillota > Clostridia > Lachnospirales > Lachnospiraceae > UBA3282. Next base: position 67,024 of record DLAA01000116.1, on the reverse strand, counting down.
TGGCGCATAAGAACCAGATGAACACGTTTCCGGCTGCAGTTTCCTTCCCGACTGCTTCCACATCACTTTCCGTTACCGCAAAAACAGTCATGGACCGGGAAAGGAACAGTGTGGCAGTCAGGACGATAATATAAATTTTGTTTTTCCACTTTTTCATAGATACTTCCTAAAGTGACAGCGGGTTGGATAAGAAACTTCCAACCATGGATGTGAACAGGCGCAGGCACCATGCGTTCATCATCAGCAGGAAGATCTGCCCGCCGAACATTCGGCACCACGACTTAAAGATATTTGAGGTGGACTGGGAAGCGCCGGTGGCAAACGCCATAGGAGCCGTATATACGACTACGCCAAGCAGGACATAGCGTTCCGCCGCCTCAAACAGCAGCTTGATATAGTTCCATGCCAGGATCAGCAGTAGAATCAGAGCGATCAGCGTGATGGAACCACTGGCACAGACACCGAGGATGGTCAGCAGGACGGAGTTAAAGTCCGCAAAATTTAAGGGCGCAGTTCAGAGGAGAGTATCCAGGAATAGGGAGTTCCGCCGATGGAAAGCACCATATCCGTGATCTGGTCGCAGTAATAGATCAGTCCGATAAACAGAACGGAACGAATACTCAGCTTGAAGGGATCTTCCGCCTCCACGCCTGCAATCAGCCCAAAGTTTTTGAATAACTGCCATACCCAGTTTAGGAGAACAAGCCCTATCGCAGTTCCCACAAACACCTTATACATGGTTTCCGCAGCAGGAAAATACCGAAGGAAGGTTCCCATGTCACAGCCCAAAGCACCCAGTACAGAGGTGGAGATCAGGTCCAGCCCGTTCATCACCTGTTTGGCAATCCATTCCACAATGCC
>DLAA01000116.1:64710-65802 GCA_002493835.1 Lachnospiraceae bacterium UBA7060 | reverse complement strand
AGTCCGTTTAAGATCACCCATGAGATCGCAATGCGCTTGAGCCATGCACGGGACTCGTCCACCGTCCTGCCAGACTTGGAAAAGTTCATAAGGAGCAGGGCGACGGAAGCTGTCACAATGGCGGCAATGGTGGAGATACCCAGTATCTTGCCGTAAATATCCTTCAGGATCGTATCCGCTTTGGTCCACATATCCGATGCAAGCGCCTGATTGGTCTGAAGGGTAAAAAAGTAGGCAAAGGCGGCCACACCCATGATAATGTTCTGGTAAGGGATGCGGAATTTCTTTTTGGTGGGAAGCTGGTTCCCGGTTGGGTTGCTGTTTTCTTTTTTCAATGAATTACCTCCTGTGAAAGTTGATATAATAGAAAAGCCGGCGAATCCCGAAGGACTGCCGGTTCCTAAAGCACCCGCTCTGCGGGGCATGCCATGCCAAAAGGCATATGGCGACTGTACTACAAAAAAATAACACCTGCGGATGCAGATGCCTGAAATAGTGGAATGGATATGGGTGCAGATACAATTTTGAGCATGACCATTATAGCATGGGCATTTTTACCTGTAAATCGCAATGCAGTGCCAGTTTGCGTAATTTGTGCGCCAATTTAATGCCATTTAGCTATTTCTCTTTGGGAAAGAACTTATCAAGCGTTTCCAGGCAGTCTTTTGAGGTGTATCCCCACAGGACAGAGCTTAATGCCTGGACTGCCTCCGGACGTTTCCGATAATAGGTCCTATGGGAGATGTTAGCAATATGCGGCCGCAGGCTCTCAATGATCTCATCCATATTCTGGAGCTGTTGGGGAGACAGATAGCTGTAATAGAGTATCCAGTAATATTGTTCCCCATGCTTATGCTTGCTTCGCAGGATGTCTACTGCAGAATTTAAGAGCGTCAGCATTTTGTTACTGCGCTCAATGCTCTTGGCATAGTCCTCAAGCCTTGTACCGCCGATGTCAGCTCCCGCGAGATAGATGGAGTCCAGAAATTCCTCAATGCTGTTTCCATATTCGATTTCAAAGGTGCTGCGTACCTGCTGGACGGCAAGTTCAAGGTTCCAGACAGCATCCCGGTAGTTTTTCAGTAGCTTCCA
>DLAA01000116.1:62688-64370 GCA_002493835.1 Lachnospiraceae bacterium UBA7060 | reverse complement strand
GTTTGCCATAGTATTTACCTTCTTTCTTCATTTTTTGTGTCAGTCTGGTTAATGGGAGCGTGATAATTGCTGTCTTCCGGCGGAATGACCGGCGTAAGCGTCAGTTCAAACCGATAGGGCATCTTGCCGTCCGGACAGACAATCTGTAGAGAATACCTTAAATTAGTTTCTTTGCAGTCGGATAAAGGATATAACTTATATAGGGTTCGGGGGCATTCGCAGCACGAAACCCCTTGTGTAGCAAGGATTTGAGCCACTTTTTGAACAACATTTTTCATGTACGGTTTTGAAACGCAACCAGCTTGTCCTGAAACGCAGCCTTCTGCCTCCATAATCGTGATCTGCTCATCACGGATAGCCTCTGTCTCTGTGAGAGATAAATCTTCCGGAATGTGTATGGGAACCTGAAATGTCATGGAAATTTCCTCCTTATCAATCATTACGTCGCTGATATTGAACATGGTAGACAGGTAGCTGCACAGGTAGATGACACTGCCGTGCCTGCCGGTAAAGGACACCAGTGAAAGATATTCTTTGTCCTGTAGCTTATTTAAGATGCGGCTTACCGTAGCCTTTGATATGCCCCAGCGCAGGGCAAGGTCACTGAAGTTCGTGAGCGGATTGCCGGTGGCGTTGCGAAAATATACCACAGGCCCTAATTCCGAGCCTTGTACTTGTCTGTCGTTGTAGATGGTATGTATCCACAGGTCAAGCACAATATCCATTTCCGAGCATTTGCCCATACTGATCAGTTCATGTACGGTGGCAACCGGGAAAAAGAAAAAACCCACGTCCTTCAGACATGGGTAATTGTAGTCGAGCGCCGTATTGTGCTGTTTCCATCCGGTAATACTGAATTTGACCAGATGGTTTCTGCCAAGCCGGGTATAAGTAATGTAATTTTGCTGCTGCAGAAAGTCAAGAATGGATAGCGCCTGATGCTGGAAGCGTGTGCGGAACCATTCTGACAGCTCCGAGGTCTTACAGATCCATTCGCCCGGACCGACCAGATAGGAGATACCTTCTATCCGGCGGTAGGAGGAGCGGAAGTTGGCATAGGAGCAGAGCGTCATGTAATAAAAAAGATAGGAACTTCCGTTTGTACGGATGTCCCTATCTTCCATAAGGCTGCAGATGAACTCACGGTAAATGCGGCACCGTGGGTAGTCCACAATTTGTTTGATTTCTAATTGATAATCCATAGTGTATGATTTCCTCCTCTGAAATATTTGTTATTTCTTGTACTGCATATCAGATTGTGTTATGATTTAGGAAACAAAGCGTTGCCAGACGGATTCGTGCTTTTCTTCCTATTATAAAGAGTCTGCTAACAAAAAGGTAGCAACCCACCATACGATTTTTTTCTTGGTAATAGCCTGCTAATTGGACGGGCAGGGACAAAACAATATTAGATGAACTAAAACGGCATTAGATGGACAGCTACTTCAAAAAAGCCCAAATTACATGGATAATATGGATAACAGAGAACTTGCTGGACTCAAAGTAATGGGTTGATTTGACTCCTAAGCGATAGGTCAGACGTTTAAGTCGTCCCGGGGACGTTTCAAAGCATTGAAAACATTGGATTTTCAATGCTTTTCCTTTATAAGGAAATTTGATTATTAAAAAAGTAGGATTCAGAAAGTTCTGAATTTTTATAATCATTAGAGAGGAGAATGGCA
>DLAA01000116.1:0-62354 GCA_002493835.1 Lachnospiraceae bacterium UBA7060 | reverse complement strand
GGAGAATGGCAATGAGTAAATACAACGCTTTGTGGGAATATGTGAAGAAAAGCGGAAAAGACTCTTTTCAGTTGACTTTTGAGGAGATTCAGAAAATCGCGGGGCTGCCGATTGACCACTCTTTCCTGAAATATAAGAAAGAGCTTGCGGAATATGGCTGGCAGGTCGGGAAAATATCCATGAAAGAGCAGACTGTACTCTTTCATAAGATTGGCTGACCACTTCCGTTGTGCCACTGCTTCTTTAGAAGTTTCCGGTGGATTTTCTGATGTCTGCAGTTATCGTAACGACTGCGAAAAATGCTTCACGGAATGGGAATATGGATTACTCCTACAACCTTTTTTCTACGATAAGGATGGAAAGGGGCAATTATACTGGCAGTTAAAAAATTGAAGTTTATGTTATAAAATATCCGGATGTCAGGATACTTTCTGTGCAAAAGCAAAACGGAGGAAGCAATGAGAACATATCACTGCCTGTGTGCATTATTCATCAGCCTGCTGCTTTGTGCCTGTAGCAATCCAACAGATATGGAACTGGAGAATCCAACGGAACGGATACAGCAGGAGCCGTTAAAAGAGGAGATCATGTTTCATTCCCCGGAAATCGAGCGTAGAACCAGGGAACTTCTGGAAAAGCCCGAAGGCGCAATCACAAAATCAGACATACTTGCAATTACGGAATTTGAATTTGGCGGATACGAAGAAATTTCGTGCGAAAAGCCGTTTGTAGATTTACAGTGGTTTTGCAATCTAGAGAAAGTAAATCTGTATAACTGTGGCGTGCAGAGCCTGGAAGGCGTGGAGGCTCTTGCAGCACTGAAAAAACTTTGGGTAAATGATAATCACATAACGAACATTACGCCGATAATCCATCTAACGGGGCTTACAGATTTTCATTGCGTGGGAAATGATATTGAGGATTACGCGCCTGTTGGTGAACTGATTCACTTAGAAAATCTTGAAATCGGGAACGCCTCTGGAGTGGAAGTGGACATAACGTTTGTTGCAAACTTGACAGACCTCAAAACGCTATACGCACGAGACTGCGGCATTTCAGAGATATCTGTGTTGAGCAGTTTTACACAGCTTGAGAAGCTTAATCTGGGAAAAAACCGGATTTCGGACATCAGTCCGTTAAAAAATATGCAAAACCTGACGGAAGTCTGCTTAGATCATAACAGCATTACCGATGTCAGCCCGCTGGAAGACAAGCATAAGCTTACGCGCTTAAATCTTGAAAATAACCAGATCAGCAATATAACGTCGCTGTACGGGCTGCACACTCTGACATATATCGAGCTGGAAGGAAACCGGATTTCGGACAGTGACCTTGAACGGTTTTACAAGGAAAGAAGGAACGATTTGATTACGGTAACGGAAACGGGAAAGCTCAGAGAGGATATGCCGGAGTTTCTGTTCCGGTTAACCGCATATTATGATTTGCGCAGGGAGAGTTATGCGCTGCAAACCATTGATGTTTATCAGGGTGATACACAGTTGCAGACCGTTTCAATACCAGAGCTTACGATGGAAGGTCAGACTTCACAAGATACGCTCGGATTTGAATTAGAGGACGTAAATTTCGATGGATACAAGGACATACGCCTGTTTGATACATTAAACGGAAATTATCGGACGGAATGGATTTATCTTGTATGGAATGCGGAAGAACAAAAATTTGAGAATGATGTCCGATTAAATCAAATCTCACTTGCTGTCTTTGATCAGGAAGAACAGCTCATTTACGGTATGGAGCGCGGTGGAGCGGCATATCATTATTATTCAACGTACCAGTATATTGACGGTGAAATTGTCAAAATTCGTTATTATGAAGAAGAAGGACTTGCTATATCCGATGAACAGATTAAACAGTACTATGATACCGCTTTCGTAAAAACCGACGGCACAGCCTTTGACGCGTGGTATGAACATGTTATGGAAAGAAATGTAGCAAGCGGCAGAATGGAAACGGTTTCCGAAGAGTATGTTTTTAACCCGTATGACAGTGACGGGAAAGCGATTGAGAGCGAGAAACTGCGCATAGATGTATCGTCCGAGCTTGGCGCACAGATCAGTGCGGATATTTCGAGATAAATGGAATCGGTTGAATCCATATTCGAGAGTCTCATTCACGGTTTTCAGCAGATGCTGGCAGTGTTTTTTCTGATCATATGCTTTTGTTTGAATTGCTGTAATGCTTTATTTATTTTTTGACGGGAGGTGGCCCAGCAACCTTTGTGGGGGTCAGGGAAAGCGAAGCACAGACAACTGATATGTCCAAAAGTATGGAAACGGAGACCAGTTTTTATGGATTTCCCGCCGTGCTGTTCCGCTGACGTATGTAAACTTCCTGATTAGTTATAGCCTGCAGGCTATGGGAAAGGGAATATCTCCTTTAATGGTTTATATTGTTACAATTTCCTAAAAAAACGCCATAGGAATTTGGCTGTCCATGGCGTTAAAATGGTTGTTCTATAGTTTATTTTAGGGCCGCTTCATTTTTAGATATTCAGTAAAAGAGAAAGCCCCTAATCGTCTGCGTTTAGCAAGCATATTAGACCAAATAGTGTTACCTTCACTTTCAGTAATCAGTTTTCTATCATAAGCATCCACAAGTATATCGCTAGTAGTTGTATGTTTGAGTCCAAATTCCGATATATATGTTTGAATATCATGCAAGTTATTGCATGCGGCAATACCTCCATGTTTTTTAGCAAGCGATATTGAGGCAGCCTCACCATTTCCAATAATTTTATGTCCGTTAGCGGGAGATTCAGTTAATTGATAATAGGTACTATATTCTTCTGAATCAATATCAATGTCCTGCAATGATACAAGATCATTGGAAAGTAATCCATCAAGCCGATTTTTTAAATGAGGTATGGTTGGGTTGCATAGTTCTGTATATACCGGCTTCGGTATAATTACTTTTCCTGGATATAACTGTGGTAACAAATTTTCACTTCGCACCCATAAAAAAGCAGATAAACAATCCGTATCAAAGAAAAGCAAATCAGTCAATAATAACGCCTCCCTCCGATTCTTCACCAAAGACAATATCATCTCGAAAAGCGTCTAGTAGTAGTTCTTCATATTTTCCTATTGAGATAACATCAGCTTGAAGTAAATTTTCTGCCTGACAAATATAATGTCCAAATACCCGCCTTTTTTTATCTTCTGGAGACGGTTTATATAAGGAAACATCAAATCCAAGTTTTGCTGCTATACTAATAATTCCCGATTGCATTGAAGCAGCATCAACAGAAGATATCTCATTTTCTTCCATTAAACGGATTAACATAGCCTGATGACTTATACCAAAATACTGTTCAAGTCTGATAATTTCTTCAATTGATAAGTTTCTATCAGAAGAATTTTTAAATTTTTGTATAGCTTCGTATAATGCAGCGGGAGGCATTAAAAAATAGGAAGCAAACTGATCGGCTTTCTTTTCATTTTCATTTTCACCTCCTATTTTGCTTGAGCAAATAGTTGATATAATGTCTTTATCAAAATAGAGATGATAAAATTCATGCGCTAAAGAATACCGTTGACGACCAACTGACATATCTGAGTTGATAGCTATAACTGAAGATAAATTTCCTCTAAAGCATGCACCACTTATATTTTTACCAAGAGGATAAAATACTAAAGTGAGTGATTCAATTGACTGCGCCAGTGAAAAAATGTCGATTGGAGATGATTCATCTTCACCTAGATTTCTCCTTATACTGGAGGCTTTGCTGTTAAGCTCTATCTTGTTAATCATTCACAGCACCTCCAGCAAGTTGATCCATCTTGAACTGATTCAATGCAATCTTATTGATAATTGTTAATGCATTTAAGTCAGCATTGTCGATAGCTGTTGTTCTAAATGCTATAGTATATGTCGGCACAATCGCATCATCTGAAACTAAACTTGAAATTGGACAGCAAAATAATGCTGCTAATTGGTTCAATGTGTCTGAACTAATAGAGCGTTCTCCTTTCTCAAATTTGGAAATCAAACTCTGGTCAACTAATAAAAAGTCCGCAATTTGTTTTTGGGTGAGATTAGCATTTTCACGCAATTGTTTAATTTTCATACCTATGTTTGATAAATTAGCTGTCATTTGTAATCCTCCTTTCAATTCTCCTATTTTTATTATACTCCTTTTTGTCATATTGTAAACAAAATTAAATTTAAAAATATGACAAATCTTATTTGAGTTTACAACTTCTTTTCTAATTGAGATATTTTTCTGCTTTGTACAGTGAAAAATTAAAAGTCCTGATACCCATAAGCCGGGTATCTTTTTCTATACCGCAATAATATCTTCTCATCCAATGCCAGTCGTAGTAATAATCAGCATCAAAATTTCCGTTGTCATCAACATTTGTTTTTTTCAACATATCTTCCACACTTGTAAGATTATGATTGAGAGAAGGATTAAAAATAATAGGTGCTGCGTCAGCTGAAAGTTCTGCCAAATATTCATAATCACTATATTCATAATTATTTTCCTGACTCAGATTACAGCGGGCAATCCAATAATCCGGATGGGAGAAGGAAAGTGCAATATAACATATTGTCACAACAGACAGTCCATATACAAACAAAGGAAACTTTTTGTAGAATATGGAGGTGGTGACGCCTGCCATCAGGAAAAAAATGACTGCTAGTGCCCATAAAACGAAGAGACGTAAAAAGGTGAGCGCATAGGTATCTATATATAGAAGCATACGCAAAGCACTGGAAAAAATCATAATAAAAGTGCAGCCACAGATCATTGCCAAAATGCCCTTTAAAATTGTATTTTCACGAAAAAGATACAGGCAGACCAGTATGATTACAAAATTGATAATGCAGACTACAAGAAGTTGAAAAAATCCTTCTCTAGCGTAGCTTGCGTAAGTATAACCTTCCGGAAGTTCCATATTTCCAATAAATAGATAGAGTACTTGAATGACACTGAAAAAAATATACAAAACACAGAGCATACCTGTTATGACAATGGCAGTGATAGGGTCAAACCGTGTTTTTTCTTCTTTCTTTTCTATTACTTCCTTTTTACATAATGCCGCTAAAACACTGTAGGAGAAGAAAAAAACAACTGTCATGAGCAGTAGAATTCTTACCACCGTCCAAATGCTGAGTGCATCCGCAAGATTGATCAAAATATTTTCAAAGATAGCGTCTGCGCCTGCTAACAGCAGAGTAATACAAAACAGTAACGGAATGGCAATTGCAACACCGATAAGAGAAGGGAGAAAATAGTTTCTTTTTGTATTTTCTTCCTGTTTATGGGCATCAAAATAAGAAATCATATCACTAAAGGGGCTGAACAGGCAGCAAAAACAGGAGCCAATTGTGCGAAAAAAGGCAATAAAATAATTGGGAAAATTCCATTCCACATCATTATAAACGGTGTGCAGCATTAGGATAAAGAAAAGAAGGAAAATACCACATTTATTCATAAAAAGAATTTGTGGCGATGCGGTTAAGCAGTTGGAAAATCCCAGTATAATGATTCCTAGGATATAAAATATGCTGTCTTTTTTGAAGGGAACCCCTAACTTTTTCATAGAGAAGAAAAAACAGTAAAGGGTTCCTGCGACGAAAAAAGGGTAAGTAATTCCTGAAGCGTTTTTGTAGAGGCAAAAAGCATAGAAAACAGAATAAAGAATAGAGCCTATGCTAAACAGAGGGAATTGAGTCCTCATTTTTTGCGTGTATTCTGTCTCCTCTTTCACTTTTTCTGCGGGCTGTAAAAAAACTGTAGGTTCCATAAATAACTCCTTTCTCACAATCATGTGAATTTAATAATGTCCCGCAATTGCTGCGGGGTATTTCATTTTGTGGAAGTCGATGTATCTTTCGTTTCGTCGCCGTCATCTACAGAAGTGTTCTCATCTTCCACATATTGCAAAAGATCACCAGGCTGACAGTCCAGTGCTCTGCAAATTTCATTTAAAGTAGAAAGGCGGATAGCCTTTGCTTTATTATTTTTTAAAATAGATAAATTTGCGAGAGTGATATCTATATCTCCTGCCAGTTCGGTCAGACCTTTTTTACGTTTCGCCATCATAACGTCAAGATTAATGATAATAGCCATAATAGTCTCACTTTCTTCCGGTTATCAAATATTTGTTTCATAATTGTTTATCTTTTTTATTCTAAATTGTTAGGTCGTTTTCCAACTTGTAAGTAACCGCTTTGTCAAAAACTTTTGCCAATACCTTACTGAATAACCCGGCAATTACGAAAACAAGAATAATAATAAATACTGCAGGAGTGAGATAAAGGAAAAGACGACATGCTGTGATCAAAGCAATAAAAAAGCTGTAAATACTCATTTTTTCCAAACTGGTCACATTTTCTCTGATAAAACAATCGTCATTGAGAACGGTGCGGAACATTTTTCTGAGCTGTTGTAAAATAAGTACCGCAAAAATGCCGGATAAAAAGAAAAGTACACAGAGCGAATAATAATTCTCTGCAAAATAAGAATTAAATCGGCCATAAAATTTTATACTCGCGGGAAGTGTTACAATTACAATAATTCCCCCATAAAACATAGCATCCAATAAAAATTTCGTAAACAGTGTAAGTTTATCTTTCATGGTGTTCTCTCCTTATTACTCTCATTTTCTTTTTCTTGTGATTTTAAATTAACATGAATATAAATGAAAGTCAACAAAAATTTATCGAAAATCAATAAATAATTATTATTTTGCGATAATGTATATATTTTGAGCATGAAATGGTACAATCGTCGCAGGCATACTCTTAATGTTCGATGTCGAGCGACGACTGCGTTTGAAGCAATTATTAGGATTTGCTGTTTTTATGTATAGGTCTTATAATATATAATAAGATGCTTGTTTGTGTGGAGCGTCATAGACAAGCCCTGGCGGTGAAAGTAGTAGTTGGTGTCGACCCATCACGGAAACGCTTCAGAATGGAGGATTTTATGATTTATAAAAATTTTCAAGATTTAAAATTGTCTGCCCTTGGAATGGGAGCTATGCGGCTGCCGGTAAAAAATGGCAATGATACGGATGTTGATTTTGTGGCTGTAGAAGAAATGGTTTCTTATGCCATGGAGAAAGGAATCAATTACTATGATACTGCCTGGGGATATCACAATGGAAATTCGGAGATTGCAATGGGAAAGGCACTCAGCAAATATCCACGGGACAGTTTTTATCTTGCCACTAAGTTTCCGGGCTATGATCTCTCCAATATGCCTAAGGTAAAAGAAATTTTTGAGAAGCAGCTTGAAAAATGTGGTGTGGAGTATTTTGACTTTTATCTTTTTCACAATGTCTGTGAAATGAATATTGATGCCTATTTAGATGAGAAATATGGGATTTATGAATATTTGATAGAACAGAAGAAAAATGGCCGGATTAAACATCTCGGATTTTCCGCACATGGAAATTATGAAGTGATGAAGCGTTTTTTGGATGCCTATGGAAAGGATATGGAATTTTGTCAGATACAGCTGAATTATTTGGATTGGTCCTTCCAGGACGCAAAAGGGAAAGTAGAGCTGCTAAACTCTTATCATATTCCAGTTTGGGTAATGGAGCCGCTTCGTGGAGGCAGATTGGCTAAGCTGCCTGAAAAAGATGTGAATATTTTGAAAGATTTGCGGCATGATGAAGATGTTCCTGCGTGGGCATTTCGGTTCTTGCAGACAATTCCCGAAGTTACCGTAGTTCTCTCGGGTATGTCGAATATGGATCAGTTAAAAGAAAACATTCAAACTTTTGAAACGGATAAACCACTTTCAAAGGAGGAGATGGATCAACTGCTTTCTATCGCAAATGGTATGTTGAACGGCACACTTCCCTGTACAGCCTGCCGCTATTGCACAAGTCATTGTCCACAAGGGCTGGATATTCCTATGCTGTTGAATCTTTACAATGAGCACAGTTTTACAGGAGGCGGTTTCCTTGCACCGATGGCATTGATGGCAGTTCCCAAGGAGAAACAACCCTCCGCCTGCGTGGGTTGTCGAAGCTGTGAAAAGGTATGTCCGCAGCAGATTAAAATATCTGAAGCAATGGCAGATTTTACAACTAAAATGAAAGCTTAAGACAAAGTATAAATAAAGACGATCAACATGAAGAAAAGGGTAGTGGCAGAAAGGAGACAGTGCAAATGAGAGCGTTATTTATAGGCGGAACGGGAACGATCAGTACAGCGATCGTGAAACAGCTTGCAGTTATGCCTTCCTGGGAAGTGTGGCTATTAAACCGCGGCAATAGGGCAAATATTTTACCGGAAAATGTTCATCAGATCATTGCGGATATCAATGATGAGGAGGCAGCTGCAGAAAAAATAAAAGATCTCACTTTTGATGTGGTCTGTGAGTTTATAGGATATCATGTGGAGGATGTGGAGAGAGATTACCGGTTGTTTAAGAATAAAACAAAACAGTATATTTATATCAGTTCTGCCTCTGCTTACCATAAACCAGCAGCAAGTTATATTATCAGTGAGGGGACAACGCTTGCAAATCCATATTGGCAATATTCCAGAGACAAGATTGCCAGTGAAAATTTCTTGATGCAGAAATACCGCGAAGAAGGATTTCCAGTTACAATTGTACGTCCCAGCCACACTTACGATGAGAGACATATTCCTCTCGGTGTTCATGGGAAGAATGGTTTCTGGCAAGTAATTAAGCGTATGATGGACGGAAAGCAGGTTATAATTCAGGGGGATGGAACATCCCTTTGGACTCTGACATTTAACACAGATTTTGCTGTCGGTTATATTAGTCTGATGGGAAATCGGCATGCAATTGGAGAGGCATTTCAAATTACAGGAGATGAAACTCTGACATGGAATCAAATTTATAAAACAATTGCAGATGCGCTCGGTGTAGAATTAAAAGCCTATCATGTGTCTTCCGATTATTTAGCGGCAGCCGGAGAAAAATATGGATATGATTTTAAAGGGAGTTTGATTGGAGATAAGTCTGTCTCTGTAGTTTTTGATAACAGTAAGCTTAAAAGATTGGCGCCAGATATGCGGACACAGGTTCGCTTTGATCAAGGTGTTAGGATTACTCTTGATTATGTGTTATCTCATCCTGAAGAATGTCAGAAAGAGGATCCTGAGTTTGATGACTGGTGTGACCGCGTAATTGCAGCAGTAGAAGCATCGAAAAATCAAATATAATTTCTGACTACAGGATAAAAAGATTTTTTGTTTTTCTGATCTCTCTTTTTTGTGCATGGATTGAGAGGAAAATTACGAAGAGCTAATTTATACTGAAATCGTCAGGAGGAGTTTAGAGTATGGAATGGATAGAGAGATTAAATGAGGCAATAGGATATATGGAAGATCATTTGACAGATGAGATTGATTATGAGCAGCTTGGAAAAATAGCCTGCTGTTCTTCTTATCATTTTCAGAGAATGTTTGCATATATGGCAGGTGTTCCTCTGTCTGAGTATATCCGAAGGAGAAAAATGTCACTTGCCGCAGTGGATCTGCAGGGAAAAAACATGAAGGTTATCGATGTGGCGGCAAAATATGGCTATCAGTCTCCTACTGCCTTCAACAGAGCTTTTCAGTCTGTCCATGGTATTACGCCGTCTGCTGTAAAAAATGAGGGTGTGTCAGTAAAATCTTTTCCGCCTGTCAAATTTAAAATTATAGTAAAAGGAGTGGAGGAGATGAATTACCGGATTGAGACAAAGGAGTCTTTTCGTATTGTAGGGGTGTCTGTGCCTTTGGACAAGAATATTGAGAAAAACTTTAGCGTGATTCCTTCTAAATGGCAGGAGATATCTATGAATGGAACGCTGCAGAGGTTGATTGGCATGATGGATACGCCGCCTATGGGTGTGCTTGGAGTCAGTACCTGTAATGATACAGAACCGTGGCGGTATTATATCGCTGTATCTTCTTCCAAAGAAAAGGGAGATTTGGAAGAATATGTAGTGCCTGCAGCTGTTTGGGCAGTTTTTCCGGGAGAAGGAACAAATCAATCTATTCAAGAATTGGAGCAGCGCATTGTGACGGAATGGCTGCCGACTTCAGGATACGAGTATGGAGACGCACCAGACGTGGAGGTCTATTTAAATCCTGATCCTCAAAATGCACAGTATGAAGTATGGATACCTGTGGTAAAGAAACAGGAATAAATCGCATGGAGTGGGTTTGATCCCACTCCATGCATTTTAATAATATTCAAGAGAGATTTACTATAATCTAATATCCACAGGATGGTAAGCAAAACTGGATTCCTCCAAAGTTTCTTCACCGCTAACATTAGTGACTTCACTTTCTTTTTTATCTTCCTCTTTTGTGCCGGAAGATTCCTCTTTATCCTTTTTATCCTCGTTCTTTTTCTCGTTTACCTTGTCATCTTTTGCAGCATTTTGAAGAGTTTCACTTGCCTGTGATAAGAAATTTATTTGGGAAGCTGTGGCTTTGTTTGCAGTTTCTGTTGCTTTTGAGAGTTCTTCTTCCTTAAGATTTATATTACTGCTGCCTCCCCGGCTGCTGTCCAATTTGATCTCAACTTCCAGTACATTTGCTTTTCCTTCCATTTTTTTTGCTGTACTGCCATTTACGCCTGCTTGTTTTACAGCTTTGTCTGCAGAAATCATAGCCTCCATACTGTTTGCGGACATACCTGGATTTTGGCTGCCACTCTGGTTTTTCTGAGGCTTAATGCCCATCAGGTCATTAAAAGATGATTCTTCCTTTTTCTTCTGACGCTCCTCCTTTTTTGCTTCCATTTGATGTTGGCGAAGCTGTATTTGCAGATCACTGATCTGTTTTTGTATTTCCTGTCTCTTTTTCATCTTAGCTTCTGTCGGCATGTCCTGGTTAGCGGAAATTTCTTTTAAATCCTGCTGTAGTTTTTCGATTTGTTTTTGTAGATCCTTGCTCACCGGATCCATCTGTCCACCTTCGCCTGCTCCCATCGCCGCTGTATTAGCCTGCATTCCTGCACTGCCCACTCCATTTACATTCATAATAGATTTCCTCCTTTTTCTATATTTTTATAAGGACAGAATTTTCTTCTCCTTTTTATGCTTCTGTTATTTTTTTCGGCAGTCTTTTCATGTATGTGAAGTTAAATGTTGTGGGAGGCCGTTTATTGGTTGTGAGTAAAACTTAGATCTCTGGGATTTGCAGCATTACGTGTAAAACACACCGTTCTTCACCTTCAAAGACTTCTTTGTTAATTTCGATATCGCCCAAATATTTTCTGGCTACATGGCGGATATTTGTAAGACCGAAGCCATGACCCTCTTCGGGTTTGGTGCTGCCAGGAAGGCCGCTTACAGAATCTATCTCCAAAGTTCCTGTATAGGTGTTGGTAACTATTATGATGAACATATTTTTTAGGCGATTGGAAGTAAGAGAAATATGTGCCATATCTTGAGAATGAAATTTCTCCCGCTCTACTGCTTCAATTGCATTGGAGAGAGCATTATTTAGAATAATGCTAATATCAAAGGAATTGATTGTATTGTCTATAGGAAAGTGAAAATCGCAGGAAAAATTTATTTTCTTCTCTTCCATTTCTTTTTTTCTGCTAGAGAGAATGACATCCGTAACCGGATTGCCACTGGAAACATTTCCGGAAATATTCTGCATATTTTTTTTCAACGTTCCCGCATACTGTTCTGCCGCTGCATATTCGCCTTTGTTATAAAGCTGTTCTAAGGTCATTAAGTGGTTTCCCATATCATGGCGCAGGCTGCGCAGATTCTTGTAAAGCCGTTCCACTTCGTTGATATGATTTTGCAGATCAGCCATTTGCATAGAAAAGATTTCCTGTTGTCTTTCTTCTTCTTGTTTGGATTTCCATTGACGGAAGACATAAGTAGTCACCAGGATGACAGCGAAAGATAGAAGTGTAAATAGTGACAAGATAAGATCATGGCTGACAAAAAGATCATAAACGCTTTTTCCTGCCGTATCACGTTCATAGATATAGCTGTAGTAACGAACCACGCCGTAGGAAACCGCACCCGACAGGGAAGGTATGGAGAGCAGCAGAAATTCTTTGCTATTCATAGGCTCACGTCCGCGTCCATAGGACCATAAAAAACATCTGACAGCGTTATACAAAAACAAAAAAATGAAAAGATCATATCCGAGAAAAGTGACTATGACATCCCATCGAAACCAAAACCACTTATCTGTCGTTGTAAAGAGAGAATGAATGACAATGCCGTTTATTTCATTGTAAATATAGATAACAATACGCGCTGCTTGCCATCGCAGACAGAAGAAGGTGATAGAAAGGAATAGTTTCTGGGCAATATATGTTCTGTCATTTAAATACATCGTGACACAAATCACTGCAGCGCCCAAAATATAAGCCAGCATAACATTGATATACCATGGCATAAAATCAAACGTGAGCATAGTTAATGCGTAGGCTCCGCCAGTCAGCCAAGCCTTTTTTTTGTGATCTAAAAAAGGCCTTGTAAAGACGACACAGCAGTAACCGTCTATTATGGCGTCACATATAATGTCAATTACAGTGAGTATTTGATAATACAATTCCATTTGTTCTCTATTTTCTCCTCTGCCGGTTGATATACTGCATATACTTCTGTACGAATCCATTGAAATTATTTTTTGACAAAAGAGCTGTGCCTTGTTCTAGCCATACTGTGGTGGCATTATATTTTTCTACATATTTCAGATTTACTAGATAAGCTCGGTGGGTGCGGTAAAAATCCTCTCCGGCTTGTTCGGAGAGATCTGTCAGTTTCCCGTAATATTCGATATCTCCGTTTACTGTGTGAAGCATAACTTTGCGATTAAAGACCTCCGCATAGATAATGTCGGAGAGAAGAACCTTTGTGGAAAGTCTGCCTCGCTTTATGAGAAGCATCTGTGGAGGTAACTGTCCTATGGCTTCTGTATCATCCAATTGTTGTAAAGCCTTGCTTAATACCTCTCTCATTTTTTCCGCTGAGAAAGGTTTTACCAGATAATGGAAGGCGTTCACATCGAAGGCCTCGTATACATACTCAGACAATGCTGTTACAAAAATCAGGATGGTATTTTTATGTCGTCTTCTTAGTTCTTTGGCAGTTTCTATTCCATTTTTTCCAGACATCTGTATATCCAGAAAAAGGATATCCGGTGCGGGTAATGTCAATACTTCTTCTCCTGAATCACAGCAGAGGATATGAGAGGAAATGCTCTTTTCTTTGCATAATTTTTCTATATTTTGCTGCATTATGTTTTGTATTTCTTTGTCGTCATCGCAGATCACAATGGTTATCGTTTTCACTATTTCAGACTCCTGCATTTTTCTATGTCAACTCTAGCATAGGGATTAAAATTTCGCAATAAACGGTTAACTGTTGTATATAGATTATGTTGTAAAAGGGCTTTTATTTGTTGTGAATGGTGATATTGGTATTTTTTAAAAATATATGTTACACTGAATCCATAATGATGCGACAGTGTAAGGGGTGAATGATATGGAAGATGGAAAAGTAATTAGGAAGAAAGTAATCATTGCGGATACTGAAGAGCCGGAAGCAAAAGAGACGCACAAACTGTTTTCAGAAGATATAAAAATGCTGGTGACGAGTATGATCCACAAGGATAAAAGTTCTTTTGCCAGAGTTTCTTTTTTGCGCGGCAGTGACTGGGCGGAGGGTATTGTGCCGGGAGGGCGAATTGAAAAATCGGAAGGTTTTAGCAAAGAAGAGATTAATAAACTGGAAGATTATCTTATAGGTGAGGAAGGAATGATTCTGAAACAAGCTAAGGGAGTAAATCCGATCAGAAATCTATTTGGGATATAAGTAATATGTACGTATGATTTGTCAGAAGAATGTATCTGGCTAAAATGGAGGATATACATATGATATTCGGAGATTTTTCAGCATGGACGATACAGAACCTTATTGTGCGTATTGCGGTATCTATGGTATTAGGCGGCGTGATTGGTTTAGACCGCGGGATGAAGCATCGTGGGGCAGGTACTAAGACGATCACAGTGGTTTGTCTTGCTTCCACGTTGGTCATGTTGACAGAGCAGTATATTCAAGTAAATTTTCCTGGGCTGGCAAACATGAATCGTTTGGCCGCGCAGGTGATCAGCGGCGTCGGTTTTTTGGGTGTAGGTACGATTATTATATCCAATCATCGTGTTAAGGGATTGACCACAGCTGCTACTCTCTGGGCAAGCGCCAGTGTGGGATTGGCGGTGGGAATTGGGTTTATTGACGGCGGTGTTTTGATTACTTTGTTCATGCTCTTTTCTCTCCATGTGCTTCCTTTTGTGGAGCGGTTTGCTACCAAAAATTCCCGCTACTGCAATGTAATTATTGACTTGGAGGAGAGTCAGTACATTCACAGAATTGTGCAGGATCTTAGGGAAGCAGATATCTCTGTTGATTCCATGGAGATCACCACGCCCCGTATCAAAGGGGACAGCGTGATGGTACATTTGGTGCTCTATATGAAAAAGCCAAGAGAAAATATGGAAATCTATGGGATTATTACAAAGTCAGATAAAGTTCTTTCTGTTGATTTCCTGAGATAGTTGAGTTAGGATTTTTGGCATTTCCGTCTCCACGATTTCCTGCGAAAGAGTTCGCATGCCTTCAAGCCGTTCTTCATAATTGTTTAATGTAAGCCGCTCTTCTCCTTTGGCGAGCTTATCATAAATCCAATAATTGATATCTTTTGAAAAATGGATCATATCCATATAAAGATCCAGATTTGTTATGATCTCTTTTGCGTCCTGATAGTAATATATTTCTACATTATCGTAGGCAAGCAGCGCTTTCACTGCTTGCTTTTCATTGTAAATAACGGCGTCCCTCTCCCCGGTTCGATAGGCATTGTCCCACCAAAGCATGGAATAGGGAGAGAAAAAGAATTTGAAAGTCGTATCCGGATGTGCCTCCACTATCGATGTAAGAAGCGCGATATTTTTTTTAAGAGCATCTTCATTCATAGTTTCTGGCTGCATTTCAGCGATAGAAGGCTTTCTTGCATACATGCCTGTCGCCAGATCCGCACCGAAATACTTCCACTGTGCCCAATTGTAGGAATTTCCTTCGTCATAATCCCCAATTAAAGAGAAGGCCAACATATAAGGCAGTTTTTCCATCAGCACATCTTTGTTCAAAGTGTACTGATAATCATTGAAATGGTTTTTGTCATAAAGATACATAGGGCAGCCAGTGGAGACATAAGTGGGTTCATCGCTGGCAGAGAGGGAGGAAGGATCTATATTGTAAAAAACATAGTTGAGCGCATGTTTCTCATATGCGATATCCAAAAGTACTTTGAGATCCGCAGTGGCACCGTAGGAGCGGATCGCTTTGATCGTCTGACAGTCGAAACCTTCGTCGAACCAATTGTTATTATAATTTTCGCAGACAGAAGAGCCAACAATCAATGCATTGTAGTCAAAATTTCGAAGTGTGCCTACACATTGATATTCTTTATCTGTGAGTACAGCTTTTAAGCCCGGCAGTGGTTTGTGATATTGATAAAAAGGATCAAAAAGTACCACCAGAGTGATCACTGATACAAGGAGGATAAGGGTTCTTATAAAAAAAGATTTGATAAATTTCTTTTCTGTGATCATGTTTTTCCTTTCTATATTCTGACATGCAGTTCATAAACGACTTCAAGAATTAAAAGTTAAAATACAGGAATGTACTCACCTGTGACAGGGAGATAATACACCATATAAAGAGAATACAAAGAATCCAGCATTTTCTGGAAGTCAGCTCATTATAGGTGGCCTGTTCATATGCATTTCTATGAAAAATCAGGTAAAAGGCCAGAATGAAAAGGGCAAACATAACAAACAAATACAGATAATTGACCATACCTGGAGCTGCCAATTCCAGAGCCTGTTTGAGCACATATATTTCTGATATGTCAAGCTGTGCGGCAATTTCAAAAAGCTTACCATTAAAATTAACTGAAAGAAGATTTTTAAATAACTGTCCGGCTGCCAGCATACTGCTGCTTCGGAAAAAGAAGAGGGAGAGGTTAAACAGTGTAAAAGTAATAATCCAGCCGAGGGGCGCAGGAATATGAAAACGGGAAGGACGTTTTTCTTCTCTGCCGCGTATACCGATAATTCCCAGATTATCAATAACTACTAAAAGCCCCTGCATGGCACCCCATGCTACATAAGTCCATGCAGCACCGTGCCAAAGACCACTTAGGAGAAAAACAACAAAGGTATTTAGCAGCATGCGTGCTTTGCCTTTTCTGCTGCCACCCAACGGAATATACACATATGTGATGAAAAAACGTGAAAGAGTAATATGCCATTTCTGCCAAAATTCTTTGATACTGCAGGAGCGGTAGGGTGAATCGAAATTGATAGGAAGCTCTACACCGAACATTCTGCCAAGACCGATAGCCATGTCAGAGTAGCCGCTGAAATCAAAGTACAGTTCAAAACTGTAGGCCAGAATGACAAAAACTGTGGAGACAGCATCCAGGGAAAAGGTTTGAACAAAGCCAAAGTTTGCCATCAGGCCAAATGTGTCAGCCAGAAGCACTTTTTTGGTAAGTCCCAGAACAAAAAGATAAATACCCCGGGCAAAAGAAGAGCTGTTAAAACAACGTTTTGTCGTATCTTCAAATTGAGGAATCAATTCTTTGTAAAGTACAATCGGGCCTGCGATCAATTGAGGAAAAAATGTTACAAAAGTTAAATAATTTATGAAATCGTAGTGTTCACATCTGTTAAGTGCACGGTCTATGATGAAAGACATCTGTTGAAAAGTAAAAAAACTAATCCCCAAAGGCAGCAAAATGTGCTTTAGATTAAAGTCTGTATGAAAAGCCAAATTAATATTTTCAACAAAGAAATCATAATATTTGAAATAAAATAAAATACCGAGATTTAGAAATAATCCAGCAATAAGGCCAATCCTATTGTACAAAGACAGGGGTTTTTTGATATGATCTGCCTTTTCCATAGAAAGCGTGGGAATTTTCGTAAGTAAATAACTTAAGAAAAAATTCAGGCAGATACTGCAAAGTATGATCGTCAGATAGCGGACATTAAAATAGGCGTAAAACCACAGAGACATTCCTGAAAGAAAAAGGCACGCTAATTTATATTTTTTGAGTCGGTTAAGACCGTACCATCCAATTAACGCAATAGGAAGAAAAATAAAAATAAAAATATAAGAATTAAATAACATAGAATACCCCAGTACATATTTTTCTAAATTTAGGCAAAAATAAGAGTGCGGAATCATTTTTCTGCATTCTGCTATAGTATAACAAATCTAGTGAAAGCTTACAAGCAGACACTCGTCACCCGAAGTTATGATCTGTGGTTATGCTGTAATTTATACCTAAGTCATACAAATTCAGGTAAAAAGTGGTGTAAGTTAGAATTGCAATTTTGTATGGAAACGCCGAAGCGTTTCAGATGGGAGAAAATATGCGTAAAATAGTCATGGCAGTCATGGTTTGCAGTTTGTTTCTATTAACCAGCTGTGGGGAAGAGCTTCCCGAGGATGAACTGGTTAAAAATGAAATGGTATTCGAAAATGCACAGGAGAACGAGGATATGGAGGCCAGCAATTTTCCTATTTTTTGGGAAAAGTCTGATCAGAGAGAGCGTCGCTTTTATACCATGTCTGAATTGAAGGGAGAAGTTAAAAATCTCCTTGGAGACAAATATTGGCCAGAAGTGAATCTGTCAGCAGAAGAGCTTGAAAAGCTGACAGGTATCAACGAGGATATGTACGTAGATTATCTGGCAGAGAGACAGATTCTTGACGCGCACATAGATACCATGATAATTATTCATGCAAAGGAAGATTATGTGGGTGATATAGAGAGTGCTCTAGAGAATTACCGAAGCTCAGTCATAGAACAAAATAGAAATTATCCTCAGAATTTGAGTAAGGCGCAGGCTTCTCGTCTGGAAACAATTGATGATTTTGTATGCTTTGTGCAATTGGGTGCGGATACTACATTTCTTGCAGATAGAGGTCATGAGGCGGTAATGGCATACTGTTTGGAAGAAAATGAAAAAGCGTTATATGTGTTGGAGCAGGCGATTTTGCAGGGAGAGACTTAAGAAAAAGAGAAAGCTGCAAAGGGGTGCAGCCTTCAATTTGAAAATTTATTATATTCCTTGTGATAAAAAAAGATGGAAATTCCTGTGGCAACTGTCCAGCCTACAGGCCAAGCACACCAGATACCCAATGCGTTCTGTGTTAAATCGGAGAGGAAGAATGCTAAAATGACACGCAGAATCAGATCGGTAAAAGTTGCTGCCATGAACTGGCGCATGGCACTGATGCCACGAAGAATGCCGTCTGTAACTAGTTTGGCGGACACCACAAAATAGAATGGAGAAAGGATCCACAAAAATTGTCTGCCTGTCAGCATAGCAGCGGCTGCGTTCCCCTCCATAAACAGAAGGAGCAAATATTTTCCGAAGAAAATATATACGACACAGAAGGGGATACATAAACACCATACCATTTTAATTCCTGCAGTGAAGCCTTCTTTGAGCCGTCCATATTTTCCCGCACCTAAATTTTGAGCCGAAAAATTAGATATACCGTTGCCGATAGTGGTAAAGGAGGTAATAACCATATTGTTCAATTTTACTGCGGCGGAGTAACCGGCCATGACAGAAGCACCGAATCCATTGATAACGCTCTGAATCAAAATATTTCCGATAGAAATAAAGCTCTGTTGTAAAATACTGGGTATGGCGACAATCATAATTTTTTTTAACAATGCTAAGTCAAACAGTGCTGCTTTCTCTTGACAGGGAATTTTTTTCAATCGCATACATACAGTAAATACAGCCAGAATACAGCTGATCCCCTGACATAAGAATGTAGCCCATGCCACGCCGGCTACACCCATGTGAAAAGCCTTTACAAACAAAATATCCACCGCAATATTCGATGTGGAAGAAACAGCCAGAAAATAGAAGGGTGTTTTGGAATCTCCCAGAGCGGAAAAGATACCTGTAGCAATATTGTAAAAAAATACAAAGGGAAGTCCCCATATATAAATATCGAGATACAGTTTTGAATCTCCGAATACTTCTTCAGGCGTTCGAATTAGCTGAAGCAGCGGATCACACCCCAGTATCCCGAGAATCATCAGTGCTGCGCAGATCACAGCGCTGAAGATGCAGGCAGTCGTTACAGCAGTTCTCAGTTTTATGTAATCTTTTGCACCAAACAGCTGTGAAACGATAACAGAACAGCCCATATTGCAGCCAAAGGCAAAGGCGATAAAAATGAGTGTGATCTCATAGCTGTTTCCCACTGCGGCTAGAGCGTTTTCACTGATAAATTTACCTGCTACCAGACTGTCTGCTATGTTGTATAGCTGTTGGAAAATAATACTGCCAAAAAGTGGAAGACAAAACTGCCATAATATTTTTTTAGGTTCTCCGACTGTTAAATCTTTGTTCATAAAACCATATCCTTTCTTCCGATTTCATCATATTTGGTTCTTAAACTTTATCAATATGCCGCAAATTAATAAAATCAGTTAATTCGTTTATTTACTTGTTTCCAAAAACGTATTATAATTCATTTTGTTTAATATGAAAAATATATAAGTTATATTAAAAGCATATAAAAATGATATGGATATTAATTTTGAGTACTATAAAATATTTTATTATGTAGCAAAGTATGAAAATATGACAAAGGCGGCAGCCGCATTGGGCCGCAACCAGCCCAATGTGACTCGTGTGATGAAACTTTTGGAGTCTCAGCTTGGATGTCGTTTATTTATTCGTGGTGCGAGGGGTATTACACTGACGGAAGAAGGAGAACGACTTTATTCTCATGTGGAGGCTGCATACAGACATTTGATTAACGCGCAGGAGGAAATAGGCGGATCAAAGGATTTCGCCTGCGGTGCAGTGGAGATTGGGACGACTGAGACAGCTCTACATCTTTTTTTATTGGAGGCATTGCATTCTTTTCGGCAAAAATATCCGAAAGTCAAAATTAAAATACACAATCATACCACACCGGAAACCATCAGACAGCTTGTCGGCGGAAGCTTAGATTTTGCGGTAATTACAACTCCTTTTGAGCTGCCATCAGAAATTTCAGGCACTATCATTCTGGATTTTGAGGAGATTCTTGTGGGAGGAATGCAGTATCAAGACTTATGTGGTACTTTCCTGCAGCTGGAAGATATAAAAAAGTATCCGTGGATTGGACTGGGAAGGGGAAGCGCAACCTATGAACTTTATAAAAATTTTTTTATAGAGCACGGTGTAGATTTTGAGCCGGATATGGAAGTGGAGACGTCAGATCTTATGCTGCCGCTTATAGAGAACAATTTTGGCATTGGATTTGTGCCAAAAGAGATTGCTTTACCATTATTGAAAGAGAAAAATCTGGTGCAAATACCAATAAATTTTGATCTTCCCGCACGTTCTATTCAGATTGTCTCCGATCATGGCCGGGGAAAAAATGCTGCTGCAGATACTCTCTACAGATATCTCAAGAGCTTTTCTTGTGAAGGAATGGCATATATGTTAAAATCAAACCAATAAAGTCTGAAAGGCGGGGTGTCATGATGAAAAGTGATATACAGGATTTTGTACAAATTTCGAGATACGCGGGGATGCGCAATGATCTGGCGCAGGCGGGAGGCGGAAACACTTCCGTAAAATTGGATGAGCAGGTCATGTTAGTGAAAAGTTCAGGAATACAACTTGCAGATGTGAGTGAAAAAAATGGGTACACAAGCGTTGATTATCATTTAATTGTTGATTATCTGAAAGAAAACATAAAATCAAGTGAGGAACCAGTGTTGACGGAGGAGACAGGGAAGACGCTTTTGCAGAAAGCACAGTTAGAGGGCGGCCGCGCATCTATTGAGACTTTTCTCCACGCAGTGATGGGTAAGTTTACGCTGCACTCTCATCCAACCTTGGTGAATATTTTGACAGCCCGGCGGGATTGCAGGGAAATTTTGGGACAGCTTTTTCCGGAGGCAGTTTTTGTTCCCTATCGAAAACCGGGAGCGGCGTTAGCTGAGACCTATTATCGGATCTGTCAGGAGGCGGGAGAGCCGGAGATAGTCTTTTTGGAAAATCATGGACTGGTGGTGAGTAATGACCGTGCAGAGCGGGTGATCGAGCGCACAGAGGAAGTATTGTATAAGATTGCGGCATATCTGCAAATTTCTTATGAGGCCTATCCTGACGCCACAAAGCTTTGGCGCTGCTTTTCGCAGATTCCTGTTTTACAGGATAGGATTGTCTATTTTTCTGAAAATCGGTTTCTATCAAAGGAAGGGCCATGCGGCGATATATTGACACCGGAGAGATGGAATCATGCGTTTTGCCCGGACTGTATCGTCTATGGATCAAAGAGACCTTTGTTTTTGTCTGATCGTTTCACTGTGGAAGATGTTTCGACATTTGTAGAAAAAAACGGAGTACCGGCAATGATCGGTTATAGAGGACGTTTTTATATTGTGGCAGAGAGTGTGAAAAAGGCGCAGGAAATCGAGAATGTGATGAGCTTTGCCATTCAAGTGCAGGCGGCCAATTCTGAGCATGATATGAATTATTTAAATGAAGGGCAGCAGGATGAGCTATTAAATTGGGACAGTGAAAAATATAGAAGGATGCTTTGACGGAGGGAAAGTGTATGAATGTTATCATACCCATGACGGGTTATGGATCCCGTTTTGTAGCAGCGGGCTATCAGGAGTTGAAACCCTTTATCCCGGTGATGGGAAAGCCAATTATTGAATGGATTGTAAAGGGAATGTATCCGGAGGATGTACATTTCATTTTTGTATGCCGGGGAGAGCATTTGGAGAAAGATTCTTCCATGAGAGAGAGGCTTCTTGCTCTTGCACCGAAGGCTGATATTGTGGCTATTGAAGATTGGGTTAAGAAGGGGCCTGTATACGATGTGCTTCGTGCATACCGGGCGCTGAGCGGTACGAATGCTTCCGGTGTGAAAGTGGAAAAGGGAACCGATGAGTTAAATACATCTGACGGTTTTATCATTAATTACTGTGATTTCTATATGAGCTGGGATTATGCTTGTTTTGCGGCGGAGGCAAAAAGACGAAATTGTGATGGCAGTGTACCTTGTTATACAGGATTTCATCCAAATCTTCTGCCTCGAAAGAACTTTTATGCTTCTTGCTTGACAGATGAGGAGGATAATCTGATAGAGATTCGGGAGAAATATTCTTTTTCTCCAGACAAGACGAAGGCAAAACATTCTCCCGGTGTTTATTATTTTAAAAATGGCGCTCTTATGGAAAAATATTGTCAAATACTGACAGAACATGAGGAATGCGCCATAAATGGGGAGTTTTATGCAAGCCTTCCCTATCGTTTTATGGTGCGTGACGGTTTAAAGGTTTGGGTTCCCACGAATGTCACTTATTTTTGTCAGTGGGGAACTCCTGAGGATCTGCGGGAGTTTGTATATTGGACGGATTTGATTCTCCAGATGAAAAAGAATAATGACATATCCATAACGACAGAAAAATCTGCAGGAAAAATATTAATTCCCATGGCGGGGGCTGGTGAGCGTTTTGCCAAAGCGGGATACCGCATACACAAACCGGCGATTCCCACTATAGATCGGTTTGATGGAAAAGAGAAACCCATGGTGGTCTGTGCCACAAAGGATCTGCCTGGGGCATCCCCGGAGGGCGGTAATGTGATTTATGTGGACCGCAGTTTTCACAGAGAGGATGGAGTGGAGGACGCCATAAAAACCTACTATGGAAAGGCGCAGTTTATCACAATAGACCACCTCACC
Source organism: Lachnospiraceae bacterium UBA7060 (assembly GCA_002493835.1). Taxonomy (GTDB): domain Bacteria; phylum Bacillota; class Clostridia; order Lachnospirales; family Lachnospiraceae; genus UBA3282. The sequence goes on along the minus strand of DLAA01000116.1, from coordinate 39,576 downwards.
GAGGGTCAGGCATGCACCTGTATGCTGGCAGAAAAATATTTGGATTTGGAGGAACCTCTCCTGATTGCAGGCTGTGATAATGGCATGGATATTGACAGAGAAGCGTTCGAAGCAAGAAAAAAGGAATGCGACTGTCTTGTGTTTACTTACCGTCACAATGAGGCTGTTTTAGAAAATCCCAACGCTTATGGCTGGATGATTGCAGATGAAGCGGGAAATATCACGGGTACTTCTATTAAGAAAGCGATCTCTGACACACCCATGGAAGATCCTGCGGTGGTGGCTACATTCTGGTTTAAAAAGGCAAAGATTTTTTTGGATGCCACAGAGAAAATGATCCGGGAAAATGATAGAATAAACGGAGAATTCTATGTGGACCAGACGGTAAAACACGTGTTAGATTTAGGATATCATGCAAAAATTTTTGATATTGACCGCTATATAGGCTGGGGTACTCCTGCAGATTATGAAGGATATCAAAACACGTATGCATATTTTAAGGCATTTCTTACGTATGAAAACTTAATGTGAAAAATTATGCTCATGCATCGGCGATATTTTTGTTGGGAACAGTGTTAAAGAGGGAGACAAATGATTAGAGCGGTAATATTTGATTTGGATGGTACGTTGTATGATTACAATACACTTGAAAAAGAGGCTTTTGCAGCGGTGGCGGATCTTGTGCTGGAAAAGATCGGCGTAAGTGAAGAGCAGTACGGAAAAGCTTTCGGGCGGGCCAGGATGGAAGTAAAGAAAATTTTAGGAGATGTGGCGGCATCACACAACAGAATGTTATATTTTCAAAAGACGATGGAATTTTTAGATATTCGGCCGCTTTTTTTGACTCTCGAAATGTATGAGAAATATTGGGGCACTTTTCTGGATAAGATGGTGCTTTATCCGGGTGCACGTGATTTTTTAGACGAATTGTATGAAAGACATATCCGTATAGGGATTTGTTCAGATATGATGGCTCATGTTCAACATAAAAAACTGGTGGCATTGGGTCTACAAGATGACATAGATTGTCTAGTGACCAGCGAGGAGGCGGGCGTGGAAAAGCCATCCCGCGAAGTATTTGAGATATGTCTGAGAAAACTGCGGTTGAAGCCGGAGGAGATATGTTTCGTGGGTGACACTTACGAAAAAGATGTAAAAGGTCCAATGGAGATGGGAATGCATGCTGTCTGGTTTTGCCCGGAGGAGGAGGAAGCCTTAAAACAGGGCGTGAAAGAAAATAGTTGTGTGAGTGTGAAAAATTACGAGGAACTGAGGAAATTGTTTGAGTCTGAGTTTTTTGTGGGGAATTGAGGGTTATTTAAATATGATACAGATGCGGAGGAAAAGTGAATGAGGCTGTCAATTGTAGTGCCATGCTATAATGAAAAGGATAATATACCGTTGCTTTTGAAGCGGTTTAACGATGTGGGAAAAGGAGAGGATTGGGAGGTCATTTTGGTGGACAATGGTTCCACGGATGGCAGCGCACAGGTACTTGTCGAGCTGCTTCCAAATTATCCTTTTGCCAGATCGGTAACTGTGGAGGTGAATCAGGGCTACGGTTACGGAATTTTACAGGGATTGAAGGAATGTCAGGGCGAGTATATCGGCTGGACACATGCGGATATGCAGACAGATCCCGGGGATATCATTAAGGCGCTTCGTATCATTGAGGAAGAGCGGGGGCTTGTTTTTGTGAAGGGAAATAGGAAAGGCAGGCCGCTTTTTGACCAATTTTTTACGTTTGGGATGAGTATTTTTGAAAGCTGCTATCTGCATGAGAAGCTTTATGACATCAATGCGCAGCCCAATATTTTTCCAAAAGTTTTTTATCATGAATGGGAGGACGCACCCAGTGACTTTTCTTTAGATTTATATGCATTGTATATGGCGAGAAAGAAAGGACTTAAAGTGATACGGTTTCCTGTCATTTTTCCGGAGAGAGTGCATGGAACATCCAAGTGGAATACAGGGCTTGCATCCAAATGGAAGTTTATAAAAAGAACAATTGATTTCAGCGTAAAACTGAAAAAAAGCGGAAGTCTACAGGTATAAAAGAAAATTTTGTATGGAGGAAAAATAGAAGATGGAATATATTGCGCACAGAGTTAACACGAGAGAAGAACTTTTAAAGCTCCCTGAGGAATATGGGGTAGAGTTGGATTTAAGAGATGATTTGAATGGCCGGATCTACATTTCCCACAATCCATTTGAGGCTGGGGAAGATTTTGAGGAATACTGTAAAGTATATCATCATGGGACAATGATTTTGAATATTAAAAGTGAGCGGATAGAACATAAAGTCTTAGAGTATATGAAACAGTATCATATTGAGAATTATTTTTTCCTGGATTCGTCTTTTCCGATGATCAAACTTTTGACAGACATGGGCGTCGCACAGGTGGCACTGCGATTCAGCGAGCTGGAAGGGCTGGATACCATTCGAAATATGGCAGGCCGGGCCGAGTGGGTCTGGGTGGACTGTTTCACGAGGGTGCCTATAGACAAGGAAAGTTTTTCGGAGCTGAAAGCTCTTGGTTATAAACTCTGCTTTGTCTCTCCTGAATTGGAAGGGCAGGAAGAAAAAATTGCGGAATATAAAAAGTATATAGAAGAACAGGAAATTATATTTGATGCTGTATGTACAAAGAGTTATCATATTAAGGATTGGATGTAGGAATGCTTAGATTAAATAAGGAATGGCAGAAAAGATTTGGCATGGCTGTGGCTGTTGTAGTCACATTGATAACTGGAATGTTTTTATTTTACAGACATTGGCAGTTTGAACTGCCGTTGTATCCGAATGTGGACGAACAGCTTTCATTGGATTGTATTTTTGAACTTTTAAGCCAGCATCTCTATGCGGGGGATATTTATGTGCTGGATTTTTTCCGCTATCCTCATCTCACCTTTTACTATGCGGCAGTGGGAGCTCGTCTGCTAGGAAAAATTTTTGCGGGAGTCGATATCGTAATACTTTTGCGTTATGTGATTTGTGGAACGGCGCTTTTGTCGAATATTTTTGTATATTTCAGCGTGAAAGTTATGTCGGGAAGCCGCAAATGGGCTTATATAGGTTTTCTTTTCTCCGTATTTTCCCTCTACGGTTATGCTTATCTGTATTATACAGGACCGGACACACTTTTATATGCTGTGGCAAATGTGATTTTACTGCTGGGCTGTCTGATCTGGAAGGAAAAGAATGAGGAGAGGGCAGTCTATCTCTGGTATCCGCTGATGGCAGTCTGTATTGGTCTTGCCATGGCGGCTAAATATCATGGAATTGTGTTTGGAATTTTCTGGATGGCTCTGCATATTGGGAAAAAATATGGGAAGAGTTACAGAAATAACTTTCTCTTTTTCCTGGATTGTATTGTGCTGGCGTTTACGTTTTTAGTTTGTAATTATTCTCTTTTCTTTTATTTCAAAACTTTTATCGGCGATAATCTGTACAATCTGAATCATTACGCTTGGGGGCATCCCGGCATTGAACATAATCTGCCGCTTTTAGGTTATCTGGAAGCCTATGGGATGTCTTCCTATGGTGTGTTTGGTATTCTTTTGGTTATTCTGGGAATTGTGTATTTTGTGCAAAGAAAGAAGTGGGGAGAGCTTATTATTTTCTCCTTGATGCCTCTTTGTATTTTACTGCTCCTATCAAAGTACAGTATTGTTCTGGGGAGAAATATGTCCCTGGTTCTGCCTTTTTCTTTCCTGTTTATGACTTTTGGATTAATGGAGACGGAAGCGTTTCTTGAAAAAAAGATGCAGTGCCATAGTGTTTTTGGAAAAATAGAAAGAGAAAGTGAAAAGTGCCATGATAAAGCAGCAAGTGCCACATTGGCAGCAGTGATAATTCTGGTTATCTTTAATGTAATTACTGTTCTGAATAATTACCGGTATGAATTGACTTATAACCAGGCGGCTTCCTATATAGAGGAAAATATCCCCTCGGGGTCGAAGCTTTACTGCACCTCGTATAGTCCCGTTATGGATGCAGAGAAATATGAGATTATTGAGATTGGAGAGGATATTTCCCTTTTGCCGCATCGGCTCTTGGAAAATGAATATTTTGTCGATGTGGAGTATGCCACTGGTTACTTTTTCCAGAAAAAGGATTATTTGTTTTTTAAAGGAGGGGATATGTATCCGGAGAAGAGGGCGGCATATGAACAAAAGACGGCAAATTACAGCGTAATGGAAAGCTGGCAGGGACTTTCTTACGGCGGCGAATGGAAGTACAGAATCGGTTATACGGATTTGTTTTTTAAGAGTCCAGAGTCGTTTTATGCCGGGCCGACGGTTACTGTCTATAAAAAATGAGATATCTAAGTAATTGGATGGCAGATGCCAGATTTATCCATTTGTTATAGTACAATTAGGTAGATTTTTCGGTTCATCCAATTTGACGCCATTTTGACGTCAAAAAATCACGAAACCCATAAAAATTTCGCTTACAATAATTTGTTGTGAATGATAAACTAAAAGCGAAAGGTGGGTTTTACAATGCGCTGGATACCGTTGCAGAAGACAGAGGATAGGAAATGGAGACTCTGTGTCCTGTATGATGACTGTATGACGTATGATGTTACTACGTTAGAATCTGAACATGTAGAAAAGATTTTACTCTATACAGCGTATATGAATGATGGCATAAACGACGGAATAGAAGCGGGAATTCTCGAAAAGCTGGATAGTTTGAGAAACTATTATGGATTAAGCTAGAAATTCCCGCAAAAGTAATTCCAGTTCCTCGGCCTCAGAAGGGGTGAAGGCCGGGGAATTTTTTTTGTGCTCATTTTGTTTGAAAGAAGCATCTTTTTCTATATCCGTCAGTTTATCCTCCGTTTTTGTAAAAGATTCTTCTATACCTACCATGCGCATGTCGAGACGTGTCTGATTCAGCCGGCTGGACAGATGATTTTCCAGATAATCCACCAAATTAGTACGAAGTATATTGACTTTCCCGGGAAGATCAATCAGGGAAGTGACAGCGAAATAAAGGTAGAGACCGAAAAAGCTTATCAGATAAAAAGGTGCAATTGTTAAAAGGCTTTCCTCCCGGATAATGCCAAGACAGGCGCCAATACCTGCTACTAGTACTGAAAGGAGGGTAAGCTGCCCTGACAGATGTTTAAGGAAAGTTACAGGAATTTTTCCAATACTGATCTGATTTAAATACTTATCTACAAAGACAGAGATATTGGGCATATTTTCGTGAAGCTGAGTACAGCTGGTAAATTTTAATTTTAGCTGCTGCAGGGATTTATTTTTTGTGGCCGACATATTTTCTGTCTCATGAATCAGTCTGTGATATATCACACCCAGCAAAATCTGGCATATGATACTGCAAAAGAGTAGAGCAAAAATGACTAACAAAAAATTTTTATGACGAAAAAATAATGTAAGCATGGTTACCTCCGTTTTTTAGGGCGCATACTTATATTATATTAAGATATTGCAGGAAAAGAAGCCCTAAGGCGTCGACAGATTTTGCAGGGAGGGTCGAAATGTGGATATTTTGTTGTTTTTCATGCCCACATCGTGTATTTGCTTCCTTGAACTCTGACCTGTGTTGGGATATACTACTAACTATAGGCTATGGATGGCCAATGCAGATAAGGAGGAAACAGAAATGATTTATCAACCAAAGGGAGTCTGTTCTAAGGCGATAGATGTAGAAGTGGAAGATGGCATTATCAAATCTGTCGAGTTTACGGGAGGATGTAACGGTAATACACAGGGAATTTCCAGGCTTGTTGTTGGGATGAAGGCGGAGGATGCCATCAGCAGGCTGCGGGGTATCAAGTGTGGTTTTAAAAGTACTTCTTGTCCGGATCAATTGGCCTGTGCTTTACAGGAAATGATAGATAAATAAAATAGGGGGCTTAATATGGGCAAAAAGATCGTACTTACAGGCGGCGGCACTGCCGGGCATGTGACACCAAATATGGCTCTGATCCCAAGGCTTAGGGAATTGGAATATGAGATTGTGTATATGGGTTCTTATGACGGGATTGAGAAGAAGCTGATTGAGGATTTTGATCTTCCCTATTATGGTATTGCTACTGGAAAATTTCGCCGGTATTTTGACCCAAAAAATTTTACGGATCCATTCCGTGTGATTAAAGGGATGCGGGAAGCGAGAAAATATTTAAAGGAGATCAGGCCTGATGTACTTTTTTCTAAAGGGGGATTTGTCAGTGTGCCGGTGGTGCGTGCGGCGGCTTCTTTGGGTATTCCCTGCATTATCCATGAGTCGGACATGACACCAGGGCTTGCTAACAAGCTCTGTATTCCAGTGGCAAAAAAAGTGTGCTGTAATTTTCCCGAGACTTTCAGTCAGCTGCCTGCGGAAAAGGCAGTGCTGACAGGCTCACCTATCCGCAAGGAGCTGGCAACGGGAAATAGAGAAGCGGCTTACCGATTGTGCGGTTTTGACAGTTTGAAACCGGTTATTATGGTGGTGGGCGGAAGCCTTGGATCAGCAGCAATCAATCAGGCGGTCAGGGATGTTTTGCCGGAGCTTTTAAAGGATTTTCAAGTGGTACATTTGTGCGGTAAGGAAAAGGTTGATAATCTTTTACTTACGACTGAAGGATATAAGCAGTTTGAGTACGTGAAATCTGAGATGAAGGATATTTTTGCCATGGCTGATATTGTGATTTCCCGAGCAGGAGCCAATGCGATCAGCGAAATCCTGGCACTCAAAAAACCTAATATTTTGATTCCACTGCCCTCATCCAGCAGCAGGGGGGATCAACTTTTAAATGCGAAATCTTTTGAATCTCAAGGATTCAGTATTGTGATTGATGAGGATGATCTGACAAATAAGCTTCTACTCGAGAAGGTACAGGAACTGTATTTTAACCGGTTTACCTATATCGACGCTATGAAGAAGAGCAGCCAGCGGGATGCCATCGGTACAATAATCGGATTGATTGAGAATGAAGTAAATAAAAAATAGTAGAATTTTTCTCTCCTGCACAAGCAGATTTTAAGTCGGTTGAGGAATTGAAAAACGCCGGGAAGCTGCATAAACAATATGTTTTTGCACGCTCTCGGCTTTTTCTGTTTTCGGCGGCTCGTTTTATTTCCGCATATAGGACAATACATCCAATTTGTAATAATATTCTGCTTACTCATAATCGGAATCTGTACACAATTCTTTTTCTAAAAACTGTTTTATGAATGGATTGTTTTCTTCACTCAATGTAGGCTGAAACGCCATGTAACGGCATTTCTGATACTGCTCACCGTCCAATACAAAGGTATATCCCATGATACATTTCGGGTTACAATCGTCTGGATTGATAAGCCGTTTGCAGACAGACGCTTTCTTAATTTCCTTCTTTACCTTTTCGGGCAATGTATCAAGAAAACTCTGGTATTCTTGTATATGTTCGGGATAAATGCGGAGCTTCATTCCCGTTTTTCGAGATACGAATGTTGCCAGAGTTCTTTTTCTGTTATTTAACACATAGGATTTTTCACAACAATTTTAAATATAATGGGGGAAAAAGATTTCACAGGCACACCATCATCTTTCACAGACGAGGGGGCTATCCCATGAAAAGCTTGAAATTTTTCCCCTCTATCTTTGCACAAAAAAGAGAGGCGGCGTCTTAGGCGCTTCTCCATGTCAAAGGCGTTTTTCGGGTCTGCGTCGGAAAGGTACTTGTATTGCGGGTGCGGGTTATATCGAATTTATCCGTCCTGCGTCATAAGCTCCTTTCCCAACTTCTGATAATTCAGCCCATGCGAAAGCTCACGTCCCCTTGTCATCCTAAATGCATGGACATCGGCTTTGCATTTCTTCTCGTTCTGCTTTTTCTTTTCATTGGCCGCACGCTGTTTTGCCTGTTCCCTTTGCACGACAAATGAGAAATTATTGCTTTCTATATGTGAATACAATTTCAATTACAGAACCAATAAAAATAAAGGGTGCTATTCTTACAAATAAAAATTCAAAGCCATGCAATATGGTACCAACAATTGCTAACTCTGGATTATTAAAATCCCAATTCAAATATTCACTATTAATACTTGCAAAAGCAATAAAAACTACTGCAATAATCGCACACACTAAAACAAGAAGGCGACGAATAGTCTTTATTCTCATTTCGCTTCTTTTAGCAAGTTGAAGATTTATAACTTCAAGCTTCTCAGAAATATTCTTTATATTTTCTTCAATCAAACATTCTTCCTGTACAGTTTCTCCAAGCAAGGTACTTACAGACGTATCCAGTTCCTCTGCCAACGAGATAATCATACTGGAGTCAGGAACCGATAATCCTTTTTCCCATTTAGATATTGTTTGTCTTACTACATTTAGCTTTATAGCCAGTTCTCCTTGCGAAAGTCCTTTCGTTTTTCGCAAATTTCTAATATTTTCGTTTAACATAACCTGTGCCTCCTTTGTTTTGATACAACCATTAAACATCAAAACAACCGTTGCCACAAGCAACGCAAATTAACATCTGCCATTGCTACATAAAAATACTTATTTGTTGAATCGTTCAACATCATTATATTACTACAAATACACACACAATTCCATTAAATTCTGCTTATTCTTCCTTTGCCTTATCTTTTGTATAGAGGGTGGCGATCTGTTCTTCTGCATGCGGGTAGTACCACATCTCTGGAAGAATATATTGAGGAAGTACTTGCAAAGGGCAATGGTGATCTGGAAATGACGGTAACAAAAGCGATGCTGAAAGAATGGCAGGATGAATTGCGTTCTTAAAGCGCATGACTGCGGCACAATTTCCGTAAAGCAAAAGGGCAGGGGTATTCCCCTGCCCTTCATGCTTTCTGCCTGTTTTCTTTTCACAAATCATCATAAGTAACCACTTCAATCTGATTATTCTGCAGCCATTGCCGTACCGCCGGGTCAATTGCCATTGCCACTTCTTTTACCCGGGGGATAGTAAGGGAAGAAACTTTCAGGATCTCATCATCCAGATACCCTGGATGACATACGAACATGCAGCAGCCGTCCGGGCCGTAGTCATTCAAGGCTGCTGCCTTTAAACTTTCAAACGGATCATAGTTCGGTTTTATACTGTCCATGCTGGTGTAGAGCATTGTATTCCGAAAGCGGACCGGGCCTTCCGGTGCAAAGGGCAGGAGCGGCAGGCCGTGGCGTTCGGCCACAATGGCAAGTCCCTGAAAGAAATTGTGGCTGGCAATGGCGTGTCCCTCAAAATAGCTGGGCTGTCTGCCTGTGATTTTCACAAATTTTTGGTACTGCGCTTCAATTTCTAACACGGCTTCGTCCACAACCACAAAGTCTTCCTTAGCGGAGCGGTAAACACGGCTTGGATGAAAAGTCCCGTCCTCTTCACAGAGGCTGGGAATGCGGGCGGGATCCGTCAGGGGACGGCCTGCACAGATGCACGTATGCTGACCTACGCAGGGGTTCAGATCCTTTACCAGTTCCCAGCCATGCCGGGCTGCCGGCATGTTGGACATCAGCCCTACGGAACGGATAATCCCGTCCCGCATGGATTTGGCAATTCCGTAATTGATGGCCTCGGTCCAGCCCAGATCATCAGCGCGGATAAGAATGCGGTTTGACATAGATGTAACCTCCTTTTTCAATTGTTTGCGGACTGGTCTTCTTTAGTGAAACCGAAGAAGTAAGTGCAGGCTGCGGTAATAATCATAGCCAGCAGGCTGGCAATGATGCCGTTTACCAGATTGGCCGTGCCGCCGCTGACATAACCTAGGACTCCCAGGAAGTTTGTAGCACCCATGACATAAGTAGCAACGTGAGTGATGCCCGCATACAGTCCGCCGACAGCGCCGCCAATAAGCAGGGCGATAAAAGGCCGTTTATAGCGCATACCGATGCCGTAAAGTGCCGGTTCTGTGACGCCGCCCAGAATGCCGGAAACAAAGTAGCCAAAAGACAATGCTTTCTCTTCTTTGTCCTTCTGGCGCAGAAATGCGCCCAGAGCTATGCCATAAGCGGCCCATGTAGCGATTCCGCCTGCAACTAAGACAAAATTATCAAATCCGTTGGTCATAATGCCGCCTATTGCGAAGACGATCAGTACCGCATGCATACCGGTCATTACCAGGAACTCCCACAGTGCAGCCACTACGGCCACAGCCAGGAATCCGCCAAATTCGCCGAATGCAAGCAGGCCGTTGCCGATCAGGTTTCCCAGACGGGAGCCAAGAGGTGCCAGCAGGCAGAAATTAATCGGCGTCATCACGACCAAAGATAAAAACGGTACAAAGATTGTGGACAGCACGTCCGGGATTATTTTCCGGAAGAATTTTTCCACATAGCTCAAAATCCAGACGCCCAGAATAACCGGAACGATGGTCTGTCCATAATCCGCTACCGGAGCGGGGATGCCATACACCGAGAAGGAGAAATCCGTGCCCACCAGCGCTGTAAAATCGGGTACAAGCAGCATGCTTCCCATCAACATACCAAGGATTTGGCTGCATCCCAGCCGCTTTGCGGCGGAGTAACCGAGAAATATGGGAATAAAATAGAAGAAAGCGTTATACAGTATGGTGCACAGCAGATAAAAACTGCTTTCCGCAGTGACGAGCCCCAGCATATCAGGACCTGCCACTACCTGTATGGTTTTGAACATGGCGGTGCCGATCATGCCCGGAATCAGCTGTGCCATGGAACCGGACAGATAGTTTAAAATTTTGCCGCCGGCTGTTTTGACAGTCAGCTTCTCTTTGGGGCCGTCGAGAGTTTCCTCAATGGCAGCTTTGGCGGCAAAGCCGCCAATTTGACAGATTTCTTCATAGACCTTTGGCACATTCTGCCCGACAATGACTTGATATTGTCCGCCGGAGCGAACCACGCCCAGCACACCTTTGATCTCTTTCAGCTTAGCGTCTTCCGGGATATTCTGATCTTTTAGATTGAACCGGAGCCTTGTCATACAGTGAGTCACTTGAATTACATTGTCTTTGCCCCCGACGGCTTCCAGCACGTTCTGGGCGATTTTTTTGTTGTCTGCCATGTTTTCTTCCTCCTTTATTTTTCGGGGCTATTCGACCCCTGTGTTACAAAAGAAAAGACCTCCCCCGTGCACGGCAGAAAAACGCCGTCCGCGTTGAAGGTCAAGCCCCCGTCTGTGCAGGGTAACAAATCCTTATTGTTTTCCTATTCTATTTCGCCGCTGCACACCCGGTTAATGTGCATGATCAGATAAAGCCTTTCTTCTTTATTCAGAGGGGTGGAAAAATCTTTTTCATAGTATGCGCTGATTTTATCCACACAGGCGGCCACATTCCCGTATTCCTCCCGGATCGTTTCGTAGAGGAGGAGATTACTGCTGTCGATATGCTTTTTCTCCATCAGCCGTTTCAGAAGATATTTCAAGTGCGTAGCAAAACGAGCGTAATTAAAGGTGTCCCGCCGGACCCGGAGATTCATCTCCCATTCGATGATCTGGGTGGTCTGCTCCAGAATTTCCTCATAACGCTGTTCCAGGACGACATCCGCCTGGGCTCCTGGCGTGGTGGATGTGGTTCGGGCGTTGATAAAGTGCATCGCCACACCCTGCACCTCCCCGGAGGGAAGTTTACATTTAAATTCCCGCTCCAAAGTGGAGACAATACGCCGTCCGACTTTAATTTCCAAGGCGTAGCAGGTCTCCATCTCATAGATGGAAGGCATAGGGACATAAATGCCCCGTCTGGCCCGTTCCATGGCAAACGCCAGATGATCTGCGAGGGTGAGAACCAGGTTAGAATTAATCTCGTAGGGCAGACGGCTTTGAATGTCCATGATCTGCTGGGCGGTAAAAGAGATTACTTCTGTTGGAATATCATTCAACAGGGCAAGGTACTGCTCGTTGACGTCATAAAAAGTCCGCTCGATTCTGCTAAGGGGAAGCTCCTGGGGCGGCTTGACACAGCCGACACCTTTGCCGAACACTACGACTTCCTGACCCCTGCTGTCTCTGCAAATGGAAACATTGTTATTGATATTTTTGATAACAACCAAATAGCCATCTCCCCCAACAGACAATAAAAAACCGAAGTCTTTATACCATAAAACACAACAAATCTTGTGTTCCTACGGAAAAGCCTCCGGAGAGTAACAAACCGTCTACATACAAGTTAAGTATACATGACACACGTCAAAAATCAAGTGGCAATAATTAACAATATATAATTTTCATAATTGTAGATTATTACAAACAATACCGCCTTCTTCTGGTTTTGTTTGTAATTTTTCCACCCGTGCGAGTTTTGCGAATGCGGATTTTTTATGCGCAGGGGAAGAAAATCTTCCCTACTTGATTATGGCGCTAAACCATAAAATGCAACACATTTTTTAAGGGAAATCCCTCAATAATCGTCTTGAATATAGATAAGGGAGTAAATTATACTGGATAAAATAGATTAAAGCAGAAAGCTGTAAATTTACGGAGGTAGACAATGAAAAGGGAATATCATGTATCTGTCAATGGGTCAGATAAAAATGAGGGCAGTGACAGCGCGCCTTTTGCGACAATTTCCAGAGCGGCCAGTATTGCGAAGCCGGGTGATACGGTGATTGTGTATGCCGGAGAATACCGGGAGTGGGTGAAGCCGGAAAACGGGGGAAGCAGTGAGTTTGAGCGTATCACATACCGGGCTGCAGCAGGGGAGAAAGTTGTGATCAAGGGTTCAGAGCGCATCACCTGCTGGGAGAAAGTGGAAGGCACCGTCTGGAAGGCAGTGCTCTCCAATAGTATGTTTGGGGATTATAATCCTTATAAAGAGATTTTGGGTGGAGATTGGTTTGTTGCACCGGAAGGGGATATTCTTCATCCGGGTGAGGTTTATCTGAATGGAAAATCTTTTTATGAGGCCGAGACATTGGAGCAGGTAAAGAATCCAGTTATGCGAACGGAGGGGGTAAATCCACCGTGGACAAACCATGCAGAGCCGCTGCTGCATCCGGAAGATTCGGTTTATCAATGGTGTTGTGAGACAGATGACGAGACGACGATCATTTATGCGAATTTTCATGGAGTTGACCCCAATCGAGAACTGGTAGAGATCAATGTGCGCAAATGTTGCTTTTATCCAGTCAAAACGGGGAGAAACTATATCACCGTCTCTGGGTTTGAGATGGCGCAGGCGGCATGTCCATGGACGCCTCCGACAGCAGACCAGCCTGGGCTTTTGGGTGTAAATTGGAGCAAAGGGTGGATTATTGAGAACAATATCATACATGATGCCAAGTGCAGTGGAATCAGTATCGGTAAGGAAGAGTCCACCGGACACAATCTCTGCACCCGGACACATAGGAAACCGGGATATCAATATCAGATGGAAGCAGTTTTTAGGGCACGGCATATCGGGCGGAGTAAGGAGACAGTTGGTTCCCATATCATCCGCAACAATGTGATTTATGACTGCGGACAGAATGGTATCGTAGGACATATGGGCTGCGTATTCAGCCAGATTTATGGGAACCATATTTATAATATCGCTGTGAAGCATGAGTTCTTTGGGTATGAAATTGCAGGAATTAAACTACATGCGGCCATTGACGTGCAGATCCACCACAATAACATACACAACAGCACTCTGGGCACATGGCTGGACTGGCAGGCACAAGGAGCGCGGGTGAGCAGCAACTTGTATTACGGGAATGACAGAGATTTGATGATTGAAGTGACGCATGGTCCTTATATTGTAGACCACAATGTTTTCGCGTCAGAGTACAATTTTGACAATATTGCGCAGGGCGGCGCTTATGTTCACAATCTCTGCTGTGGTACCATGCGCAGGGAGCCGGTTCCAGACAGATCTACGCCGTATCATTATCCACATACTACGGAGGTGGCTGGGACGACAGTAGTTTATGGTGGGGACGACAGGATTTACAGGAATATTTTCCTCGGGGGAGCCGCTGTTTACACAGAACAATCTACCTACGGTACGGAGGGGTATGCGGGCAGTACCACATCTCTGGAAGAATATATTGAAGAGGTACTTGCTCAGGGCAACGGCGACCTGGAAATGTATTTGTTGGTAAAACAACCGGTTTATATCAATCAGAACTGCTATTTGAAAGGTGCAAAGAATTTTGAGCGGGAACAGGAGTATGAGATTTCCGCAGAGGATCCCAGGGTGTGTGTGGTGGAAGAAGAAGACGGCACTTATTTGGAAATAACGGCAGCAAAAGCGATGCTGAAAGAATGGCAGGATGAACTGCGCTCGGGGAATTTCGGAATGCCCCGCATTACGGAAGCAGCTTATGAGACGCCAGACGGGAAAGAAGTTGTCTTTGACACGGATTACTGTGGGAAAGGCTGGGATCATCATGTGACAGCAGGTCCTTTTGCCGGACTGAAGGAAGGGTTAAACCGTATTAAAGTCTGGGGTTAAGATATCTGATATCCAAAGCGCATGACTGCGGCACAATTTCCGGAAAGCGAAAGGGCAGGGGTATTCCCCTGCCCTTCATGCTTTCTGCCTGTATTTAAGGAGAATGCGGAGCATTCTCTGAATCGAGCGCGTGAGCGCTCGATTTTTTAAGCTGGTAACATTTTTATAGAATTGTGCCAGATTATTAAATGGAGTGGGAAGATTGAATTTGCTATCATAACAATATCAAAAAGAAAGGGAGAGGATACTATGAAAAAAAGAATGAAAAAAATTGCAGCACTTGGCTTATCGGCTTTACTGTGTTTTTCTATGACCGCGTGTGGTGGTGGTACAGAGGAGACTTCCCAAAGCGGAGGTGAATCAAGTCAAGCTTCTGCAGACAGTAGTGCAGGGTCAGCAAATACTGCAGAGGCGCCTGCGGCGGAGAGCAGTTCCGATTCCGGCGACAAAGTGATTACTTTTTGGAATGTGGGAACAGAGGGTGCAGATAAAGAGACCTATGAGATGGCGATCCGACAGTTTCAGGAGAATTCTCAAAGTGGATATACGATTGAGAACATTCCGACACAGAACGATAAGTATAAAGAAAAGCTTGTCATTGCCATGAGTTCAGGTGAATGCCCGGATATGTATACGACATGGTCTGGTGGTCCGATGAACGAATATATCGATTCCGGATATGCGCAGCCTTTGGACGATTTGTATGAGAAATATGGAATGAAAGAGCGTTTTATGGAAGGTGCACTGGAGCAGGCAAGCTACAATGGCAAGATTTATGCAATACCAGTCAAGAACATTTCGATTGCAGGTATTTATTATAACAAAGATTTGTTTGAAAAATGTGGTGTAAGTGTGCCGACTACTGTATCTGAGCTTGAGGCGGCGTGTGATACTTTCCTTGCAAACGGTATCATTCCATTCACGTTGGCAAATGGTCCCAAGTGGACAGGTTCCATGTATTTCCAGTGCCTTGCGGCAAGAAAGGGTGGTCTTGAGCCATTCCAACAGGCGGCAGCGGGTGACGGGTCTTTTGAGGATGAGTGTTTTGTGTATGCCGGTCAGAAGATACAAGATTGGGTAAACAAGGGATATTTTCCGGAAGGCTTCAATTCCATGAGCGAGGATGACGGGCAGGCAAAAGCGTTCTTCTACACAGAGGAGGCAGCTATGTATCTGACCGGTTCCTGGAATACTGCAGCTTTTAAGACGGACAGTGAGGATGCGGGCAGTGACTTTTACAGTAAAGTGGATTGGTTTTCTTTCCCGGCTGTAGATGATTCCAGCGCGGACGCTTCCATCCTGTGTGGAACTATGGGAGATCAGTTTATTTCTTTTAACTGTACAGATGAGAAATTAGATGCGGCGTTTGAATTTGCAACCTATCTTTCCAGTGATGAGACGATTGACTATATGGTGAGTGCAAGTTTGATCCCGCCGGTTGCAGGTGTGGAAAATAAGATTACAGATCCTGTTTCCAAGTCTATTATCGACGCGGCGAACAAGGCATCTGCAGTACAGCTCTGGTATGATCAGTATCTGAATCCGACGGTTGCCAACGCACATCTGGATGGCAATCAGGAAGTATTTGGCCTGACCATGACTCCGGAAGATGCAAATAAAAAAATGCAGGAGGCGCAGGTGGAATATCTCTCGGGGAAATAGAAACAATTGTACCAATCATGAGAGGAGGGGGTTTACCTCTCTTCTCTTGTTCTATAAGAAGTTGTGGTACGGTAAAACTGAATTATCACAGTGGAGTGATGATTTTTGAAAGGGGTATAGCAATATGAATAAACAGACAAATACGTTGGGAAAGCGCAGGCAAAGGAGTACTAATATCGCTGCTCTTGTGTTTCTGCTTCCGGTTTTTTTGATTCTCACAGTCTTTATTTTTTATCCCATAATCGATTCCTTTATCATCAGTACATACAGATGGAATGGTATTGCGGCAGACAAAGTTTTTGTGGGACTTTCAAACTGGGGGAAGCTGATAGGTGACAGGGAGTTTTGGTTCGCATTTCGCAATAATATTTTGATTATGATTCTATCTATCATTATCCAGATACCGATTGGACTTGCAGAGGCGACATTTATTGAATTTGCAGGGAAGAAGGCGACTGTCTGCAAAGTGCTTTGGTTCATTCCTATGTTGATGTCGTCTGTGGCAATCGGCTTTCTGTTCAATTATGCCCTGGCGGCTAACGGGGGTATGATCAGTGCCGTATCTAAGATGTTTGGCGGCGGAAACATTGATCTTCTGGGCAACAAAAATACAGCTTTAGTCACGGTTATTTTGGTTATCGCATGGCAGTTTATTCCCTTTTATATGGTGTACTGCATGGCGGCTTACACAAATGTGTCGGAAGATGTCTATGAGGCGTCTTTGATTGATGGGGCTACAAAGGGACAGTACTTCTGGCAGATTGCCCTGCCTCTTCTCACCCCATCAATCAAAAGTGCAGCAATTCTTTCCATGGTTGGCTCTCTGAAATATTTTGACTTGATCTATGTTATGACGGGCGGAGGTCCGGGAACCGCTACAGAGCTGATGGCCACCTATATGTATAAGAACGCCTTTGTCCAGTTTAATATGGGTTATGGTTCTGCAGTCGCGGCAGGAATGTTTATCTTGATTACGGTACTTTCGCTTGTGACCATGCGTCTAATCAATGGCAAAAAAGAAGAAGCGTAGGAGGGCATATAGATGGAAAAAGAATATAAAAAGAGCATCGTAAAAAGCAGAGTAAGCTGGGTGTTTGCCATTTTGCTTGCGGTTATTGCGACAATGGCTGCAGTGCTTCCTTTTATCTTTATGGTATTTAATTCTTTTAAGGGAAAATTTGAGATGCTGACAAAGGGCGTCTTTGCGCCGCCAGAAAAATTAAACTTGACGAATTATGAGGAAGTTCTGGCGGGCGGTTTTGTCAAATACTTTGGAAATAGTGTGTTTGTGCTTGTCCTTTCTTTGCTGCTTGTTTTGTTTATTTCGGCGTGTGCAGCTTATCCTCTGGCGCGTTTTAAGTTCCGGATGAATGGCTTTATCTATGCGGTAATTGTGGCTTGTATGGCGATTCCGATTCATATTACATTGATTCCTGTATTTCAGATGACGAAAAGTTTGAAGATATATGATACAATTTGGGCAATGATTGGTCCAAATGTCGCCTTTGCACTGCCCATTTCTGTTTTTATCCTGACCAGCTTTATGATGGGAATTCCAAAGGAAATAGAGGAATCAGCAGAAATTGATGGCTGCAACAAGTACAGAATGTTTTTTTCAATGATTTTGCCTTTGGCAAAGCCAGGATTATCCACGCTGGCTATTTACAATGGCGTTAATATTTGGAATGAGTTTAGCTTTGCTTATACTCTGACGCAATCACCGAAGAATAGGACACTTCCACTTGCAGTGTGGGACTTTCAGGGACAGTATTCTATGAATACACCGATGATTATGGCAGTGTTGACGTTGACCGTTCTGCCAATGATTATATTATTTATCTTTGCACAAGATAAGCTGGTGAAAGGTATGACGGCTGGGGCGGTAAAAGGGTAATAATGTAGGGGAGGTTCATATGTCGTTTTGGGAAAAGTGGAATCAAAGCTGGAATTTTGAAAAGAAGATGGATTATGTCATCATCTGTACAATTACAGTGATTGCGGCTGCGGCAATCGGGATTTCCACTTTTTCTTTTATTATGTCCATTACAGACCAGAACAGCCGGTATGTGGCGGAGCAGCTGTCAATTATGGCTGAGGATTGTGCAGATAATCTGGAGCAGTATAAGGCGCTTGCAACTTCCATTATTTTGGATCCGCATGTACAGAACTATTGTGAAAGTGATACTAGAGAGGAACTGTACAGTGAGATGGGAAATGTCTACAGTACCTTTTTAAATATGCTTTATATTCAGCACAACGCCAATTTTATTGCGGTGACAAACGAATCTCTCGATCAGTATATTTATAATGGAAACAGTGCAGTCAGTGAGAGCGGTTTTGAGACGGCCTATGAGAAAGATTATGAAGGGAGTATGCAGGCCAAGAAAAAGGGGACGCTGCGGGTTAGTTTTTCCAACAATTACCACTGGGGAAGAAAATATACATTAACTCTATATTTTCCGGCCTACTCTGTAACGAAACTGGTGACAAGCAACGGCATGATTATCGTGAATTTAAATGACAACTTGCTGATGCGTTTTAATCAGAACAGTTTGCAGTACAGTTCTAATCTATATCTGACAGATGTGGAGGGCAACATTGTGTCTACCCAGAATGAGGAACAGATAGGCCGTAAGATCGTCTTTGCTGACAAGATCGTAGACAGTCAAGGTATGTTTTGGCAGGATGGAAAGCTGGTCAGTTATCAGAGAGTAAAAGATTGGAATTTTTACATCATCAATGAAGTGTCTGCCTGGACTCTGTATCAGAATTGTTTTAACACAATTCTGATTTTGATTCTTGTGACACTGGCAATCACTGGTGTTGCATTGACACTGGCTAAAAACATAACGAAGAGATTATATCGTCCCATCAACAGAGTGGTGGCTAAAATGAACGATGTGTCCGGGGGAGATTTGGGAACACGGATCGAATTGGAAGATATGGACAGCGACGGAAGAAAATTGGCAGGCGGTTTCAATATTATGATGGATGAGATTGACGTTCTCATGGAGCGTGTGAAGGAGGAACAGCGCCAGTTTGATATGATGCGTTTCAATGCGCTGCAGTCCCAGATACAGCCACATTTTCTCTATAATACGCTGGAATGCATTCACTGGCAGGCGTTGTCCAGCGGAAGCCTGGAAATTTCTACAATGGTGAAAGCGCTTGCTCAATATTATCGGATATGTTTAAGTGAGGGGAAAGATATTATTCCGCTTCAGATGGAACTGGAACATGTGAGGAACTATCTGATTATACAAAATATGCGGTATGGCAATATCATCACGCTTATGGAAAAAGTGCCGGAAGAATACTTATCTATCACGATACCAAAATTGACACTGCAGCCACTCGTGGAAAATTCGATTTACCATGGAATCCGGATCAAGGAAGGCATGACAGGAACGGTGGAAATAGAGGTTAAAGAAAAAGAAAATACGATATTTTTGACAGTGAAGGACAACGGCGGTGGTATGGAGCCAGAGCGAATCAATTATATTAATCAGAATATATCAGATATGGAGCGGGATGTCGGGTATGGGATATCGAATATCAACAAAAGAATTGAGTTGATGTATGGAGAACAGTATGGATTGCGGTTTCGGCAAGGTGAAGGGAAAGGAATATGTGTGGAAATAAGACTTCCGAAATAAGATATAAAATTTTGATCGTAGATGATGAAAAAATGATTCGTATGGGGATCAAAAACGCGATGCCATGGGAAAAAATGCAAATTGGAGAAATTTATACAGCTTCCTGTGCAAGAGAAGCGGCAGGGTTGATCAGAGAATACAGACCTGAGATTATGATAACGGATATCAGTATGACTGAAATGTCAGGTTTAGAATTAGTGGAACAGATCCGTCGAGATGATAATGAGATGCGCGTGATTGTTTTGACAGGCTATGATCGTTTTGAATACGCCAGGCAGGCATTACAGCTTCGGGTACATGATTTCCTGCTCAAACCGATCGATGAGTCGGAGCTGCAAAAAAGTATCATGGCTCAGGTGGAATGGCTGGAAAACCGCCGGATCAAGCAGGAGAGCAGTGTTACTTTGAGCCGTGCACAGGGAGTTAGGCAGCAGATTGAATTGGAAGAATTTATGCGTTCACTTGTGATGGGAAGAGAAGATTCCAGGGAGCGTGCCGAAGTTTTTTTGAAGGAATTTCATTATCAGGAGAGAGGGGAGATGCGTATTGGTATCCTGATTCCAGGCGTGACTGGCGAGGAAGATCCAGACAGCGAAGGATTCAGGCTTCAGACAATCAAACATATCTGTATTGGCATGATTGATGAAAAAAAGAGGGGCATTACTTTTTTGGATGAAAAAAGTCGAATCGCTATCGCTTTTTTCTGCGATGAAGGACGCAAGGAGGAAGAGCTGGTAGAACAGCTTATGGCGATCTTAAATGATGAGCTTGAGACCAAACCGAGGGTGATCTGGGGAAGCATCAAAAAGGGGATTGAAAATTTGTGGATTTCCTATAATGATGCTGTTTTTACCCTGGAACATGAAAGGGAGGAATTTGAGAAACTCTGCGCTGTGAATTGGAGCCGAAAGGGGGAAGACATTTTTCAGGATGTATTCCGGGAGTTTCGCAACGCGCTTGTCTGTAATGTGGGAGACAAAGAAAAAATTTTTCATATATTTGAGCGGTTTAGTATGGCAGTGGAATCCTATAATCTATCGGCTAAATATGCGAGGAGCTGTTGCTTTGAACTGGCATCCTCGGTCTACTTTGCACGCTTTAGTGATACTGGAAGCAGCGCGGACGAGAGACTGAGTGTTCTGATGCAGGCGTTGTCCGGTGCAGACAGAAGCAGGGCATGCCGGGTGACAGCTATGTGTCTTGAGAATTTATTTGAAGGGGAAGACGGAGAAGTCCACGAGTTGATCAGCAGGGTAAAGCGCAGAATACACGAGAATTTAGCAGATGATTTGACCGTTGCAAGTTTGGCAGAACAGTATTATGTGACACCGAACTATCTTTCAAGACTTTTTAAGAGAGTGACAGGAGAAGGATGTAATGAGTATATTGTCCGAAAAAGGATTGAACAGGCGAAATCTCTGCTGGCGACGACGACACTGAAAGTAGGAGAGATTTCTATCATGGTTGGATATCACGATATGAACTATTTTTCATTGGCGTTTAAAAAGCATATCGGCGTGTCGCCGGTAAAGTACCGGGAACAGATACAGAATGGAAGGTGATAGATCGCAGTAAACAGTTCTGACATGGAGGATTAGTGACAGTGAAAGATCGGAACAGAAAGGTGAAAAGCCGATTATTGTTATTATTGGGGAGTTTATTTTTGGGAGTTATGATTTTTTGCGGATGTGGGAAGAATGATAGTGCAAACAAAAAAATGGGGGATACAGAAAAACAATCGGATATAAAAGATGAGTGGAAAAAAGAGGAGAACAGCCTGGCAAAATGGGAGGCATCTTTGCAGGAAGGAGTGCTGGAAGAGCTT
Organism: Lachnospiraceae bacterium UBA7060; assembly: GCA_002493835.1. GTDB lineage: Bacteria > Bacillota > Clostridia > Lachnospirales > Lachnospiraceae > UBA3282. Next base: position 18,060 of record DLAA01000116.1, on the reverse strand, counting down.
ACGGCGGAAGCCTTTCGGGGAGTGTCGGTGGTAAAGGATGGAACAATCTATTTTGCGGTTTCCTATGAGCCGAGGGCATATAAGAATTCCTTTGACTGCTGGGCAATCTCTGTGCCCTATCAATCTATGGTAACAGTTGACACAGAGGCAATGTACGAATATTTTCGCATTTTAGAAGAGCTGGAAATGACGCCTGTGGATGGTATGGTGCGTGAGGAGGCAGGGATAGAAGATACTTCCGACAGCATTTTTGTAGCTTATTACAGCGGGCAGACAAAAGAGGGCGGTCAGGCGGAGCCGGACCGAGAAATTACTTTTCGTTTTGGAAACAAGAATGAAAAGGGGAATTATTATGTGGAAGCCGGCGGAAAACTTTGGTCTGCTGATAAAGATATGGTTGAGAGACTTTTTGCGGTCGATCCTTATGCGTGTATATTAAAAGTGATAAGCGTTGTCAATTTGGAAACTATTTCCAGTGTGACTGTCTCGTTTGGGGATAATCAGTATCAATTGCGGACTGATGGGAAGAACTTCTGGTGGAACGAGAATACAGTGGATAGTGCAGATTTTTATGAATTGTACACAGAACTTATGAGTATTTTTATAGAGCAGGAGATACCTCAGGGGAAAAGGGAAAAAATAAGCGACAGAGACAGGGAGCTTTTGATGAAAATTATTTATGAGAGAAACAGGGAAGATGCACCAAAGATTACACAGTGTTACTATATATACGATGAGAATTATGCGTCAGTGCAGGTGAACGGCACGGAATTTTTTCTGGTGGGCAGGGAAGCAGTCAGGCAGGTGCAGGAGAAAATAGAGAAAGCCTTCCGCCGATAGTTCCAGCATGGCAGTATCGCAGAGACGAAACTGTTATACTTTCCAAGAGGTCTTTTGGGGAAACTCTTGAAAAACCAAGGTTTCAATGCTACACTTATAGTAAACAGCTATAGGAAAGAAATGGCAATATTTGTGCGGTCTGACTGATAAAAAGTATATCGGCAAAGAAAGCACAGCCAGAAATAAAAAAGGAGAAGGCGAAGATGAGTAAAGTTACGTTTGACTATTCAAAGGCAGCATCGTTTATTGGGGAAAACGAAGTAGAGTCCATGAAGAAGCTTGCCTTGGATGCGAAAGAAGTACTTGTGAGCAAATCGGGGGCAGGAAATGATTTCCTCGGCTGGATTGATCTGCCTGTTGATTATGACAAGGAAGAGTTTGCACGAATTAAGAAAGCGGCGGAAAAAATCCAGAGTGATTCCGAGGTGCTTGTTGTAATCGGTATTGGTGGTTCTTATCTGGGTGCGCGTGCAGCGATTGAGTTTTTACGCCACAGCTTTTACAATGTGGTGGACAAGTCCATCAGAAAAACGCCTGAAATCTATTTTGTAGGTAATTCTATCAGCTCTACGTATATTAAGCATTTGATTGACGTGATCGGAGACAGGGATTTTTCTATTAACATGATCTCCAAATCCGGCACCACCACAGAGCCCGCTATTGCATTCCGTGTATTCAAGGAGATGGCGGAGAAAAAATACGGCAAGGAAGGTGCAGCTAAGAGAATTTATGCCACCACCGATAAGGCGAGAGGATCTCTTAAAAATCTTGCCAATGAGGAAGGATATGAGAGCTTTGTTGTCCCGGATGATGTGGGCGGCCGTTTCTCTGTGCTGACTGCAGTAGGCTTACTTCCGATCGCGGTGTCTGGTGCGGACATTGATAAATTGATGGAAGGTGCGGCGGAAGGCAGAAAGATGGCTCTGGAGGCACCCTTCGAGGAGAATGATGCGGTGAAGTATGCAGCACTCCGCAATATTCTGCTGAGAAAAGGCAAGGTGATCGAGATTCTTGCCAACTACGAACCCAGCGCACACTATGTATCAGAGTGGTGGAAACAGCTTTACGGTGAGTCCGAGGGTAAGGATCAGAAGGGTATTTTCCCGGCAAGTGTTGATCTCACCACAGACTTACATTCCATGGGACAGTTTATCCAGGACGGTTCTCGGACTATGTTTGAGACAGTTCTCAATATCGAGGCGAGCAGAGAAGAGATCATTATCGGCGAGGAGCCGGTAGATTTGGACGGTCTGAACTATCTAGCTGGAAAGAACGTTGATTTTGTCAATAAGAGTGCTATGAATGGCACAATCTTGGCGCATACGGACGGACAGGTTCCGAACTTTATGGTTAATGTGCCCGAGGCAAATGAATTCTATTTAGGTGAGCTGTTCTATTTCTTTGAGTTTGCCTGCGGTGTCAGCGGATATCTTCTCGGTGTAAATCCGTTCAATCAGCCGGGTGTGGAGAGCTACAAGAAAAATATGTTCGCACTTCTTGGCAAGCCGGGGTATGAGGCGCAGAGAGAGGAACTGCTTAAGAGATTATAAAGAAATTTAAGTGTGCATGAATGAGGCGTATATCTCCGCGCGGGGTATGCGCCTTATATTATGCACAAGGGTGCATAATGTATATTGCTGCTTCGCAAAAAGCTCAATTTTTTGTTGACGAACCATTTTCAGGGTGCTAGAATAAAAATGATTTTAGAATAATTCTAATTCTAAAATATTGGGGTTTTGAGCATGACAAAGTATGAGGAAGAAATATATAGAATTATTACTACGTCTAAAGATCATTTGACAGTAGAACAAATATATGGAGAAGTTAAGAAAAAGTATCCGAAAGTCGTTATGGCGACGATCTATAACAACGTGAATAAACTGTGGAGGGCAGGTCTGGTCCGCAAAATATCAGTTGAAAATATGCCTGACCGATATGACCGGATTATCAAACACGACCATTTGGTCTGTCCAAGATGCGGCAGGCTGACGGACGTTTCGCTTGACGGCATTGCGGACTCTTTACGCGGCCAGCTTGGCCAGGAGTTTTTGGCCTATGATTTGAAAGTATTTTACATATGCCCGGAATGCCGGGAACAGGAAAGAGAACAATAATTGTGATATAGATTAAAAAGAGGATGAATATGAGCATTTTAATGAGACCAAAAAAAGAAAACATACTATCGTCTATGTCCGAGCTTGCTGAAGCGGATTACAGAAAAAAATCTGTTGAATTGGAGCAGATTTATCAACGCCTGCTTACAGGACGTACTCGGTTTGAAGAAGTAATGGCAAAGATTTTGGATTCCGTAATGCAGATAAGTTCATTGGATCTTTCGCTGAATCACTATTCAGATATTCTTCACAAGATATCAGACAGTGTTTCAAATGCTACGGAATTGATTCATGCGGCTTCAAACGAGGCGGATTCCATTTCGAAAATGGTATCTGCACAGCATGAGGAATTGACTAATACCATTATTGAAGTTTCAGAGGAATCTAATGCGGTTTACCAGCGCATCGATGAAAGTCAGCAGGAGCTTACTGCTACCAGAGAGCTTTCTGATAATACAATCAGTGTATCAAAGGAAATGCAGCAGGATATGAACCGTCTTTCTGATATTATCGGTCAGATGGACAATGTGATCAGCGGTATTAATTCTATTTCATCACAGACAAATCTCCTCGCGCTTAATGCTTCTATTGAGGCGGCGAGAGCAGGAGAAGCTGGCAAAGGTTTTGCGGTTGTCGCTGATGAGATTCGTCAATTGGCTGATGAAACAAAGAAACTGACTGCGAGTATGGGGCATTTTTTGGGGGAAGTACTTACCGCATCGGCGGCAAGCGTTGAGAGTGTAGATCATACGATTGAGTCGTTGGAAACCGTTACACAAAAGATTAGCCATGTCTGGGAGTTGAATGAAGGTAACAGACAGCATTTAGAAAAAATGAATAACAATATTTCATCTTTGGCGAGTCTCAGTGAGGAGATCAGCAGCTCTATTATTGAGCTCGAATCACGCTCTTCGGATATTAATAGCCAGTGTGGTGTGCTGCATGAGGACACCGCGCGCTTACAGGAGCATGGAAATGATATTTATAGTATTGCCAAACCGTTGGAAGCGATTGAATTAACGTTGGATGAATCTGTCAAAATTATGGGTTCCATGTCAAAGGATGCTTTTTACAAATTGGAAGACCAGAATTTTGCCGGATATATCGAAAAAGCAATTATTGCGCACAAAAATTGGCTGGGAAATTTGGAACGGATTGTCAAAGAACGGACCATTTTGCCGTTGCAGGTGAATGAAAAGAAATGTGGATTTGGTCATTTTTATTATGCGATAGATCCGACAAAACCAAAGGTTTTAGAAATTTGGAAGGGACTGGGAGAAAAACATAAAAAATTTCATACATATGGTAAACAGGTAATTGAAGCGCTGCTTGACGGGGATTACAGCAGGGCCGAAAACATTTACCGGGAGACAAAGCAATACTCCGAGACATTAATCAGTGATCTTGAACAAATTAAAAAAATATATACTAGCAAAACTGATTAAGGTTCTGAGTCTTTGTTCGTTGAAATTTTTGTTTATTGAGGTGTGCATGGATAGCAGCAATTATTCATGTACACTTTTTCATTCTTTAGGAAATTGCGAATGAATTGGTTTTGGATTTCTACCACTGGTTGCGCAGTTGTACAGCAAGCTGTATAGATTGCGGAGTAAGGTCTTGATAAACTTAATGTTTCAAGACAGTCTGTCTCCAAGTGGGAGAGCGGTCAGGCGGTTCCGGAGCTGGAAAAGATTGTGGCGCTGAGTGCAGTTTTTGACGTTACAACGGATTATCTTCTAAAATCGTCAGAAATAGACGATTTGTAGCTGTGACGGCAATCGTGATTTTTGTATGTGCAGGAAAACTTAAAATATAGAAAAATATACCTTATGGTGAGTAAGAACGATTCCGTTCATATCAATTAAAAAACAGCATGGCAGTCACGGTAAACTGATTTTCTTTCACCTCAAACTCCTGACTGCCATTGTATTTTTCTACTGGGATGAGAATTATCGGGTGGAGAAGCGCAGAAGGTGGCGATTGCCCGCACATTATATCGGAAACAGAATTTGATCATTATGGATGAGCCGAGCAGCGCTCTTGACCCATTGGCAGAGTATCGACTAAACCAGGAGCTGAATGAGATTGCAAAGGATAAAACTGTCATTTTTATTTCCCATAGATTATCCACAGTTCGGGATGCGGATTGTATCTATATGATGGAGGATGGAAGAATTGTAGAGTCCGGAACCCATGAGAAGCTGCTCTCAAAAAATGGAAAATATGCGACAATGTGGAAGACGCAGGCGGGATTGTACACGGATGCATTTGAGTATGTTTATTGATAAAAATTTTAAATAGCAAAAATAGGTTGACACAGAGGTTAGTTTGTGCTAACCTTTGTATAAGAAGAGGTTAGATATAGCTAACCAAATAAAAAAATGAGAGAATTATCGTATCTCTTATGTAGAATTTAAAAGGAGATGAATGTGATGCCATTAACGTTTGCGAAAGAGGGAGAAGCGGCTTCCATTAAAAAAGTTGGAGGCAAAGAAGATACGAGAAAATTTTTGGAGAATCTCGGGTTTGTAACGGGTGCTAATGTAACGGTAATTTCTGAGACAAGCGGCAATCTAATCGTAAATATCAAGGATTCACGAGTTGCAATAGGGAAAGATATGGCAAACAGAATTATGATTTAGTTTTTTTACACATAGAGTAAGCAATAACTAACTCATAAAAGTTTTGGAGGACAGATTGCAGAGCAAAGTATCAAACTTTGCTCGCATCCTCTGCGTAAAATGTTTCGGAATGGAGGAGTTTGGAAGATGAAAACTTTGAGAGAAGTATCCTGCGGTGAAACCGTTAAGGTAAAGAAGCTGTCAGGAGAGGGCCCGGTCAAGAGAAGAATTATGGACATGGGGATTACAAAAGGTATTGAGGTCTATGTACGTAAGGTAGCACCCCTCGGTGATCCGGTGGAAGTTACCGTTCGTGGGTATGAGCTGTCGCTGCGAAAGGCTGACGCTGAAATGATAGAAGTTGAATAAAAAAGGAAAGTTTGGAAGAATGGGGTGAGTGCATTCTTTCAAGTTAAGAAAAGGGTTTAAATTAATTGAGGAGGAGAAAAATGGCAGTAAAAATTGCACTTGCAGGAAATCCCAACTGCGGTAAAACAACGCTTTTCAATGCGCTGACAGGTTCTAATCAGTTTGTGGGAAACTGGCCTGGCGTCACGGTGGAAAAGAAAGAGGGTAAATTAAAAGGAAATAAAGATGCGGTTATCATGGATCTACCAGGTATTTATTCCTTGTCGCCGTATACTTTGGAAGAAGTGGTGGCAAGAAATTACCTGATCGGGGAGAGACCTGATGTTATCATCAATATTGTGGATGGTACGAATATTGAACGTAATTTGTATCTGTCGACACAGCTGATGGAGCTTGGCATTCCGGTGGTGATGGCAGTCAATATGATTGACCTTGTCAATAAGAGCGGCGACAAGATTTCACTTAAAAAATTGAGTGAAGGTCTGGGATGTGAAGTGGTAGAGATTTCCGCATTGAAGGGTACTGGCATTCAGGATGTGGCAGATAGAGCGGTTGCTCTTGCAGGCAGAAAGGCACAGCCGATCGTGCACAAATTTGACGATAAGGTTGAGGAGGCAATCAGTTCCGTATCTGCAATGTTGCCCGGTGTAGCGGAAGAACAGAAACGGTTTTTCTCCATCAAGCTGTTGGAGAAGGATGCTAAGATTAAAGAGCAGATGAGCAGCGTGCCAAATGTGAGTGCCCAGATCGCGGAACTGGAAGCTGTTTTTGACGACGATACGGAGAGCATAATCACCAACGAGAGATATGTATATATTGCATCCATTATTAAAGACTGCGTATCGAAAAATAAAAAGAATACTTTGACTACATCCGACAAGATCGACAGGATTGTCACAAATAGATGGGCAGCGCTTCCAATTTTTGCGTTGGTTATGTTTGTAGTATATTATATGTCTGTGACAACAGTTGGTGGATTTTTGACAGACTGGACGAACGATGTACTGTTTGGTGAGATTATCCCGCCTGCTGTCGAGAGTCTGCTTGTGGGGATTGGCTGTGCAGATTGGCTGCAGGGTTTGATTCTGGATGGTATCGTAGCCGGTGTAGGTGCGGTTCTCGGATTTGTTCCGCAGATGCTTGTTCTGTTTATTTTCCTGGCTTTTTTGGAGTCCTGTGGTTATATGGCGCGTGTGGCTTTTATCATGGACCGTATTTTCCGAAAATTTGGTCTGTCAGGTAAGTCCTTTATTCCGATTTTGATTGCTACAGGATGCGGTGTTCCGGGTATCATGGCATCCCGCACAATTGAAAATGACAGAGACCGCAAAATGACCATTATGACCACCACATTTATCCCCTGCGGTGCAAAACTGCCAATTATTGCGTTGATTGCAGGTGCATTCTTTGATAACTCTGGTGCGGTTGCATGGGGAGCATGGCTGGTTGGTATTGCGGCGATTATCTGCTCCGGTATTATCCTGAAGAAAACGAAAATGTTTGCAGGTGATCCGGCTCCCTTTGTTATGGAACTTCCGGCTTATCATATGCCTACCATAGGCGCGGTTTTGAGAAGCATGTGGGAGCGCGGTTGGTCTTTTATCAAGAAAGCTGGTACTATTATCTTGCTATCCACAATTATTCTTTGGTTCTTAATGAGTTTCGGATGGGTAGATGGCAGCTTCAGTATGTTGGAGGCAGAGCAGCTCGATTCTAGTATTTTGGCACAGATTGGTAATGCGATTGGCTGGATCTTTACGCCCCTTGGCTGGACACAGGCTGGTGAGGGCTGGAAGATGGCGGTTGCGGCAGTTACCGGTTTGATTGCAAAGGAAAATGTTGTGGCGACTTTTGGTATGTTGTTCGGTTTTGCGGAAGTTGCGGAGGATGGCGCGGAAGTCTGGGGTAGTCTGGCAGCAGTGATGACACCTGTCGCGGCATTTGGATTTTTGGCATTTAATCTCCTGTGTGCACCTTGTTTCGCGGCGATGGGCGCCATCAAGAGAGAGATGAACAATGCAAAGTGGTTTTGGTTCGCCATCGGTTACCAGTGCCTTCTCGCCTATGTGGTGGCGATGTGCATTTATCAGCTCGGCACGTTCTTTACAGGCGGCGGTTTCGGCATTGGAGCGATTGTAGCGCTTCTCCTTGTTATTGGTTTTCTATATCTGCTGTTTAGACCTTATAAAGAGGCGGATTCTTTGAAAGTAGATACGAGAAAGTTGGCAAAAGCGGCAAAATAGAATATACTAAAAAGGAGCGTCAAAGATGCATTATCCGAATGGGCTCTGGATCGTTTTACTATAATAATAAAAAATAGGAGTTGATTTTATGGGAACAGCAATTGTTCTGGTGATTGTGGCAGCAGCAGTGGCGCTCGCGGTGCGCAGTATGATCAAAGATAAAAAGGCGGGAAAATCCCTCCAATGTGGAGGAGATTGCAGCCGGTGCGGCGGGTGCCATTAGTGGAATATTGTATTTGCTATAAATGATTCGGGGCAGTCAGGGTGAGCCTGGCTGCTTCATTTTTATGCACAGGGGTGCGTAATGTATATTGCTGCTTCGCAGCACGCACCCCGCACGGCAAGTAGGGGAAGATGAAAGAAAGGTTTTATTATGTCAAAAAAGAATATCTATTTGATGTATGCTATTTCCTGCCTGCAGGGCATGGTATTCTATGGACCGATTGCAACATTGTACCGGCAAATACAAGGTGTAACCATTTTTGAAATCACTCTGATTGAAAGCATATCGCTTGCCCTGTGTCTTTTGTTGGAGTTGCCGTGGGGCATTTTAGCTGATAAGATTGGCTATAAACGTACGATGATTGTCTGTTGTCTGTTCTATTTTGCTTCAAAAATTGTTTTTTGGAGAGCGGCGGCATTTTTGACTTTTCTGCTGGAGAGGATATTGCTCAGCGTTGCTATTTCCGGATTTTCTGGTGTAGATATGAGTATTCTATACTTGTCAGTTTCAAAGGAGGACAGTCAGAAAGTATTCGGGGTTTATGACGGGCTATCTACAGTTGGCTTGTTGGCGGCGGCTTTTCTCTATTCTGTGGTAATCGGTGAAAATTACAGATTGGCAGGATTTTTAACAGTTGTAAGCTATGGCCTTGCAGCGCTGCTTTCGCTTTTTCTGACAGAAGTCAGGGAAGAAGGAAGAGAAAGGATGAACAGTAAAGTATTTTATGACAGTCTGTTGCAGATATTTAGCGATAAGTATTTGCTTTTGTTTCTTTTTGGCATTGCGCTGCTGAAGGAAACACATCAGACTGTTACTGTATTTTTGAATCAGCTTCTGTATGTCCGGGCTGGTATGACAAATGCCATGATTGGATACCTTTACATCATTGTTACCATTTTGGGGATGGGAAGTATTTTTTCGGCGGCTGTCACAAAAAGAATGGGAAGGAATTTTCTAATAAGAATTTGTTATTTGACATCGGCAATGGTCTGTCTAATTTTAGCATTTACATGCAATGGCTGGGGAGCGGCTGTAGGAATTATGTTATTCAGACTTGTGTTTAGCTTATTTACACCTTTACAGGCACAGATGCAGAATGAGTGGGTTATAACGGCAAAACGCGCGACGGCCTTGAGCATCAATGCTGTTATTATCGATAGTGTGGGCATTGGAACCAATCTTATTTATGGCACTTTGGCAGAGAGAAGTCTGACAGCGGCACTAGTGTCTGGTGCGGTTTTATGTATTATAGGATTTGGTTTTATAGAAATAGGAAAGAAGGGAAGATGTAATGAAAGTGGAAATGAAACCTGGCGATAAAATAGGAATCGTATGCTGTTCTAATGCGTGGAAAAAGAAAGACGAGGACAAGCTTAGGCAGTTGAAAGATATCATTCGGGAGATGGGTCTTGTGCCGGTATGCTCTCCTTATATTTTTGAGAGGGAAAGCGTGGCAGGTGGGAGCGCTGGAGAGAGGGCACAGGCGTTGATGGATTTTTACCTGGATGACTCCATCAAAGGGATTTTTGATATCTCGGGCGGGGATATTTCCAATGGAATTCTGCCCTATTTGGACTATGAAATAATTGCTGCCTGCGAGAAAAAGTTTTGGGGTTACAGCGATTTGACAGCTGTAATCAATGCTGTTTATACAAAAACTGGGAGGGCTTCTGTGCTGTATCAGATCTGCAATTTGATGTATGAACATGGGAAAGAACAGCAGGAGAATTTTAGAAATGCGTTTCTTAGCGAAAAAGGGGAATTGTTTCAATTTCCATATGAATTTCTTCAGGGGGAGTCGATGGAAGGAATTGTGGTGGGCGGAAACGTCCGCTGTTTTTTAAAGCTTGCCGGCACAGCATATTTTCCGGATCTTGCCGGTAAAATACTGCTTCTGGAATCCCGGGGAGGCACAGTGCCTCAGATGCTCACTTATTTCAGTCAGTTGCAGCAGTTGGGAGCTTTTGGGAAGGTGAAGGGTATTCTGCTCGGCACTTTCACGCAGATGGAGCGGGAAAAGTGCAGGCCAGATGTGTGGACACTGCTGCAGCAGTTTGTCAGTCCGATGCTTCCTGTGGCAAGAACAGCTTTTGTGGGACACGGGACAGATTCCCGGGCGGTATGGGTGGGAGCATATGAAAAGTTTTGAGCAAAATCGTGTAAACAGGCCTCTGCAACTGGTGGTTGACAGATTTCCAAGTGCGCTATATGGTTTTATTTTATAGGTTTCTTCTATAATAACAGTCAGATGAAACATGAAGCAGGTTAGAAAAGAGGATGCCATGCGGCAAATATAGTTTGTGATTTGTGATGGTTTATCCTAAGAGTGACTGGGTAAGGAGAGAGTATATGACGCTTGGAGAAAAAATTTTTAAATTAAGGACAGAGAAAGGCCTTTCACAGGAGGCGCTCGGGGAGAAGCTTGGAGTATCCAGACAATCCGTTTCCAAATGGGAAACGGATCAGTCAGTGCCAGAATTGGATAAGATAGTAGCGCTCAGTGAGATGTTTGCAGTCAGCACAGATTATTTGCTAAAAGAAAAACAAGAGGTATATTTGAAGACGGAGCAAGAGCCATACCGGGAAAGGAAATGGTCACAGGGAAACTATTGTTCTGACCGGAGATCCCACTATGAATATAAGAGTAAAAAAATGATTGGGAAACTGCCCCTTGTGCATATTAATCTGGGAATGGGTGTTTATCGGGCGAAAGGCGTGGTAGCTGTAGGTACAGTGGCGCAGGGCGGCCTGGCTATCGGATTTGTATCAATGGGAGGAGTCTGCATCGGCATTGTATCTCTGGGCCTGTTCGCTTTTGCCACCCTCGCTTTTGGACTGATTGCATGTGGATCTTTTGCCTTTGGCGTAATCAGTATGGGTGCCTTTGCTTTTGGGATTTTTTCCATGGGGGCAATGACCTATGGGCAGTTTGCCTTTGGCGCATCGGCGCACGGCGCACAGGTGGCAGTAGGAGATGTGGCGAGCGGCAAGATTGCGCTGGGCTATTCCCGGGCTGTTGGCACCTACACGGAGGTGAGCAACAGGAATCCGTTCAACTATGAAAATGCCTGTCGTCTGATCGATGAACATGTGTCGTCAAACTGGCTTTTCTTTAAGACCTGGGCGAAAGGCATGGTGAAGCTGTTTTAATCTTTGGAAAGTAAACGGCGGGCAATATAGACTATAGCAGATCAAAAAAGTCTAATTGTCCGTTTTTCCATGATTTCTGCTCAGCTGGTTTAATGACATCGTTTTCAGATACCTCTCCGATGAGCAGTGGGGAAGCAGGATGATGCATTTTTCTATTCTGCATAACCGTTTCTTTGCTGTAGTTTGCATAGCAGTACAAACAGCCGTGTCCGCATGTGTTGTATGCGCCGATATCTGCTCCCAGCAGACAGGAACATTCTGTCCGTGCCATTTTCTTTTGCGGTACATTTAAACGGCAGCCCAAAGCCTTTTCCAACACTGCCTTGGACATACAGCCGTCAGCGTCCACGTTATCCCTGACAAGATCTGCACTCTCACAGCATAAATGGATTTGCAGTCTATTCTCTTTTGCAATCTCAGAAAAAGCAGCAACTAATTTTTCCTGTTCGGTATTTGTGACGGTGTGAATTCCGTAGAAGTTTCGTTTTGTCTTCTCATATAAATCGATAAAGCTTACTACGCATTGCTCTGTGTATCCTGAGATTTTCTTTGCCATCTGATGAAACTGCTCAATGTGGTAATTCACTGAGTATTTGTCTGTAATAAAGATCGGATCGTACCGCCAGCTGATTCTTTCTTTTCCAATCAAATCAGAAAGTTTATGAAAATATTTGATTACCAGTTCTTTGGGCGGCACATAGGGCTCAATATCTTTTTCATATGGAGTGATTGTCACAAACCAAAACATATCAAATGACGACAACAGAGAAATTCGGTCAAGCATGGGATAGGGATTTTTGGTGCAGAACACGATAATGTCTATTACATCCGGACTTAACAGATACTTGGTGATCTGTGTCGGATAATAGGGGTTACGCGCAAATACATATCCCTCTTTGATACGGTTATAAAACCAGTCACTATAATAAGCAGGGATGTCTGTCCTGCTTCCGGTATTCAGTATCATCTTATCACGCACCTTTGTAGTAGTTTAAATGTAGATAATGTTAGAAGAGAAAGACCAAAAGTATGCTTGGGAATAGTGGGCAAGCCTGCAATACAGCAGGGCATCCATATCCGTATCATAACATGTATCGAATTTTTTGACAAAGAAATTCACCGTATTTTAGAAAGAAAAAGGTTATTGAATCATCTTGTGATAAACTCTTATGGCGGGCAGTGATCTTTGCATGGTTCGTCATTGTAAATTTCTTCGTTTCTCGTTATAATTGAGAAAAATGAATAGTTACAGAAAAAGATGGACTTAAAAGATTACAAAAGTTATATTGATAAGAAGGCGGAGTGATACTATGACAAAAATAAAAATTGGATCCCATGTTGGGATGGCTGGAAAAGAAATGTTTCTTGCATCTGTAAAGGAGGCGGAGTCCTATGGGGCAAATGTTTTAATGCTTTATACGGGTGCGCCGCAAAATACGGTGAGAAAAGGGATTGAGGCGCTGAATATTGAGGCGGGGTGGGAGTACGCTAAGAAGGCAGGGATTGAAGAAATTGTGGTTCATGCACCCTATATCATTAATCTGGCTAATACCGTAAAGCCGGAAACTTTTGAGTTGGCAGTGACTTTTCTCACAAGGGAAATACAGAGAACGGCCGCTATGCGCAGCAGGATATTGGTTTTGCATCCGGGATCCCATGTGGGAGCCGGGGTGGAAGCTGGAATTGCGCAGGTCATAAAGGGCCTCAACCTTGTACTGGATGATAATGAAGATGATGTTTTTATTGCATTGGAAACGATGGCAGGAAAAGGGAGCGAACTAGGATCTACATTTGAAGAGTTGAAAATGATTTATGACGGCGTCAATAAAAGAGACAGGCTGCGTATCTGTTTTGATACCTGTCATGTGAATGATGCCGGCTATCCTTTGGTGAAAGATTATGAGGGAGTTTTAGAACAGTTTGATCAGGTGATCGGGCTTTCCCAGATTGCGGTCATACATGTCAACGACAGCATGAATCCCTGCGGGGCACACAAAGACCGCCATGCAAACCTTGATAAAGGGTATATTGGCATGGATATTTTGAAAAGAATTGTCCATGACGAAAGATTTGCCGATATACCTAAGATTCTTGAGACGCCCTGGCTTTGTGAGGAGGGGAGCACTAAGAAAACGCTTCCGCCGTATAAAGAGGAAATTGCGATGCTTATGAGGAGCGAAAGATAGCTTTATGATATCTCAAATACTGGAATTGCAAATTTCCGACATGAACTGCTGCTTATATCTGCCGCCCAGTTATGATGCAGGAAAGGAATATTATCCGGTGATCTATGTCAATGGAGAGATTCCGATGAAAGGAATATTGACTGATTTGGTTAATTCCGATGCAGGAACGGACTTTCTTCTTCTTTCCGTCAAGCCGGAGAGCTGGAACGACGATTTTACCCCGTGGGCGGCACCTGCGTTCCGGGCGGGGGAGGATGCGCCGCAGGGCAGGGCGGACGCTTATTTGTCGTGCCTGACAGAAAAGATAAAGCCATATGTGGACAGTCATTACCGAACCAAACCGGAAGCGGAGCATACGGCTCTGTTCGGCTATTCTCTAGGCGGTCTTACGGCAGTCTATGCGATTTACAAAACGAACGTGTTTGGCATGATTGCCAGTCTTTCCGGATCGCTCTGGTTCGACGGGTTCTGCGAATTTATGGAGCGGGAGAAACCCCTTCGAACGGATTTGCAGGTGTATTTTTCTCTTGGGAAAAAGGAGAGCCGCAGCAAAAATCCGCGCATGGGAAAGGTGGCGGAATGTACGCAGCGGGCGAGAGAGATTTTGGCAGAGCAGTTGGATCGGTCAGACGCATATGGCAGTGCGGATGAGGAAAGCTGCTTGAAAGCGGACGCGGGAAATAGAGAGCGCGTGTGCTTTGAATGGAACGAGGGCGGCCATTTTCACGATATAGAGGGGCGTTTTGCGAAGGCGATTGTGTGGTGCACAAAGAAAACTCATAAAATTTCCACAAAAGTTTTATAAAAATCATAAACCTTTCCATTTTCCTGTGCACATAAAAGAAACCGACTGATTATGGCCCCGGTTTTATGACTACTTTGAATATACAGTAGATGTTTCTGCAAATCATTCGGAAAGCCATCTGTTATTTCTTCTTTCATCAAAAATGTGATATATCTATTGCTCTGCTTTTTCCATAGAATTTGGGAATTTGGAAACTGTGTTTTTATATCTAATGGAATAGTAAGTCCTCTCTGTTCTTTATCCGGATACTTGGAATGTTGTACGCGGGAGTAAAGATATGGATTGTCAATGTATTGGCGCAGTTTGTCTCGTTCAATTAAATCAAAGGAAACAATACAGTCTGAGTCAATGTCTGTTTCTTGATACGGGTTTTGTACCAATTCGTCCATCATTTGAATTGCTTTCATATGACAGTGCAATTTTTCTATACGCTGTTGAAGTAGTTTTTGCTGCTGTTCCAATTCTGATAGTTTTTCCATAAACAAACGACTATGCTGTATAGGTGCAGCATAGTCCATTTCTCGAATTTGTTTCAGCTGAAGCCCAAGATTTTTGTAAAAAATAATGTCAGAGATTGTCATCAAATCTTCGATAGAATATTCTCGGTAGTGATTTTCTTTGTCCTTAAGTGGTTTCAAAACACCCATATTTTCCCAATAACGAAGGGTAGATGCCGGTATGCCGAAAAAACGGGATATTTCTCCGATTTGAAAATGAAAAGTCATACATGATTCCTCCATGAGGAAAGAATATCATTTTTTTTATTGACATTCAAGGTTACTTAACGCGAAATGGACATGGAGTGTATAGCGTTTGTATCAGTGGCGCAGGCGCTTATATTTTGCCTGGAAATTAGTCTTGACGTTCTTGCCAGAAAATTGACGTTCCTGCCAAGACTCTTGCTTTTCGAACGAAATACAATATAATGAAGTATAATTTTGCACGCAGGGAGGTTGACAGGATATGCCGGAATGTCTGATAATTGACAGACAGCAAACTAAGTTTGTTCTTTTGTCGTATCTTTTTATATATAATACGGTTAAACAAAAGGCCGCCGGAGGCGGGGTTTTTCAGAAGAGGTATCACATCGTTCTGAGGATCCCTGCTCCCGGCGGCCTTTTGCGGGCATGGCGATATGGAAGAACCGGGAACATCGGACAGAATACTATGACAGGGAGTTTGCATCCTGAGCACTGCTCTGGTTGGTAAAGGGCAGGAAAAGAAACCGGAATATAAATAATAAATAGAGAGAGGCGAGACAGATGGACAAAACAGTGAAGAACAGCTTTTGGGGAAGTATTAAGGGAAATATTATTTCTTATGTGGCGGTCTGTACTGTAGTGATTATAGCGGTGACGGCTACGCTCAACAGTGTTGTGATGAGAAATGTGCTGATTGCAAACGGTCACAATACGCTTATGGAGGAGGCGGGGAATGCCGGTGACCTGATGAATGAGTGGCTGGTCAGGCAGGCAAAAATTGTTGATACGATGAAAAGCGGGCTTGAAACGATGGACAGGGATGATATGGAGACGGTCATGAATTATCTGGGGGCAAATCTCTCTCAGAATGCGGACGCCCTGATGTATTACTGCTGTTTGGGTTACGACGGAGGTGTTTTCCCTGCGGATCATTCTACGCTGGATTTGGACCCGACCACAAGAGGCTGGTGGAAGGATGCAGTGGGAACGGGCGGACTGATTTATACGGAGCCCTACACAGATTTTGCGACAGGACAGATGATTGTTTCCATAGCGGAGCCTTTTACCCTGGATGGCGAGCAGGCGGTGATTCTTGCGGATATCACCATCGACAGCCTGATTGAAATGGTTCAGGGCATAGGGACGGACGAAAGTGTGCAGACCTTCCTTCTGGCTGGGGATAACAGTGTGATTACCCATGAAAATGAGGCGTATCTGCCGAAGGAGGAGGGGAATACAATTCTGACGGACGCACTGGACATTGATCTTGACGGGGAGGGTGTGTCTGTTTTCCAGGATTATGACGGCGTGTCCAAATATGCTGCTGTGCATGAGGTGCAGACGACGGGATGGCAGATCGGCATTACGCAGCCGGTTTCCGTGATCAGCCGTGAGGTCAGAAATAATCTGATGTTTCCGTTGGTGGTGGATATTGTTCTGTTGGCGGTGTTTATTATCCTGTTAAATATCGTGATAAGTCGTCTGTTAAAGCCGATGGCGGCGATGAAAGCCTTCATCAGGGAGAAAGTAATCGGGACGAAGAACTGCGCGGCGGAGAAAAGGGAAGTCAGGGAAATCGGTTATCTCATTGAAGAATTGGAGAACCGGGTGATTTCGACGATACAGAAGACGCAGCAGGAGACCGGGCTGATCCGGGATATGATATCAGAGACGAATGGCCATGTGTCGGATATGAATGGCAACATCATGGAAATCAGCGCGGTTATGGAGGAGACCGGGGCCAGCGTGGCCACGCAGACGGCCAGCATCAGTGATATGGATAAGAACTGCCGCGATATGGCGGCGGCCGTGGAAGAACTGTCGGGAAGCGCCCATACCATCACTGTCCGGGCACAGGAGATTATTACACGGGTGGAACAGATGGTTCCCGAACTGCTTGATGATAAGAAGAATGCTATCATTATTACCATGAACAGCAAGCAGAATCTTGAAAGTGCCATTGAGGAGACGAAGGAGATTGAAAAGATTGTGGAGGTGTCTGAGGCAATCAGCGCCATTGCGCAGCAGACGAATCTGTTGGCGCTCAACGCGTCCATAGAGGCAGCGAGAGCCGGTGAGGCAGGAAAAGGGTTTGCCGTGGTGGCGGATGAGATCAAACAGTTAAGCACGACGACAGGAAATGAGATCGGGAAAGTAAACACGCTGGTCGGGAAGGTGACGGAAAGTGTGAAAAAACTGTCCGGCGAGAGCAACAGGATCGTTGCTTTCCTGGATGAAATTGTCCTGAAAGATTATGACAAGCTGGAAGTACTGGCGGACAATTACAGGGAGGATGCCGATTATTATGTGGAGGTCAGCAACATGCTGGGAACGCATATTGAGAGTTTGAACACATCCGCTGACGGCATTAACCGGATAATTGATACGATCGATGCCTCCCAGAAGGAGCTGGACGAGGCTGTTCAGTCTGTCAATGAAAATCTGCAGATGATTACGAATGCGAGCGAGAGCGTGTCTGGGGAGACAAAGGACATCATGAAGAGTGTGGTCTCCCTGCAAAACACGGTGGAGCAGTTTCATTTGTAGACGGTTTAGCGTTTAATTGATTTTATGATTTCCGGCAGATAATATCGAGAGAAACTAATATTTGTACTTTACAAAGCATATCGTCTGTGTTATGGGTGAAATAACATATCTGGGAGTATGAAATTATATTTTGCCCTGAAGTTTATCTTGACGTTCTTGCCAGAAAATTGACGTTCCTGCCAAAACTCTTGTTTTTCGGCCAAAATACAATATAATGAAGTATATTTTTGCGCGGAAGGAGGTTGACAGGATATGCCGGAA
>DLAA01000040.1 GCA_002493835.1 Lachnospiraceae bacterium UBA7060 | reverse complement strand
CGCAATCTGAAAAAACTGTCTGCAAGCCGCCATTTTTTCATCTTCCGTCTGCGCACTGCTCATTGCCATCACGCAAGTTGTGCCTGGACGGCGGTTAGTGCCACTACGCCTACAATATCCTGCCAGGAGCAGCCGCGGGAAAGGTCATTTACAGGTTTGGCAATACCCTGCAGCATAGGGCCGTAAGCCTCCGCCTTAGCGAGTCTTTGTACCAGTTTATAACCTATGTTTCCGCAGTCCAGATTAGGGAAGATCAGCACGTTCGCCTTGCCAGCCACTTCGCTGCCAGGTGCCTTTGATTTTGCCACCTGGGGCACCAAAGCTGCATCTGTCTGTAGTTCTCCGTCAATGCAAAGATGCGGATACTGTTCATGTGCAATCCGAGTAGCCTCCACCATCTTGTCCACCAGCGGATGCTTCGCGCTTCCCTTCGTAGAGTGGGACAGCATGGCTATAATCGGCTTTGCCCCCACCAGACTCTTAAAGCTCTTGGCCGAAGAGTCCGCGATAGCGGCCAGCTCCTCTGGGGTGGGGTCCTGATTCAAACCACAGTCGGCAAAAAGGAATGTGCCTTTCTCCCCCATCGTACAGTCGGGCACATCTAAAATGAAAAAGCCGGATACCAATTTCACTCCAGGAGCCGTCTTTAAGATCTGTAATGCAGGCCGCAGCGTATCCGCTGTGGCATGACAGGCTCCCGCCACCATACCATCTGCATCGTTCGCCTTCACCATCACCACTCCAAAGGTCAGATAATCGTTCAGTAAAATCTCCCTGGCCTTTTCCATCGTCATACCCTTATTCTTTCTTGTCTCAAACAAAAGCTCCGTATACTCGTCCATCTTATCCGTTTTTTCAGGATCAATAATCTGTACGCCGTCCAGCTCCACCTCCAGCCATCCCGCACCATCCATAATCTTATCTTCATTCCCCACCATGATGATATCGGCAATCTTCTCCTTCAGGATATTGGCCGCCGCGATCAAAGTCCTCTTGTCATTCGTTTCCGGCAGGACAATCGTCTTTCTATCACTTCTGGCCTTCTCCTTCATCAAATCAATATAAGACATAACTATACCCTCCTTTTGACATTATCGCTGTCTATGTACATCTTACCTAATTTTTTTGTCTTATACAAGGATTTCCTATCTGTTTCTCATAAAAAACAATACAAATTCTCTGCTTTGTGATACACTAATATTAATGGAATGTGTCTTATTCGAGAGAAGGGGGGAAAATTATGAAAACGGTCGGTATCGTTGCAGAATACAATCCGTTTCACAACGGACATGCCTATCATATCCAAAAAGCAAAAGAAGTTACCGGAGCCGACTACTGCGTCGTCGTTATGAGCGGTGATTTTGTACAGCGCGGCGCTCCGGCCATGATGTATAAGCACCTGCGTACCGCAGCCGCTCTGGCTAACGGCGCCGACCTTGTGCTCGAACTGCCTGTCTGTTACTCTCTGAGCAGTGCTGAACATTTTGCCCGCGGCGCAGTAACGCTTCTTGACAAACTCGGTGTCATCGACTCTATGTGCTTTGGAAGCGAATGCGGCAGCATTGAAGTGCTCGGACAGTTTGCCGAGGAACTGCTCCATGAGAGCACTGCCTTTAAAAATACGCTGGGGAGAGAACTTCGCGAAGGACACACTTATCCACAGGCAAGAAATGCCGCCCTGGAGGTTTCTGCACCTCATCTGACGGCTTACATCAGTGTGCTGACAAGTTCCAACAATATTCTTGGAATTGAATACTGCAAAGCACTTCTCGCTATGGGAAGTGCCATTGTTCCCTATACGATTAAACGATCAGGTGCCTCTTACCACGACAACAGCCTGACAACAAGCTTCTGTTCTGCCAGGGCTATCAGGGAATCACTCCGGCAGGCAGGCGTTTCTGACACCATTACCGAGCAGGTTCCCATTTCTGCCCGGAAAGCAGCAAAAGATGAATACATGAGAACCTATCCAATCTTCGAGGATGATTTTTCTCTGCTGATACAATACAGTCTTCTCAGCAAAGCGGCTTCCGGCTACACGGATTATCCTGATATCGACAAAGAGCTTTCGGACCGCATCCTCAAGCTTTTACCGCAATACCGCAACTATTATTCTTTCTGCGACCTGTTGAAGTCCAAAAATCGGACCTACGTCAGAATTTCCCGCAGTCTTTTTCACGTGCTGCTGGATATCCGCCGGGAAGACGTCACACGCTACATACAGGAAGGACCCATTTTTTATGCCCGCATGCTTGGCTTTCGTGAGAATGCGTCACCTCTCCTTACCGCAATCAAAAAAAATTCCTCCGTTCCGCTTTTGTCAAAGCTTGCGGACGCAGAAAATCAGCTTGCACCGACAGGCCTTTCCATGTTAGAAAAGGATATCTATGCAAGCCATATCTATCAGAGTGTTGTCCGCTATAAATTCCCCGACGGAGATTCTTCCCCGGAGATCAATGAATATAGAAAACCTATCGTTAAAGCATGACAGCCCGCTTAAGCGGGGCTAAGATTAAGTACCTCGCTGATCCTGCTTGTGATCCGGTCTTTCACTAGCTCCGCAATCTGTACTGTTGTCATACCGTTGTATTCCTCGTAGGGAATCGCCTGCAGAAAATGAACCTGCGTCTCCACTTTTCTCAAGGTCCACTCTTCAAAGACTTTATAAGAATCAATAAGCGCCACGGGTACGATCGGTACCCTGGCCTTCATTGCGCTCTTAAAACATCCAGGTTTAAACTCCCCCACTGTATTATGATTATGAAAATAGCCTCCCTCCGGAAAAATAATAAACTTTCTCCCTCTCTTTGTGTCCTCTGCGAGCTCTTTTATCACGCTTATAGACTGTCTGGCATCATCTTTCTTCAAGCGTTTGCCTTGTATCAAATCAATAAACTGTTTCACCAGGATACCGTGTGATTTCGCGTCGTCGATCACCACCGAACACGGCTTGTCATGAGATATCATAATCCCCAGCGCATCGTATTTTCCCTGATGATTCGGGCACATAATATAGCCGCCCTCCCCTGGCAGATTCTCTACCCCATACCTTTTGGTAGTGATATGTCCCGCCCGCATCATACGCTTAATCGCCAGCCGGGCATAGGCATAACATGCCTCTTCCCCGTAACGATCCGCATATTTTGCTTTATGTGCCATTTTAGGTATCATATAAATTCTCGGCAGATTCCACACAATCACCTTTAGAAAACGTATCATAATTCCACATCATCTCCCAACACTATCACTTTTTCACATCAACGGCGACAGCAGCTTCAGCAGCGGCCCTATGATATTTGTCTTCACAAACTTTTCCCTGCACCAGGAAAGTGTGATCTCTTCACAAACCGCAAAAGTTTCCTTCATATCCTTTTTCAACTCCCTAACCGCCTGCGTCTTATAGAGCAGCACACCGCACTCAAAATGGTGATAAAAACTTCTGTAATCAAAATTGACAGTCCCGACCGTGGCAGTCTCATCATCAGAAAGTACACACTTTGCATGGATAAAACCGGGCTTATACTGATAGATTCTAACTCCCGCCTCAATCAAATTCTGGTAATTTGACTGCGTCAGCCAATAGACAAATTTTTTGTCCGGTACACCGGGCGTCACGATTCTCACATCCACTCCCCGCTTGGCCGCCAGCTTCAAAGCCGTGAGCATCTCGTTGTCTGTCACCAAGTATGGAGTATAAATCCAGACATATCTTTTTGCCCCGCCAAGCAGATTCAGGTAGACATTCTCACCCAGTGTTTCCTCATCAAAAGGTGTGTCCATATATGGCTGCACATAACCTTCTATATCATCTGCATTTTTTGTGTTATATGGGTAATAATATCTGCTGTAGTCCTCCTCCGTATAGCGTGACATATTCCACATCTGTAAAAACATAACCGTAAAGTTCCAGACAGCCTTTCCCTCAACTCTGATACCTGCATCCTTCCAATGTTCTCCATATGGGTGCACATAATTGATATATTCATCAGCCATATTAATTCCACCGGTATACGCTGTCTTTCCGTCAATCACAACAATCTTTCTGTGATCTCTATTGTTAAGCACCAGAGACAAAAACGGCACCAGTCTGTTAAATGCCACACATTTGATCCCCTTTTTTTCTATCAGCTGGTCATAGTTTTTGGGAAGCAGAAACACACTGCCCACATCATCATAAATCAGCCTGACCTCTACACCTTCCGCGGCCTTACGCTCCAAAATTTCAAGAACGGCATTCCACATACTGCCCTCTCCCAAAATAAAAAATTCCATAAAAATAAAGCGTTTCGCATTCTCAAGATCAGCGAGAAGACTTGTCCACCAGGGCAGTCCGTCCGGAAAATAAGTGGAAGATGTCTGATTCCAGACCGGCATCGCCGCATAGGACAAAATATAGCTGCTCTGATTGCCCATCGCCTGATTTTCTTCCTTCAGATCTTTTAAAATTCCTTCATCCTGCACTAAGTCTCTCTTAACCAGCTTTTCTGTCCGCTCCATGCTGTTTCGCAGTTTCTTGGGAATAATCACATGACCGAACAGCAGGTACATCACCCCTCCAAAAAGTGGAAAAATTAGAATCGGCACCACCCATGCAAGCTTCACGGCTGGGTTATTCGGCTTCCAAATAATATAAATCACAGCCCAGAAAGTGATAAAACGAAACACCATGGAAACCCACAAATAGTAATTTCCCCACTGTATCAACATACAAAGGAAAAATACAATCTGCAAAAGCACCAGAAGCGCAGTGATCACCACCCGGTTCAAGGCGCGCTGTAAAAGTTTTCTCATTTCAAAAATCCCTTCACTATCTGCTCTTCCGCCTCTTTCTCTGAAAGGCCGAGAGTCATAAGCTTAATCAGTTGTTCTCCCGCTATTTTTCCAATCGCCGCTTCATGGATCAGATTCGCGTCAATATGATTGGCTGTGAGCTCTGGAATAGCGCTTACGCCGGCTTCATCCATAATAATTGCATCACACTCACTGTGCCCGTGACAACTGGCATTACCAATAATCCGGCTCCTAAACAACTGCGTGGAATGCTCCTTTGCCACCGAGCGTGAAATCAGATTCACGCTCGAATCCGCCCCCTCCATAGTCACTGTAAAATCCGTCTCGGCATGCTGCCTGCCATGTGTCATTATCTTCTCCTTGATCACAAGGCAGGCGCCCTCAGCCACCTTGGCCGTAGTGACCCTGGCAGTGGAATCAATTCCTTTGATCTGTACCGTCTCCATCTCCAAGCTGGCACCCTCGGCCAAATGAATCTCCGTAGTCGGATTCATAACTCTCTCCCCGCTGCCATCACCGGACCCGTAATGCTTTTCTACATATCGTACTTTCGCATTTTTTTCAACAAAAAACCGATGTACTCCAGAATGCTCCGAAGCCTCAGCTCCGCTGTTGTGAATGCCGCATCCTGCTATGATAGTAACATCGCAGTCTTCTCCCACAAAAAAGTCATTGTATACACTCTCCTTAAGTCCGCTCTTGCTCAAAACCACAGGAATATGCACGCTCTCCGACTTCGTTCCTGGTTTGATTTTAATATCGATGCCGGATCGGTCTTTCTTGGTGATAATGTCAATATTCGCCGTTGTATTTCTTCCCGCCATCTCCCCATTGGCACGTATGTTGTAAGCGCCTTCCGGCACTTCATGCAGTCCGGCAACCTGAGTTAAAAGCTCCTGTTGTATTGCATCCATGATATACCACCCTCACTTCTATTCATTTATCATAACTATTTGTTTCTTCGCACTAAAATTTTTCCGTCAAAGTCTTGCAAGGCTGCCCAATTCCTAAAAGAGCAGGCATAATCTCCTCCCTATTTCCCATCTTCTCAATCCTGCCGTCCGCAAGAAGTACGATTTGATCCGCAATATTCAAAATACGCTCCTGATGAGAAATAATGAGGATCGCCCCCTTTATCTCCTCGTGCATTTTCTCAAAAACACGGATCAAATTCTGAAAGCTCCACAGATCAATTCCCGCCTCCGGTTCGTCAAAAATAGATACCTTCGTCTTCCTTGCCATAATCATGGCAATCTCGATACGCTTTAATTCTCCCCCGGAAAGACTCGCATTAACTTCTCGGTTTACATAATCTCTGGCACACAGTCCCACTTCCGAAAGTATGGCACATACTTCTGACACCGCAGTATCTCTGCCCGCCGCGAGGGAAATCATATCCTTCACTGTGATTCCCTTAAACCGAACCGGCTGCTGAAAAGCAAACCCAATCCCCATTCTCGCCCGCTCAGTGATGGATTTATCTGTGATATCAACTCCATCCAGAAAAATCTGCCCCTCCGTGGGCGTCAGAATTCCCGCCACAATCTTTGCAAGCGTTGACTTGCCACTGCCATTTGGCCCTGTGACAGCCACAAACCGATCCTCTATGGTCAAATTAATATTTCTAAGAATTTCGATCTCTTTTCCGCCATCCTCCGCCTGAAAGGAGATATTTTTCAATTCCAGCATGTTTTACCTCCCAGATTTCCTTTCTTCCACAAGAATCCCGCAATTGGGAAATCCTTAATGGATCATCTTAGCATAAATATTGCCAAAAGGCAAATTTCCAATCCCATTTTTCAAACTTTTATGTCAAAAAGTTCAATCAGCCAACAATCTCCAGAGTACTCCCCCGATCGCCTTTTTTCACACGTATCTGCTGTGGAATACTCTCCTCCAGTCTCGCCACATGAGAAATAATTCCAACCAAGCGTTTCCCTTCTGTCAACTGATTCAATACCGCCAGCGCCCTATCAAGCACATCGTTATCAAGGGAACCGAATCCTTCATCAATAAAAAGCGTATCCAACTGTTTTCCGCCTGCATGGTTTTGAACCACATCGGATAAGCCCAGCGCCAAAGCCAGGGAGACAAAGAAAGCTTCTCCGCCCGAAAGGGTCTGTGACGGACGGCACCTACCCGTCGTCATATCAAACACAGCTACCTCCAATCCCGCAACCGCATTATCCCGCCCCGCCTGCATCTCATGTCTGAGTTCATATCGTCCTCCGCTCATAATATCCAGCCGCCGATTGGCCATCTCCAAAATTTCTCTGAAAACATATCCCATAACATACCTGTCAAAGCTCAGTCTTCCACCCGCCGCATTGGCTCCGTTTGCAAGATCAGCCAGACTGTTCAGCCTCTCCCACGCCGCCTGTGTATCTTTAAGCGTTCGGTTCGCCGCCTGCACGATTTCAGACGTCTTTTTATGATTTTCATACTTCTTTGTATACAATTCCAACTGTCTTTGTATTTCCGAAAGAACTTCACCCTCTTCCTTGATCTTTAAATCCAGTTCCTCCAAATCCGTTTCTTTCAGACCTCTTGTCCGATTCTTTAATTCTGTAATACGGCTTTCTGTATTCTTCAACCGGTTTTCAAAATCAACGATCTCTTCTCTCTTTTCCAGAATCCATTTTTCAGCCTCCGCGTCGGAATCTCCTATCATCTGCAGAATTTCGTTTACCTCTCTCAAGCCGTCAAATCCGTTCTCTGCCATCACCTCCTGCAGCCTTTCTGCTGCGGCAGTCTTCTCTGCCTCAAGCTTCGGAAGCGCCTCAAGAGCCATCTGCAGAGCCCCCCTTGTCTCCTCACACTGCCGGTCCGCCCTGTGGTAACACTCTTCTTTCTGTTCCATTTCCTGCTGTTTCTTTTGTTTCTCCTTCTCCCACGCCTCTTTCTTCCTTTCAGCGCTCTCCTCATCAGGACATTCCTCATAATAATTCAGTGATTTGATCCGCTCTCCGGCCACAGTTTTCAGATTTTCACAAGCTTGTTTATGTTTCCGTTCACTCTCCGCACTTTCTTCAAGCGCTCTCCTACAGGCATCTGCCTCCTCTTCCTTTTTTGCCGCTTCCTCCTTCAAATCTTTCAGTTTACGGCTCTGCGCTAATGCCAGGTTACAGGCATCTTCCGCCCGCTCCTTCTGCAGTCTGTAACGCGCTTCCAGCCCGTCCAGCCAACCATCCGCACAAACCGTCTCCCAGTCCGTGCCTTTCAAATCCTTATCCAATTCCTGTAACCTAATGGAAACGCCCGCCTTTTTCTCACATACCGCCATTTCCAGTCCTGCAATTACCTGACACTTCTCCTGTCTCTCTCTCTCCTTCTTGTCAAACGCCCGGCGTGCCTCGTCCACTTCTTTTTTTTCCGGTACATTTTCAGACAACTTAGCAAAATGCCCGGCATGCGCACCGTGAAATACTGTCCTGCAGACAGGACATACCGCCTCCTCTTTCTCCTTCAATTCCTGCTCCAGGCTCTTTGCAAGAATTCCTGCCTGTCCCTCTAAAAATGCCTGATAAATAGTGTGATAGCAAGCATCCAGTTCTCCTGCACGACCTATGATTTCCCGGAGAGCTTTCTGCTCTCGCTTCAGCGTCTTTTCTTTCTCAAGAATATGATTGACCTGTGCTATGATTCCTTCCGGAGAAATCAGCTTCTCCAAGTCCTCTTCTGCCCTCTTAGACTCGCCCGTCAAACGCTCCTTTTCCACATCGACGCCTTCCAGTTCTTTAATCCTGTCCTTTAAATCCGCAATTTCTTCCGCAATTCTATTCTTATTTTCCTCCGCAGTCTGTTTTTGTCTGCCTGCCTTCTCGGCAAGTTTTTGTTCTTTTTCCTGCTCCTTAAGGATTTCTTTCAGCTTTCCGTATAAGGGCATCGATTCTTCCATATTGCTGATCGCAACGGAAAGACGGTCAATCACAGGTTTACTGCTCTGACCGCATTCCTTCCATGCCTGTTCCTTATTCTTCCTGTCTTCCTCCAATCTGCCCAAACGCTCTCTGGTCTTTCCAATATTCTCAACTGTACTCTCGTAATCCTCTTCCGCTTTTATAGCTGACATCTCAATAGGCCTCACCTTATAAAATGCTCTCTCAGCCTTTCCCATCTGCTCTTTTAACCGCTCAACAGACTCTTTTTTCTCATGAAGTTCTTCCCGTTCTTTCTCTTTTGCGGCCAGCTCCTCCAACAGCCTATTCTGCTCTTTCGCCCTGCCCTTTGCCTCGTGTAGTTTTCTTTCCTTTTCTCTGCCGTCCTTCTCTTTTCTCTTCAGCTCCTCCTGCTGTTTTCTGTCTCGGTTTACCAGATCGCAAAGTGCGCTTTCTAGATGCGGATCAGCAGCGCTGCAAGACACCCACTCTTCATCATCGGCCTCTTCCGGGCATAGAAAATCATCCATGGCTCTTTTAATCTTGTTCGTCCCTTTTTCATTCCTATCCTGCTCCAGTTTTTTTCTCGCCGCAGCAAACAATTCCTGAAAATACACATAGGCGGAATTATCAAACAGCTCTCCCAATATTCTGTTTTTTGTCTCACTGTCAGCATCCAAGAACTTCCTGAATTCCCCCTGGGCAAGCATGGCAATCTTTCTGAACTGCTCCGCACTCATACCGAGAAGTTCCGTAATTCTGCGGTTTACCGCCTCTGTTTTTTCCAGCACATCACCGCTTGGCTCCCAGAGATGCGCCTGCGGTGTCGTCTTCTCATATTCCCCGGTCCCCCGTTTCTTTTTAAAATGGAGTACCCTCTCCACCTTATAAATTTTACCCATATGTTCAAAGGTGAGCATCACTTTCGTGTCCACTGATTGTTCCACATAATCGCAATGTAAATTTTCAAAGGTCCTGGATTTATTCTCCCCCTTTCCACTCGCTTCGCCGTACAGAGCAACCATAATCGCGTCAAAGATAGTGGTTTTTCCTGCTCCTGTATCACCGGTAATCAGATACAGACTATGCTTCAGCTTCCGAAAATCAACAGTAGTCGGCTGAACATAAGAACCAAACGCCGTCATTTCCAACAAAACAGGTTTCAATCTTCTTCCACCTCCTACTGTTTAAGAATGTACTCCAGTAATTTCTCCGAGTCTTCTCTCACACTCTCTTCTTTTTTCTCCTCAGTCTGCCTGCTTTGAACCTGCTGCGCCGCAAATCGAAACAGATCCAAATCTTTCTCTTCCGGCTCTGCCTGCGCCTTTCTCTCCCGATATAACTCCACAAAATATTCTTCTATTGTTTTAACCTCTCTGTGCTCCCCAGGCAGGGAGGCCGCAAAGGTCAAATCATGAAAATCGGAAACCAGCTCCATAATCATACTGCCTCGCCTTCCAAACAGTCCACGTATCTGCTCCGACAATTCTGGTGTGATCCGTCTGTCTGTCACCACTACTTTTAAATACTCTTTTTCCTCCCTGCCGCTCTCCGCTTCCTCTAAAACCTCCTCTGCCGTTCCTCTGATTTCGCGCATCGGATGTAACGGTCTGACAGGAATTGACGTAATTTTTATATCTTTTCCTTTCTCCGGAAGTTCGACAAGTAAAAAGCCCTTAGAAGGCTGCCTCGTCTCATTGAAATGATAGCACAGCGGTGAGCCTGCATAGCGCACTTCCCTCCGCCCAACAGAGCAGGAAGCATGAATATGGCCCAGCGCTACATAGTCAAATCCATCAAAAACCCTGTAATCGACCTGTCCTACGCCGCCGACCATTGACTCTGATCCGCCTCTCTCCGCCTCCCGGCCGTCTGCCGTTACATTCTGATGCGCAACCAGCACATTCCTTTTAGAAAAGTCAATATTCTGTCTCTCCAGCAATCTCCTCACCGCAGTTTCATAATCTCCTATAGATTCATCACCCAGCTTCTGTACCGCCATCGCCGGAAACAGATAAGGAAGCAGCCAGAAAGTTACCTCTCCCGAGCCTGCCCTCTCCGGAATGGTCACATGAGAAATTTCCCTCATTACAATTCCCGCTATATGTATCTGCTGTTTTGCAAGAATACTCTCCGCAAAAGACAGTTTCTGTCCGGAGTCATGGTTCCCCGCTATCATAAGAACCGGAATACCCATATTATCCAATCTGGTCAGCATATCGTTAAGCAGTACCACCGCCTCCCCTGAAGGGGTGCTCCTGTCATAAACATCTCCGGCTATCACAATGGCATCAGGTCTCAGTTCCTCCACCTTTTCTAAGAAACAATCCATCCAAAATTCTTGGTCGCCATTATCTATCATTGAGACACCGAACAAGGATTTCCCCAAATGCAGATCTGCCAAATGTATGAATTTCATATTCTGTCTCTCTCCTCAATCGTTTCGTTGTAATCGAGTAGGGAAGATTTCTTCCCCTACTCGTGCGCCGGGCACCCGTCAGCTTCTGCTGACATATTTCCTCTGGGTGCCCGTGTGCATAAAAAGCAGACGGCAGCCGATGTGTGGTACACCGGCAGCCGTCTGATCTGTTACCTCTCTCTTTTTATGCCAGATAAGGTGCAATTGCCGCTTCCACCTCTGAAATCTGCATATTTGTCTCCAGAATTCTGAACTCAATCTTTTTTGACAGATCCATTGAAAAAATACCCATAATCGACTTTGCATCAACCACGTATCTTCCGGTGGCTATGTCAAAATAACCGTCAAATTTTTCTATTGCTTTTACAAACCCTTTCACTTTTTCAATAGAATTTAAATCCAGCATATATGTTTTCATATTTTGCACCAAGCCTCAAGCGAAAATGCCTGCCTTTTCATTTGAGGCGCAGACACAAAGGGTGAAAGATCTGTGTCTGCATTTTATCCTTTCCTCTTTTTTCTTGCACCCGTCCACCTCAACTATGATTCTATTTCATTTTTAAATATTTGTACAGAGCCATTTTTCCTCTTTATCTCTAAAATAAAAGGTAAGAGATTATCTCGATTTTAAGCCGCAAAAATCCGCAGAAGATGATACACCACACAGGCAGTTAGCCAGGCCGCCCCACACTGCATGCAAACAACACCTACTGTCTTAACAGTGGAACCCAGCTCCCGCTTAATGGTTGCCACCGCAGCCACACAGGGTGTATAAAGCAGCGTAAACACAAGAAAACTTACTGCTGTTACAGGCGTAAAAAGCTGCCCGAGCGTCTCACTCAAGTTTGACATGGAGGAACCTGTCAGAACCCCAAGCGTACTCACTACCGCCTCCTTTGCAGTAAAACCACAGATCAGTGCTGTGGCTGCCCGCCAGTCACCAAATCCTAAGGGAACAAAGAGCGGTGCAATCCATTTTCCCACCATGGCAAGCAGGCTCTCCCCTGAATCTGTCACCACATTGAGCCGGGAATCAAAAGTCTGCAAAAACCAAATCAACAGTGTCGCCATAAAAATAACTGTAAAAGCACGCTGTACAAAATCTCTGGCCTTATCACACATTAAAATCATTACACTCTTTGCAGAGGGGAACCGGTAATTTGGGAGTTCCATCATAAAAGGCATAGAACTGCCTCTAAATACCGTGTTATTTAGAATAAGCGCACAGAGAAGCCCTACCAAAATACCAAACACATACAGCCCTACCATCACAAGTACCGCCCGACTCTCAAAAAAAGCCGCCGCGAAGAGCGCGTAAATCGGGATCTTCGCCGAACAGCTGATAAAGGGAATCAGCAAAATCGTCATCTTCTTATCCCGCTCCGAAGACAACGTTCTCGTGGACATCACTGCAGGCACACTGCAGCCAAAGCCAATCAACATGGACACAAAACTCTTTCCTGAAAGACCGATCTTTCTAAGCGGTCTGTCCATCACAAAAGCGATGCGCGCCATGTAACCCGAATCCTCCAAAATAGACAAGAAGAAAAATAGCACCACAATAATAGGCAGAAAACTGAGTACGCTCCCCACACCTGTAAATATGCCGTCAATCACAAGACTTTTCACCACTGGATTGATTCCATAGTTTACAAGCGCCTGTTCCACTGCCCCGGAAAGCGTATCAATGGCCAAACTTAACAGATCGCTCAAAAAGCTTCCAATCAGTCCGAAAGTCAGATAAAATACCACCCCCATGATCAGCACAAAAACCGGGATCGCCAGATACTTATGGGTGAGCACACTGTCAATTTTCAAACTTCTGATATGCTCCCTGCTCTCCTTACATTTTGTCACTGTCTGTTCACATACCCGCTCGATAAAGTCATAGCGCATAGCCGCCAGAGCCGCATTTCTATCCATCCCGCTGTCCTGTTCCATCTCCACGATGCTGTGTTCCATCAAATCCAGCTCGTTATCGGATAAAGCCAATCTGTCTATAATTTCTGCGTCTCCCTCCACGATCTTTGTGGCCGCAAAGCGGGGCGACATACCGATCCTCTCCGCATGATCCTCCACCTGATGACTGACTGCATGAATACAGCGGTGCACCGGCCCCTTCTCACAAAAATCCGTCACCTTTGGATAAATCTTTCTAAAAGCCACCTCCCGAATCGCAGCAATCAAATCTTCTATCCCTTCGTTTTTTGCAGCACTGATAGCCACTACAGGGACACCGAGCGCCTCTTCCATCTTTCCAATATCTATGGTGCCGCCGTTTCCCCACACCTCATCCATCATATTAAGGGCAATTACCATGGGAATATGCAGTTCCAAAAGCTGCAGAGTCAAATACAGATTTCTCTCAATATTAGTGGCATCCACGATATTGATAATCCCGTCTGGCTTCTCCTGAAGAATAAAGCTGCGAGTTACAATCTCCTCATTCGTATAGGGTCTGATGGAATAGATCCCTGGCAGATCCACCACCGCGTTTCCTTTCTCTCCCCGTATTTCTCCCATCTTAGAGTCCACTGTCACCCCTGGAAAGTTTCCCACATGCTGATTGGAGCCTGTCAATTGATTAAACAACGTTGTTTTTCCACTATTTTGATTCCCTGCCAATGCATATATCATATCGCCTGTCCTCTGTCCTTCTTCTGTTTTGCAGAATCTTCCACCTCAATCCGAGCCGCATCCTCCTTGCGGATCGTCAGCTCATACCCCCGCAGATGAATCTCTATCGGATCCCCCATGGGCGCAACCTTCTGCACCCTGACTACTGTATTCGGAATCAATCCCATATCCAGAAGCCGGACACGTAACTGCCCTTCTCCTCCCACTTTAACTATCTTCGCTTCCCTGCCAGCCGCAATCTCATCTAATGTCATCCGTTTCATCATCCCGTTTCTGTCATTTTGTATTTTACAGTTTATGTTTAAGTTTTGTATAATAGTGCCCCAGCCAATTTCATTTTACATATACATGTCTGAAAGCTCTGTAAGTCCTTTTCATCCCTTCCTCAAAGGAAAGATAAGACATGAAAAGCTCCCGCTTCCCTTTCCCGTTATCACACAGATGGGTTTCCTCTGCCGTGGCGGGAAAAGGCACCGGAATCCCCTGTTTTACAGCCTCCTCCACCGTGAGCGGCACCTCCACAAGCCCTGCCAGATCCTCCGGCTCTGCTACTGTCTTGAGCACCTCAAAAAAGCGGTCGTAAGTGAGTACCTGATCCTGGCATAGATTGTAAGCCTGCCCATAAGCGCTCTGGTTCCCCAGACACCTGAGAACTGCCTGTGCCGCGTCTTTCACGTAGACAAATTGAAATTGTCCATCTGCATCGATAAAATGGGGCAGAGCGTGGTTCATCAGGAGCATCGCGATGTAAGCCGACTCCCTTGGAGCATAATTGTAGGGACCATAGAGAATCGCCGGGCGGAGCACTGTATAAGGAATCCCTTTTTGTATACAGACTTCTCGTATCTCCCGCTCCAGGGCTGTTTTCCCCGCAATATACTCCCCTGCCTCCCCCGCTGGGAACCGCTGCGCCAAGGGCGTCTCTTCCTTCTTGACGACTGCCGCATTCCTTTCATACACGTCCACAGTACTTACCAAAAGATATTGATTGATCTTCCCTGTCATATTTTCTATGACGCTTCTCACATCTCCAGGCGCATAAGCACAAAAATCCACAATGGCATCATAATCCTCCCCGCAGACCGCAGGCCGGTCATGCCTGTCCGCCCGAATCTCTCTCACCCCAAACTCTTTCATGGAGTAAGTTCCGCGATTCCAAACTGTGATCTCATGCTCCTTAGCTGCCTCCATAACAAAAACCCTGCCGTAAAAATAGCTGCCGCCAATTACCAAAAGTTTCATATACGTCGTCTCCTAAAGCATCTTCCCTCTTCCCTTCATGAACTCGAATGCAGTCAAGGAATTTCCTACCACCGCAAAAAAGGATTAAAGTACCGGCTCCCGTCCCAGAACGTTACTATCAGTCCGGCCGCCAGAATCACTACCGCAAACCCAATGGCCAGCCAGTCATTCCGTCCAAGCTCCCGTCTGGTGTACCAGGTCCGTTTATCCTTCTTTCCAAACCCCCGCAGCTCCATGGCGTTGCTGACCGTCTCAATCCGATTCAGGCTCGACATGATAAGAGGCAGCAGAATTGCCACAGAATTCTTCAACCTCGTAAAAAGCTTATCCTTGCCGGAGATATCGATTCCACGCGCCTGCTGTGCCTGACTGATATTCCGGTACTCCCTCTGTACATCCGGTATGTAACGCAGTGCCAGACTCACCGCATAACCAGCTCGGTAACTCACCCCGATTCTGGCTAAAGATGAGGCAAATTCACTTGGATCTGTACAAGCGATAAAGAGCAGTGCGATGGGTACTACACAGATAACCTTCAGCGTAATATTCAAATGATAAAACAACTGCTGGGCTGTAACCGTGTAACGCCCCACAATAGTAAATAAAAGATCCCGGCTCTCATAAAGCTCCACCCCATACTCCGGTGTAAACAGATAAATAAAAAAATTGTTGAGCAGAAGAAACACAGCCGCCAATCCCAGCACAACATTGATATCTCGAATTCTGATCTGGCTGACCTTAAAAATCACCGCACCGACTGCCAGCATGCAGACTAACACACGAGTGTCAAAAGTCACCATGGAAGTCACGCTCCATGCGATAAAGAAAATCAACTTTGTAGTTCCCGTCAGCTCATGCACCGGACTTGACCGTTTGATATAATTTAAAATAGCTATTTTCGCCATCTCACCCTCCTACCTTCTCCTGCGCGCCTCCTCATAAGCGATAAACCGTTCCGTAAACTCTTGAGGCTCCTCAATACCACACATAACACTCAGCGTGTAAAGGCTCGTCTCCTTCAAATTCGCTCTCTGCACCAGCGACGGATCGTTGAGCACACGGGCCGCCGTGGTATCCGCAAGCAGCATTCCCTCACAGAATACAATCGCTCTAGGCGTATACTCCAACATAAGGTGCATATCGTGGGTAATCATCACAATGGTAAATCCCTGTGTGTTAAGCTCCTTCAAAAATTCCATAATTTCCGTGTAATGGTGATAATCCTGCCCCGCCGTGGGTTCATCCAGAATAATGATCTGAGGTCTCTGCACAAGAATCCCCGCGATGGTCACCCGCTTCTTCTGTCCATAAGACAGAGCTGACACCGGCCATTTTCGAAAAGGGTAAAGCCCACAGATCTTTAGTGTCTCCTCCACCCGCTCTTTCCGCTCCTGCTCATTCATATCCCCCGAAAGGAGCGCCATCTCCACCTCGTCCCAGATCATGGGCTTTGAGATCATCTGATTGGGATTTTGCATCACATAACCAATCGTTTTCGCCCGCTCCTTAATGGTATCTCCCGAAAGATCTCTCCCCTCCAGACAGATTCTACCCGAAGTGGGCTTTTCAAAACCGCAGATCAGCTTAGCCAGGGTACTCTTTCCCGCACCGTTTTTGCCGACGATGCTGACCATCTCCCCCTCTTCGATGGAAAAGCTCACATCCTTTAAATTCTGAACCTCCGGCGTATAACCGAAACTTAAATTCTCTACCCTAAGAAGCTCGCGCCGCTCCTTCTTTGCTCCTGTCAACCCCGCATTGTCCCGATACCAGCTTCTCACCTTCTCTTTCTGTTCCCCGGAAAGCGTCAGGCTCTCCACGTGCTGCGGCTCCAGCTCCTTGGTAATGGAAATACCGGCGTACCGGAGAGCCGTCAGATACAGAGGCTCTCTAATCCCATGCTCCAAAAGCATATCCCCGCTCAAGAAATCTTTCGTAGGCATATCCGCCACAATCCGCCCCTCATCCATGAGCACAATCCGATCTACGCTTCTCCACAACACATCCTCCAATCGGTGCTCGATGATAATCACCGCAGCGCCGGTCCGCTTTTGTACTTCGTCAATCAGCTCGATGGTAACTCTGCCCGCCGCCGGGTCGAGATTCGCTAACGGCTCGTCAAAGAGAAGCACCTTCACCTGCTCCACCATGACTCCTGCCAGACTGACCCTCTGCTTCTGCCCGCCGGAGAGATCATGCGGCGCATACTCTAAGTGGTGATCTATATCCACCAGCTTCGCCACTTCATGCACCGTCTCTTTCATCTGATCCTGAGGCACACAGTCATTTTCTAAGGCAAAGGCAATATCCTCCCCCACCGTGAGACCGATAAATTGTCCGTCCGTATCCTGCAGCACCGTCCCCACAATCTGGCTCAGTTCAAAAATACTGCTTTCTTTCGGATCTTTTCCTCCAATTGTCAGCTTCCCTGTACTCTCCCCCGGATACGCGTAGGGAATCAAACCGTTAAGACAGCTGCCAATGGTACTTTTTCCACTGCCTGAAGCCCCTGCAATTAGCACCTTTTCTCCTGGATAAATATCCAGATTAATATGATGCAGGGTGGGGCTTGCCTGCGCCGTATATTGAAATCCGTAATCTTTAAAAGAAATGATGGGCTGTGCCATATTTTTTCCTCGCTGTATATTCTTTATTACTCCTGCTCCGTACGCGTAAAGAGAAACAGATTCGAGAAAAATCCTCCCGAATCTGTCAAGTTTTATTTAGTCTTCTTTCTCCAGAGATCCCTTTTTCACCACCGTCTTCGAATACCCGAGCAATAAAAGAGTTCCCACAACACCAGTGGTGATAATATTGGCAGCCGCCGCCATTAATCCCTGTGCAAACAGTTTCTCCACAGGCTCTGCGTAGATTAAAATATCCAAAACAGGCGCAACCACGCCCCACGCCAAAATATGCGCGATGATCTGCGCCACGTTGAAGCGGACAAGCTTCTTGTTGTCAATCCCTTCCTCCGTGTTCATCTTCATAGTGAAAAGACCGATCACCAAACCCACGAATGCAGAAGCAATAATCCAGCTCCACCAGGGACCATAACTTGTAGCGTCAATTAATGTGTGGCCGATAAATCCGATTATAACGCCTGCGATGGGTCCGAACAGCGTCGCAAACACCGCCTGCACCGCATACTGCAAACTGATGTTTGTATTCGGCACAGGAGACGGAATAGCCACCTTGCCCAGAACAAAGAACAATGCCGCACCGATGCCGATCGCCACTACACTTTTTACTGATAACTTTTTCATGGAAAAACCTCCCTCATATGTATTTTATTTGGCAAAAAACCATCTCTATTATAGTCTGTATAGCAGTTCTGTGTCAACCGCTGTAATTCCTGTTCGATCTGGCTGAACTAATTTTTAAAGCTGTGAATTGGAGCAGGTATCCTCCCCCCACGGTTCACAAATGCCTCACAGGAAAAGCCATTCACCGGCATCACCGGCGCATAGCCGAACAGACCTCCAAACTCCACCTTCTCCCCCACAGCTTTGCCAATGGCAGGAATAAGCCGCACCGCCGTAGTCTTCTGGTTCACCATGCCGATGGCCATCTCATCGGCAATGATCCCCGCAATCGTTGTGTTCGGAATGTCTCCTGGAACTGCCAGCATATCAAGCCCCACGGAACAGACACAAGTCATGGCCTCAAGCTTCTCCAATGTAAGCGCGCCCGCCGCCACCGCATCGATCATACCCTGATCCTCGCTGACAGGAATAAAAGCGCCGCTCAATCCGCCCACGTAGGAGGATGCCATCACCCCGCCCTTTTTCACCTGGTCGTTCAAAAGCGCGAGTGCCGCCGTGGTTCCCGGTGCACCAGCGTACTCCAGACCAATCTCACAGAGAATATCCGCCACACTGTCGCCGATAGCCGGGGTGGGCGCCAACGACAGATCCACAATGCCAAAGGGAATTCCCAACATGCGGGATGCCTCCTGTGCCACCAGCTGTCCCACTCTCGTCACCTTGAAGGCCGTTTTTTTGATAGTTTCACAGAGCACCTCGAAATCCTCACCCCGTACCTTCTGCAGTGCTGTCTTGACCACACCCGGACCGCTGACTCCCACATTGATCACCGCGTCCGCCTCGGTCACGCCGTGAAACGCACCCGCCATAAAAGGATTATCGTCCGGCGCGTTACAAAACACCACCAGCTTCATGCAGTCCGCACTGTCCTGGTCTTTACTGATCGTGGCTGTCTCCTTGATGATATCCCCCATCAGCCTCACCGCATCCATGTTGATGCCAGTCTTGGTAGAAGCCAGATTTACAGAACTGCAGACCCGTTTTGTCGCGTGAAGCGCCCTCGGAATCGAACGGATCAACATCTCGTCCGCTTTTGTCATTCCCTTGGACACAAGAGCTGAATACCCGCCGATCAGATTGACCCCTACCGCCTGTGCCGCCCGGTCCATAGTTTTTGCCAGTGTCTCAAAATCCTCGCTGCTTCTGCTGGCAGCACCACCCACTAACGCCATCGGTGTGACGGAAATTCTCTTATTGACAATGGGAATACCAAACTCCTTTTCAATGGTCTCCCCTGTCTTAACCAGATCTTTCGCCGTTTTAGTAATCTTCTCGTAAACTTGTTCGTTTACCTTTTTCAAATCTCCGTCAATACAATCCAACAGGCTGATTCCCAGAGTGATGGTACGCACATCCAGATTCTCCTTGGCAATCATTTCGTTGGTCTCAGCCACCTCAAACAAATTTATCATGGTCTTTCCTCTCCCGTTTTTCCTTTACGGCTATTATATCCGATGCATCTGATCAAATATTTCTTCCTTTTGGCATTTAATATCAACGCCAATCTCCTTCCCAAGCGCGTTCAGCTCATCCACGATCACCCCGAAATCCTTGTCCGTCAAATTCGTGTCCACGATCATCATCATGTTAAAAAAGCCCTGCACAATGGTCTGAGAGATATCCAGAATATTGATCCGGTTGTCTGCCAAGTAAGTGCATACTCTGGCGATGATGCCCACTGTATCTTTTCCCACTACCGTGATAATTGTCTTCTTCATAGCTCCTCCCTGTTCTGTCGATCCTTTGCGCTATAGCAGACCTGAAGGCCAAACCGGCTCATGCGCTGTCATCTTACCTTTTTCTTACCTCACCTCAATCACTTCCGACACCTCGCTTCTCTTCGCTACATATATCGGAAAATCATTGCCGCTGTACTGATTGTCGGCCATAGTCACTTCCACCCTGACGGATTCGTAGGCGAGCTCTGGCAGGTTGTTCTCCTTGCTCAAATGCCCAAGCACAATGGCCTGCATATTGTCGTGTAAAAGCCGGCTCAAAAGCTTCCCAGCCGACTCATTGGACAAATGTCCGCACTCCCCCAAAATCCGCTGTTTCAGATAATAAGGGTAGGGTCCTGCCTGCAGCATATGTACGTCATGATTCGCCTCAAGATACAAAAGGTCAAGGTTTCTGAGGCACTCCACCGTGTAATCGTTATAACATCCCAAATCCGTGATAAGCCCTATCCGCCGGCCGTCGTAATCAATCCGATAAGCCACGGGATCCGCCGCATCATGGGAAGTGCGCACCGGATAGAGTGAAATATCCTTAATCGTACACTTTTCATCCGGAGTAATAAGCTGGAAAAGAGATTTATCTATCTCCCCCACAAAGGAAGCCTGTCTAATTGCCTCCGCAGTCCCTTTTGTCGCATAAATTGGAACACCATATTTCCGGGCAAGCACCCCCAGACCATTTATGTGATCAGCGTGCTCGTGAGTAATACAAATCCCGTCAATGTCCCTCATAGTTAATCCCAGCGCATGCAGCCCCGCCTCTGTCCGCCTGCCGCTGATCCCCGCATCCATCAAAAGATGAGTGGTATCGCTGCCCACATAGACACAATTTCCGCTGCTGCCGCTGGCAATACTGCACAGTCTCATGTTATGTAAACCTTTGCGGCCATATATCCTTTCCCAAGCCGCCTCTCTTTTTATTTTTTCCAGTAAATCTCAATCCTGTCACCGCTTCTGATATTCTCCATATACTGCGCGTCCCTGCCGTTTAGATTTGTCACAATTCCGCTGCCTTGGGGATTGGACAGGTCAAAATCAATATACTCGAATACATCTACAAACACATAACTCTTCTTGCCGGTAAGTCGAATCTGCTCCCCGTTTACCGTCACAATAATAGATTGCGGTACATGCTTATTGAGCAGTTCTTCTCTCCGCTTCTCTTCCTCAGCTTTCGCCCGGGCAGCCTCCTCCTCTTTTGCCTTCGCCCTCGCCCTTGCTTCCTCCTCAGCACGCTTAACGCCGGGGCCCATCACAATCCTTGCGCCCTTGGGTTTTTCCTGTCCCTTGGATTCTGTCTCTTGTTTTCTTTGGGTATCTGAATCGTCTGCAGATGCAGCTTCAAAAGGCAGACCGGTCTCTTGCTCCTCTCCCCGCTCCTCTTCTCCTGCTGCCTCCGTCTCTGCTTGGGTCTGTTCCCGCCCACGGGCGGCCGCCGCAGAGGCCATCGAAAAACCAGCTGTACCCGCGGGACGGTCCTCCTTATGCCTCTCCTCCTTCTCAGATTGGGGCGGCTCATAAAATTCCACATCAGAAAGATGCAGCTCCTCCATGGTCCATATCACCGAAAAGTTCTCATAGACTTTTGTATCCATATCAGCCAGCTTGTTGTTGACATAGATATTCATGCTCCAATCGATGGTCACATCCATAAACTCAGAAATCTGACGCACAGTATAATATCCCAGAATCTCAATCTCGTCATTCTCCTGAATCTCGTAATACTCAGACTGCAGCTCTCCATTCACGCTGGCGAATTTGGGCAGATCCACTTTCTTTTCGTTGACCTCCACCCACATCTTCGTGCCAAACTCCGGCAGCTGCCCAAGCGTCATCCGGGCCGCCTCTCCGGCCGTAGATTCAATCACCCGGATCTGGTCATTGGCATGAATCTGCGTGTAAATATCTGCCTCGTTGCCATTTACGGTAATCCGGGCTGCCTCCCCGAACGTCCCTCTGGCGATACGAGGTTTTCCGTTTACTGTGAAATTCAGCTCTTTTCCCCGCTTCGGAAAAAGACCGTCACTTGCGAACTCTGCCTGCATGGCAGCATCCACCACAGCTGCCTTGCTGTTGTCATAGATCTTCACCCGCTGTTCATTAAAATAGACAAAAATGAAATTGTTGCTCTGCTCATAGAAACTTAAACAGATACCAATGGGCGTCACCATCAGGGAATCCTTTCTGGCATCAGCCTCCATAAACTCAATTCCCTGCATAACCTCCTCGCCTCTGACCGCCACCCGTTCTTTCTGAATGTCCAGCTTCTCAGCCAGA
This sequence comes from Lachnospiraceae bacterium UBA7060, assembly GCA_002493835.1. Taxonomy (GTDB): domain Bacteria; phylum Bacillota; class Clostridia; order Lachnospirales; family Lachnospiraceae; genus UBA3282. Next base: position 34,062 of record DLAA01000040.1, on the reverse strand, counting down.
GCCTGTGTATAACCAGGCAGTTTACCGCCGCCGCCGACAACAAACACTGCGCTGACGGACCTGCCGCCGTTCAACTCTTTTATTTTGTCAGCCACCTGGCCGGTCATATTCTCAATCACGTCCGAAGCCACACGTTCCACCTCCTCAGCGGTGATGGTCTGAGGCAGTCCCATGATATCCTTGTATTCAATCACGTCCTTCGACCCAGCGTCTCTCTTAATCTGCTCCGCTGTGGCAAAATCAACCAGACAGTGCTTTGCCACTACCTCTGTGAGAGCATCCCCCGCAATGGGAATCATACCGTAGGCAATGATGCTTCCATCCTTTGTGACAGAGATATCAGAAGTGCCCGCGCCCACATCCACCAAAGCAATGTTCAACATGCGGTACATCTCCGGAATAGCCACCTGAATTGCCGCGATCGGCTCCAGCGTCAGGTTCACCACCTCCAAATCCGCAACGCCAACCGCCTTGTAGAGACCATTCACCACGTCCTCTGGCAGAAACGTCGCAATCAAATCTGCACCGATGGTTTTCGCCTTGTGCCCTTCCAGATTTCCTATCGCATATCCATTCATATAATAACGCACTACAGAATAACCCACACAGTAAAACTTCATATCCAGATCATTGTTTTCCAAGAATTCCTGGTAAGCTCTCTCTACTCCCATGGAATCCAGGGCATAAATATCCTCCCCCGTGATTTCCCTCTCACCTGCAAGCTCCTGATCAACCCGCAGTGTCACCGTCTGCAGAACACGGCCAGCGGCCGCGATACAAACGTCCTTAAGCTGCCTGCCGATCCTCTCCTCGATTTCCGCCTTGACCTCCTTTATGGTGCCGCCAACCTTATAAATATCATGGATCTGTCCGTCCAGCATGGCTCTGGTCTGATGTTCCCTGATGCTCTGTGTTACCACATGAAACTTATCGCCCACGCGGTACCCTACCGTACCTACAATGCTTCTTGTCCCGATATCCAGACCAAACACCAACTGTCCCGGAAATTTCATTGCTTCTGCCACTGGTCTTCCCCCAATTCTTTGTCTATTTGTGTATAAACACTGTCAAGAAACCCGTTATTTTCTATTACCACACTGCAATGTTTCCGAAAGCTTTCCTCCGGAAGCTGCTTTTTCAAAATAGCATCTATCTTTTCATCTGTATAGCCTCTCATCTCTTTAAGACGCTTCCGTCTGACTTCTTCGTCCGCGTGAATGTACCACAGCTCATCGAGTATGGAAGCATACCCTTCCTCAATCAAAAGCGCCGCCTCAATAAACAAAAAGGCAAACCTCCCAGCTTCTCTCTCCTCCTCGATCTGCGCGGTCAAATAAGCTTTTACCGCCGGGTGTACAATCCCGTTTACCTTCTGCAGTAGTTCCCCGTCGCCAAAGATTTTTGCCGCCATCTTTGATTTGTCAAACCTTCCCGTTTTATCCAGAATCTCCTCGCCCAAAAGGGCTTTCAGCGGGCCATAACAAGCCTCCCCCGGCTCCTCCAGCTGATGAGCCACTCGATCAGCCATAATCACCCGGCAGTCCGGGCGTTTTTCCAGGTAAGCGAGAACTGCCGATTTCCCGGCCCCCACACCGCCCGTAATCCCTATTACTTTCATCTTCACCTGTTTCCTCTGTTTCGCTTTAGAAGTACTTCTCGCACGGTTACTTCGCCTCATACCAATCCGCCCCCGTGTGGAGATCAATTTCCAGGCAGACAGACAATTGTGCCGCATTCTGCATCTGCTCTGTAAGAATCCTGCGCACCGCCTCCTCTTCCTCCGCGTAAGTCTCAATCAGCAGTTCATCGTGTACCTGCAGGATCAGCCTGGATTTCAGTTCTGCCCTGTGCATCTTTTCCCACACCCGGATCATGGCAATCTTCATAATATCCGCCGCCGTTCCCTGAATAGGTGAATTCATAGCCACCCGCTCACCGAAAGAACGCTGCATGAAATTATTGGAAGAAAGTTCCGGTATAGGACGCCTGCGTCCGTACATGGTTGTCACATATCCCTGTTCTCTGGCCTGTTCCACCATATGATCCAAAAAACGCTTCACCCCGGGATACGTCTCAAAATACTGCTCGATATACGCAGCTGCCTCCTTTTTGGAAATGCTCAAATCCTGACTTAAACCGAAAGAGCTGATCCCGTAGACAATGCCAAAATTGACCGCCTTGGCATTTCTCCTCTGTAAGTCTGTAACCTCCTCAAAGGGGGTGTGAAACACTTTCGAAGCAGTGATCCGGTGGATATCCTCCTCCATCCGGTAAGCCTCAATCAACTGCTTATCATCGGACATGTGGGCCAGGATACGCAGCTCGATCTGGGAGTAATCCGCATCCATAAAAAGGCATCCCTCCATGGGGACAAAAACCTTGCGAATGCGCCGCCCCAGCTCCATCCGCATAGGAATGTTCTGCAGATTCGGCTCCGTGGAGCTGATCCGCCCCGTGGCCGTTATGGTCTGGTTAAAGGTAGAATGAATCCTGCCGTCCTCAGCGATACAGGAAAAAAGCCCCTCCGCATAAGTGGATTTTAATTTTGCAAGTCCCCTGTACTCCAAGATGTCGGACACGATCGGGTAATCCGGCGCCAGCTTTTCCAGCACATCCGCTGCAGTAGAATACCCCGTTTTCGTCTTCTTCCCGCCCTTGATCCCCATTTGGCCAAAAAGAATCTCTCCAAGCTGTTTGGGAGAATTGATGTTGAAAGTACATCCTGCCTGATCGTAAATCTTCTGCTCCAACTCTGCAATCCTGCCCGTAAGTGCTTCCCCGTAAGCCCGCAATTCTCCCGGCTGCACCAGCACCCCGAAGCGCTCCATATCAAACAACACCCTAGAAAGGGGCATCTCAATCTCATAGAACAACCCATCCATCCCCTGCTCTACAAGCTTCTTTCTCAAAACTGGGGCCGCTGTCAAGCACACATAGGCCTGATAACAGGCATACTGAGTGAACTCCTCCGGCGCCTTCTCAAAAGCCGCCGCGTAAGTCCCCTTCCCGCAGACTTGTGTTCTGTCCGGAATGGTCAGAGCCAGATGCTCCCCCGCAATATCCTCCGTCTGGTAGTCACTCTTCAAAGGATTTAGCAGATAGGCCGCCACCAGAATGTCAAAGTATCTCTTCTCCCTGTAAGGGCGAAGCACGTCCTGTGCGCCCTGCCCGTCCCGCCACAGGCCCTCCTCCGTCTCCCCAATTCTGTCATAAAGAGTCTTTATATCAAATACATTTAGTTTACATAACTCATCTCTGTTTAAAGCTGTCAGCTGTTCTTTCAGATAAGCATCCGTCACATCCCCCCGACAGGGAATAAACACCACGTTCTTTTCCTCCAACGCAAGTGCGATGCCCACACAAATCTTTCTCAATCCTTCGACGTCGCAAAAGACCGCCAGACCAATCTCACAGCCGCCTTCTCTCTTCTCGCCCAGCTCTCTGCAGGAAGAAAAAAATGCTTCCGCCTCCATCTTGTCCGCCACGGTGTGAAAATACGCCTCCTGGCTGTTTGCCACTGTCACTTCTTTTGAAAAGCGGGATAACATATTTTTAAATTCAAGCTGTTTACACAGCAGATAGGCCTCCTCCGTATAGAAATCACCGATCCGCGCCTGCTCAAACGAAAAATCAATATCCGCATCCACGTTGATAGTCGCCAGCACCTTACTTAAATTCGCAAGATCCCTGTTGGCGATCAGCGATTCCCTCACCGCCTTTTTGGAGATCTCCTCCACATGGGCATAAATATTTTCAAGGGACCCGTAAGTGACCATCAGCTCCGTGGCTGTCTTTTCCCCCACCTTCGGCACACCAGGAATATTGTCCGCCGTATCTCCCATCAGTGCCTTTAAATCGATGAACTGTATGGGATTCACCTGGTAGGCTGCCTCTACATCTTTTGCATAGTAATCCTCAATCTGTGTCTTCCCACCCCTTGTCTTCGGAATACGGATGCGGATACGGTCCGTGGCTACCTGTAGAAGATCCCGGTCGCCCGACACTAAGGATACCTGTATGCCCTCCCTCTGGGCGCGCTTCGCGATGGTGCCAAGAATATCGTCCGCCTCAAGTCCCGCCTGCTCCACCACACAAACTCCCATAGCCAGAAGCATTTGTTTCATCACCGGCACCTGCTCTCTAAGCTCTGTTGGCATAGGCTTTCTGGTGCCTTTGTATTCCTTATAAATTTCATGACGGAAAGTGGGTGCATGGACGTCAAAAGCCACAGCCAGATAATCTGCCTGTTCCTCCTCAAGAATCTTAAACATAATATTAAGGAAACCATATACTGCATTGGTGTGAAGCCCCTGACCATTGGTCAGCTCCGGCACCCCGTAAAACGCCCTGTTCAGAATACTGTGTCCGTCTATCAATACCAATTTCAACGCCATCTGTTTTAAGCCTCTTTTATTATTTTCCTAGATTCCATTCAAGTCAGCAGCGCAAAGCCCGCAATTAAACTTTCATCACAATTGAATTCTCGTCACAATTGAGCTTCGCTCACAATTGAGCTTCGCTCAATTTGTTATACGGATACCATAATCAATGCCATGACAATAGACACTACCACCATACATTCCAATACCAGCAAAATATGTCGCAGCATCCGATTAATCCATATTCTGTCATCCGCAATACTAAGTTTGCAGTGAAGCGCCTCCTGCAGATTAAAATTATTGCCCTGCTCCAATTGTTCCATACCCTCGGCTACCAAAAACTGAATGGACAATTCTTCCATACATTCCGGGCAGCCCTCAATATGCTCCACAAACTCAGCCAGCTCTCTCCCATCTAATTCATCATCTAAAAAGGACGGGATTTTCTTTTCCACCTCTTTACAGTCCATACCAGCCGCTCATCTTTCCACAGGCACATTCCCAAGCACCCACACAAAATTTATTATATACCATGACCAGAATGTTGAAAAGTATTTTCAACGCCTGACTCTTTCTAATTATCATGCAGTATACTTTCTATTTCCGATATCAGCTGATTCTTCACCGGCGGCTTTAAAAAATAGCCCGCCGGTTTTAATTTCAGCACAGCTTCGATGTTGGCACGGTCGTTGACCGACGTTAAAAATACCACAGGAATGTCCTTCATATCCTCATCTGCACGTATCATTTCCAGTGTCATTTTTCCATTGCAGATCGGCATCTCATAATCCAGTAAAATCAAATCCGGACGCTTTTTGCCAATGGATGTCATCGCCTGTGCCCCAGAAATCGCCAGGGAAACCTCAAAATGTTCTTCCAGCATTGCCTTCATTGTCCGAAGTGTCGTCCCATTATCGTCTACCACCAGAACATTCTTTTTGCTGCCTGTCTCTCTTTTCTTCTCCGCGGCATCCTCCACTGATTTTTCCTCCACGCCAAGCCTTCTGCATACCGCCTCCATAATCACACTGTTCTCCACCGGACGAACCAGATTCTCAAACTGCTCCTCCTCATAATATTTCGTAAATCTTCCGCACTCATCTTTTGTGCCTATCGTCAGAACCGGCGTCCGCGCATATTGATCACTCAGCAGGAAAAAAATGGACGTGTCGATATCATACGCACCGATCAAACTAATCAATACCAAATCCGGATTCACGATTTTCAGCATACCCTCCAAAACCGCCACATTTTCCGAGCAAATCTGCACATGAAAATACTGCGACAAAAATCGATTTGTCTCATTCACCACATTGTTGAGCTTTCCTATCAGTAATATCTTTTTCAAAATCTCTCCCTCCAACTACTATTCTTCCATCTGACGAATCAAAAGCTCTGCCAAGTGTTCCGTCTCATCCAAGTCCAGATTTGTCACTGCCTTAGCAAGCTTTTGAATATTTGACGCCATTGCCTCCGGATAGGTATATGCCTGTAACTGCCCCATCGCCTGATCCGCCTGATCAATATCCATCTCCTGCATACCGATCCGCACCATTTCAACAAACGCCCTCATAACCGAATAGTCTGTCACTTCTTTTTTGGCTTCCGTTTCTATCCCAAATACTCCCCGCAGCTTCCGGCTGTAACCGCGCCACTCATCCAAAAATACCTTCGTCAGCGATCGGATCACCTCCAGTTTATCATCTTTTGCCGCATATTCCAATATTTTTGCAACGCCGGACAGCGGAAGAATTCCTACCGTTGCCGCAAGGCTCTTCATGGCATGTACCTGAATGCGGTACTGTTCCAGCACGCCGGGCTCCGGCAAACGTTCATAAGCCTGTTCCAGATGTGCCGCCGCTGATTCAATCTGGGCGTAAAATTCTTTCACTGTGTATTGCAAAAGCTCCCTGTCCGGCAGATGCATCCGTGCATAGTTCCAATCCAGCCCGTCAACGACGGGAAGCTCCTCCGCCGCGTCTGTTCTTTCCGCCTCATCTGTCCGGGATACTGACACTGTTTTCAAAAGCAATTCCTCCGGCAGCATTTTTCGGATCATTTTTTCCAATTTTTCCGGCACAATTGGCTTTGACAAGAAATCGTCAAACCCCTCTGCCAGATACTTTTCCTTGGCCCCCGACACAGCGTTTGCAGTCAGTACCACAATAGGCGTCCCCTGGCAGGGATAATCAGACAACGCCTTTATGTGATGGAGTGTCTCCACACCATCCATTTCAGGCATCATATGATCTAGAAAAATCAAATCATAATAGTTCTTCTGCACAAGTTCTAAGCATTCTCTGCCTCCGGCTGCTTCCGCCACCTGTATTTGCGTTTCCTTTAGCAGATTCCGCAGTACCTTTCGATTCATGGCATTGTCATCCACAACCAAAACCTTTGCATCCGGCGCAAAAAGCCCCGCGCTGTAACTGTAATTTTCCGCAAGCTGATGTACCCTGGTCTCAAAATCACCAATGGGTGTCGCATCGACAATTCTTTGCTCCAGCTCAAAATAAAATTTGGAGCCCTTTCCGTAGACACTCTCCACCTGCAGTCTGCTGTCCAGCAATGTCAGAAGCTGGGTCGTAATGCTCATGCCAAGCCCGGTCCCTTCAATATTTCTATTCCGCTTCTCTTCAATTCGTTCAAACTCTGCGAAAAGCTTCGGAAGGTCCTCCTCTTTGATCCCGATACCTGTATCTTCCACCTCAAACCGCAGCACAGCCATCCTTTCCCTTTTGCGGCTTTGCACCCGCAGCCACACACATCCTTCGTGTGTATACTTAACTGCATTGGTGAGAATATTAGTCAGCACTTGACGAAGACGCACATCATCCCCATAAAGCCTGGAAGGCGTTTCATGGTCCACCTCCACCTCGAACCGAATCTTTTTATCCGCCGCCCGTTGTATTGCCATATTAGCCAGATCATGAATCAGGCTGCTTACATCGTACTCCACCGGCACAATTTCCATTTTACCGGATTCAATCTTAGAAAAGTCCAGAATATCATTGACCAGCGACAGCAGCGTCTGCCCTGCCGTATGAATGTCCATGGCATATTCCTTGATGCTCTGCTCTTTTGCCTCCCGCAAAATCATTTCGTCCATACCAAGCACTGCATTGATAGGCGTGCGGATTTCATGGGACATGTGAGCCAGAAACTTTCCCTTTGCCTCATTGGCCGCCAATGCCTCCTGTCTGGCTGCCTCCGCATCCCCCTTAGCCCTGACAAGCAATTGGTTCTGCTGCTCCATCTCCTTTACCTTTTCCGCCAGCAACCTTGCATTCTCCTCCGCATTTGCACGGTATTCCCTGGAAATCTGTAAAACATGTACGGCTGCGATCATAACACTGAACACAGTCACACTGTACTGCCCCACCATATTACTGCTTGTATCCAGATAAATATAATTCATTATCGCATTGACAATACCTCCCACCAGCAGTCCCAGCAAGGACAAAACTGACAGCAATGTCTGGCGTTTCCTGTTTTTATAATCAAACTGCAGCAGCGTCACAATGGCCGTCACACAGACAATGCCGACTGCAAGCGCAGAAAAATGCACCATCTCTTTCATCGTCCGCACATGTATCAGCTGTAACAAAATCTGAATTGCCGCATTGGCACTCACATACCCCAGCAATACCGTAAAACGGCGTGGAAAAAACTGATGTTGATTCCAATCAAAATACAACGCTAAAAAAAGCGGCATTAACAGCACCAAATACTCCTGAATCTCGTACACTGCCCAAACATCATAAAAAATGCTCAATGTATGCGTTCCGATAAAGCTATAAATTCCCACAACAAGACCGGCAAGACCCAAATAAACTTCTCCGCGGGATGGCTGATTTGTGTGCCTGCGTATCAATTCCAGCACAAACATAAGAATTGACATCATAATGATCAGAAGGCAACAGCCAATATCCGCAATACTGTTTCCAACCACTCCGATCACCAGCGAATCACTTGTTTCAACGATAACGTCGCCAAGAGCAGGTGCGATGCCCGCGGAAGACGGCTGTAATTCAATCCATATCTTTCCCTCTTCTAATGTTGAGGGGAGATTTACCGAATTTTCATGTGTGCCCGCTGTCTCCTCTCCGGAAAACCCATACTGGTAAACCGCTTCACCGTCCGCAGTCACCCGCACCTTTGCATTGTCAGAAGAAAAATGGATGGTCAGCCCCGCTGGCAGCGTATTTTGAAACCCAAGGACAGCAGCACTTTCTCCTCTTCCTTCATAGGGCAGCTCGATAGCCTGATAATCCCCTTCTGTCAGAGCCGCTTCCAACCGTTCCTGTATCTGTTTTGCGTTTTCCAAAGCAGAACCGCCCAGCTGTGCTTCCCTCAGCGACACCATCAGCCAGTCTTCGTCATAATAATAGGAAATCTGTCCTAAAGGCGACTCATCCTCCCCTTGATACCCTGCCAATGTCACTGTCATAAGGAAAAACACCAGCAAAATAATCATTCCTACTATTTTATATAATTTCTTTGTTTTCATATTCCGTTCCTGTACCCGCTTTCTGAAAAAAAGCGCCGGTTCTCACCAGCGCCTCCCTCGTTTCTATCCATTTTGTCACTGTGCCGTCTGCGCCTCTGGCGCCTCCTGCGTTTCTGTTGTCTTTGCTGTTTCCTGCGGTATTTCCGGTGTCTCTGGTATCTCCTGCGGTGCCGCAATACCGTTTCCGTCCACAATATAATCTACGCCGTCTATAGTCACTGTCACATTCCGCTGCAGAGCTCCCGTCTCCGGATCATAATAATATACACTGCCGTCTGGTCTGGTTACCAACCCCCCCTGCATCACCGCGTTCTCATCAAAGTAATAATCCTGTCCCTCTATAGTCACGTCCTCGCGCAGCGCATGGCCGTCTTTTGTGGCTAAAAAATACCTTCCTGTCTCATCCTCAAACCAACAGCCCTTCTGCACAAAGCCATTCTCGTCAAGATGATATTTTTTGTCTTCCCAGCTCACCCAGCAGTTTCGCTGCATCCGATAGCCCGCATAAAACACTGTCTGATCCCCGCGGGGCGCAAAGCCGTCCGCCACAATCAAAGACGCGTAATCCTTAAACTGATAATTCATATCCACTCTAGTGGGAATCCCCGCCACACTGCCATGGGAAGTATTCTGCCAGAAAGAAGCGCCCTCAAACTCGAGCACGTCCGCATACTGTGCTACCCACTTGTCATAGCCGGTATTGCCAATCTTGTCCCGGAACATATTCCGGCTGGAATAAACCACCGGATAGTACCCATTAGCCTCAATGATAGAACAGAATGCATTGATCAGCTCCTGAAGCTGTGCCTGTGACATATTTTTATGGCAGGGTGCCTCCACATCATAGACCACAGGATAACTGACCGTGTAATTTCCAATCCACTGCAAAAGCTGATTCGCCTCATTTCTCGCCTGCTCCACATTTGCTGCATAAGAGTATAAATAAACGCCTGTCCGCAGACCCGCGCTGTTTGCTCCCCTCATATTAGCGTCAAAATATGGATCCATGCCAGAATTGGTACTGCCCGCCTTTACAAAAACAAAAGATACCCCTGCGGAAGGTACCTGGCTCCAATCAATGCTGAGATTGTGTTTCGATACATCAATTCCCCTGGCTATAGAACTTCCCGCACCTATCGCCTCTGCTTTCAATCCCGGTACAAGCGTAAACGCCGCTGCAAGACACAGTGCAGTGACCTGCCTGATTCTCCTGTTCCATCTATGTAACAAAGCTTTTTTTATCATTTGTACTTTTTATCCGCCTGCTTCTCCTCGGATATTTCCCTTTCGTATTCTCGAATTCTCGTTATCTTTTGCTCGGATTGTCATCTATGTAACTTTTGTAACACCTTTATTGCGAAATATTACAATTTATCACATATTGTAACAATCCTTAACAACTATATCATGTTTTCACTGGAATGTATAGAGATTTTTCTCACATTATAGATGGAAATATCTGAAAAAATCGTCGCTCTGCAGCGAACATTATTTCCTTATAGAACAAAAAAGAAACCGCAGAAATGATTCCACAGTTTCCCTTTCATGCATTGTCCACAAATAATGACCACTACATGTTCCCCTTTTACAGTTACATAATATCATACCTTACAGACCTTTAAAAGTGTTTTCTATCGCGCAAAAGCCTGCATTTTCTATGATTAAAATTACATCAAAAACTCCTGCACTGCCCGGTTAAATTCCCCGGCATTTTTATTTGCAATAAAATGATCCCCTTCAATGAATACTAGCTCGGCATCCGGAATATTTGCAGCCATCAGCTTTATATGCTTTTCTCTGATCATATCTCTCGTCCCAGCAATGACCCTTTGGCATTCAAATTTGCCCTGTCAATCCGCTGTTTCTACAAAAATGCGGGCAGACTGATCAGACCACCAATTAAAATTCCCTGCCGAAATACTTTCCGGCAGGGAATTCGCTTTTAGTGGCAGCCATGTCTCCCGCTTCTGTATCCGCAGCCGGAACCCGTACTCCTCGAAGTGGAAACCGTCACGCAGGAACCATCGCAATAGCCATCTGCATGGTCATACCCACAATAGTCATGTCCGTCGTGAGTGTGACGGCCTTCTTCCGTACAACCCTCCACTGTGCAGACCGGACATTCCGTATCTACGGTATCCACTACTACTCGAGTCTGTCTGTAATGACCGTGACCGTGAGCGGAAACAGGCATCACAAAGAGCGTAGATACCAGGGCGGCAGTCATTGCCGCTGTGAGAAGCCTTTTCATACGCATGGTAGCAACACCTCCTTTTTCTAAAATGGACACCTCTTTTCAGAAGTGTCATAAATTTGTATAGATAATAGTATAGCACTATCTACAGACCCCTTCAAGGGATATCTCTGTGATTTTTCAATCAGTCCCTGCACACAATAAATGGGTTGCATTTTATGCCGCATCCAGTTACAATATGTACGTGATAAAAGTTACACAAACTCTTTATCATCCCATAATATAAATATGTATTTCAGAAATGGTGACAAACATGTTTTCAAAAGGCCTCAATAAAAGGTTATGTCTTTTCTACATACTGATCCTGCTCCTCTGGGGCGCACTTCCTTGTGCGGTCTCTGCTTCTGAGATCTCAGGGATTGTATGTAGCTCTGAAGAATGTTATGTAAACCATGGATCGGCCACTATTTCTCCGATTACAAAGAATTTTCCTGCCGGGGAATATTTATCTGCGCGGGAACTTGGCCCACAGGAAACTATGTCTGCCGCCAGAAGCCGCAGCATAAGACCTGTGTCCCGCTCTATCAAGCATTTTTCTATGCATCTGTTTTCGGGCAGCCCGTTGACTAATACTCATTCTATATTCAGACATTTTCTGCAGCGCAAAACTGTCTCACATTGTCTCTGCAGTATCATTATCACAAACTATATACATCATCAGGACGGACAAAAATCCTGATCTCTTTTTTCACACAACATTCAGCAAAAAATCCGTTAAAGCACGATATATCCGAAAGTCGCGCTGTCTTTTTGTTATGCGGATTTTTGCATCAATACTTTTATTAACAAATAAAATATACGTCTAAAAGTGGAAAAAGGAGATTATATAGATATGAATATTGGAATTTTATTATTGATTATCGTGGGCGGTGCAGCAGGCGGGCTTTCCACACTGTATATTACATTTTCTCTCTTTGGTACATTAGGATATAAGATTTTTAGAAAGATCAAATACGGAACATCACTTTATGATTAACACATGAAGCCTGTCACTGCGTGACAGGCTTCTACTGACAGTAAATAGTAGAACTGCTTTTTCTATCGGTTCACTGACTGTGCCATCCGATGATACGTATGCCGAATCCCCCTCACTGCCACAGAATATGCCATAATATTCTCTGGAAGAGCCATACCCACATACCCGGAGTCACCGATATGATGAATATCCGTTCCTGTCATCTTACACCAAAGCGCAATCTGTCGAATCACAGAAGTATCACTCCCCTCCTGAGAAGTGCCAATCGCCGTGATTGTCAACGCTCCCAAATTGTGCGCATATTCTACCAATTCCCTGACAAATTCTACTGTGATGCCCGGAACAGATCCGGGTGCAGGCAATAAAATCACATCTGCTCCAGCTTCCCGGAATGTCCTGATATCTTCCCGTGTGATAATATGGGATGCACTCTCACTGATCACCCCTGCAGCATGCATCTTACCGGCTGCCAGAATTAATCTGTCACCCACCGCACTGCGAATCGCCGCTAAGGAATCCGTAATCGCCCGATTGCCCACCTTGTTCCCGGGATTCCCCGTGAGGAGCACCATATCTACACCCATTTCTGCCGCAAGAAGGCCATTTTGTGCCGTAGCTCTCCTGCCTTCCGTCATCCCCCATGGATTATTCTCCTGCATATTCTCCTCTCCATGTGCTGCAGGCTCCAAATTGATGCCTATTATTCTTCCCGTCAACCTCTTGAGCTCCCTCACAGTCTCGCGCTTCTCCACCTTCGGAAGCGCCTGCAGAACCGGATTTTGCACATCGAACATATTGAGTAGTAAAATGTCCGCTCCCATGGCCGCTACAACTTCGGCATTTGTGATATCTGTCAGCAAAGGCTGTGTAACTCCAATACATTCCCCAGCAATTACACGTCCCTCACTGGCGGCAATTGCCTCCAAAAGCTGTCTGGAATGATATTCTTTGAGATCCGATGCGCTGCAGTCTAAAATACGTTTTACCATAAACTCTCTCCTTCTATAATTTTCTATTACATTTTTGTACTTTTGAACTTTTCCCCGGGAAATGAACCTGTCAGCTATAAAAAGGGACGTCTTCCGCCGCTTTTTCCGCAATAATATCCTGTCCGTTTTTCTTCAATCTACTCATAAAAATATCAAATAAGAAAGGAACTGCCGCCCGCAGTTTTTGACCAACGGGCGGCAGTGCATTACCATTCTGAATGGTTTTTCCTATTCAACAATCTTGTCAATTGTTATCGTAACATCATGTGCGTATGCCTCTTCCGGATCATGGCTCTGTTGGAAATACGGATATACTTTGATGTATATCTTCTCACCTGGTTTCAGTTTCTCAGTATTCATTGTCTTTTGAGGCACGGAACTATCCGCACTCATATCTTTCAGACATACTCCTTTCTCATTATAATATTTTACAGAGAAATTGCCATCATCAGCCACCACCCCGGTAATCTGATACGCGCTTTCCGCCTCAACGGTATAGGTCAAGAGCTCTACCTGACCAAAAGTAGTGAAAGTCAACTTTTCCGTCCTGCCGAGCGTTTCCGCCTTGATAGCCGCCTTATCCTTAACGTCCAGCACATATGCCACATCTGCATTCGATGCGTTCTGGATTCTGAAGAAAATCTTCTCCCGGGCAAATGTTGTAAATATCTTGTTCGTTTTCTCAGGAGTTTCTAAAATACTGTCAGATGTATAAAGAGCAGTGTAAGTCTTTTCTTCTCCTTCCTTCAAAGTAAAGCTGTATATCTTTGAGGGATCTGCGAACGTATATTCCAGCCACACGACATCATTTGCCGGTACCGTAAATGCGTGCTGCGTGCCGTTTGCCGCTTCCGCCCTGACTTTCTTAGCACTTACCGTCACATTTTCTGTCTTTTCCTCGCTGCCCGTATATGTCATGACAAAGAGGACTTCTTCATTTTTCTCAAATAATCGGTCAGGCTCACGGCTAATACTTCCGCTTTGGCTGATGAATCGGATCGTCACATCTTTGCTGTCCGCGGCAATCCTATATCTTGCTCTCTCAGGCGCTTTAAAGGTAAAGAATGTGTATTTATTCTCTTTCTTGTCTACCCTGTCTACGGGTATTCCTTCTCCTTCATCGTCCGCCACAAGCTCTGCAGGTTCTATCCGGTCCGCCCGAACTTTGAATTTGACCGTATCGCCGGTTGTATTGGTCACTCTCAGCACCTCGCTCAGCTGATCCGCCTGTGTACTCTCTTCCGTATATCTGCGCAGATAATAGAAGCCTTTATTAAAGTCATTGTCGGAGAGCACTCTAGAAACACCTGCCCGGTCGCCAAACTGGAACACACCTTGCAAATTGCTCGTTCCCTCTGTCTCAACGTCCATCGATCTAAATGCATACATACCCGGATCATAAATCATATACGCGAAGTAAGCGGTTTCCCACGGCTCAAGTTCCACTTCGCCCGATGCCTCTCCGTTTTTAAGCATATAAATATCTTTGTTGGTCACAGCGAGAGTTCCCGCAATATCTACCTCCTTAGGCGCCTCCACTCTAAAGAACAGACTTTCCCCTTTCCTGATGTAGATTGCATCGCTTTCCTCATACGTATAATCCCACTGCGCATAACGTTTATAGCAATAACAGTTCAGACTATCTGACGGGTCAATCGATTCCGGTACAAATCTGTAATAACCGTCCTCCTGGGCCGTATACTCATAGTATTTCGTCTCGCCTTTTTTGACCTCTATCTCATTTTTTTCTTCAATCTTCAGAGCTGCCGGCGTAATCTTTTCCGGCACACCAAGCGTCAAATGCTGTTCGGAGTCTTCACCTGTTGATACGAGCATATACACCATGTCTCCCTTGTGCAGATATCTGCCGTCCAGATTATAATCCTCCCAGGAAACCGTCCCTGTCACTTTACTGTCTAGCAGATAAGTCACATTCACTTCCGTCGCAGTCTCAGCGAGTGAAACAGGGAACTTGTATCTTCCGTCTCCTGGAACGCTGTATTTGTACCACATCTGCTTTCCATAGACAACTACCGGCTTCTGCTCACTGTCAAGCATGACAGGTCTGACAGGCCCAACCATAATAGTTCCGGATACATTGCTGTCCTCATAATTTGTGATCCTGATCCTCAATGTATCGCCCTTCTTAAACATTTCATACCCGGCGTCTATCTCCTCATAAGTCGGCCATGCGTCATAGGGTGTCCATATATCTCTGTATTCGCCGCTCTTCCCTTTTGCCTCAACTGTCACAAACGGAATCAACTGATCCTTATCTTCCTGCACTTCCGTCACGATCGAATACAAACCCACCTCGCTGTTCTCCGTCGCCGTAAATGTGTAATACTTTGTCTCATCCGGCTTCAGTTCAAACGGCGTACGCACATCGCTTTCAAGCGCTGTCTCTGTCCTTCTGGTCGAAGTAACTTTCAAGTCTCCGCTTACTGCCTTTTCCGCATCTGTGCTTTTGATGATAATATATCTGACTTGCCCGGCTCCTAACGTCTGGGTAAAATGGTCGTCGTCCATCTGCGTTCCCCAGGAACCGTTTAAATCGTCAGTCACATACATTTCATAAGTTCCTATATCTTTGCCGGGTACAAATGTGATCGTATAATCGTCTGCTTCCTTTGCGGTAAAGGCGTAATACACTTCCTCATTTTCCGCTCCGATGGATACATGTTCCGGTGTACTGTCTGCAAGTATCGCCTTCAGTCCCAGTTCTGTTACTCTCACCGTTATGTTCGTTTTCACGTCAGCATTCCTGTCATCTTTACCGCACCACGTCGTATTTAGTGCAAATGTCAGTGTTTCGCCTGCCTGCATATATCGTTTTGCTTTATTAGCATTGACCACCAGATCTTCCCCTGTTCCGGTAGTGGAAAGGCTGATTCCCAATGATCCCTGCACGGTTCCGAACACTTTATCGTACTGTGTGGTAGTGTTGACCGTATGCTTGTATGCCGCCTTCTCCTGTGTACTGTTCTTATAAGCTGCACCAAATTCATAAAACCCTGCCTTCTGTGCCGTAAACGTATACCAATACTCACCACAGCGGTCTGTTACTGTCTGCTCCTTGTCCGTACCCACCTGCAGACTTGCAACAGGTACCTTCTCCACAGTTACTAACGCATCGCCCGCGTCAGCATCGGTTTCTTTATTGTCATTCCTGACTCTCAGATAGATCCGGTCGCCCTTCTTTACCGCTGAGGTATCGTTTACTATCATTCCAAATGACCATGAATGAGTCGGGAAGGAAGTAAGCTGTTTCAGGTCATTGTCAAGCACCTCGGAAAAGTACGCGCTGGTATCCGTGCGCTGCGTCCTGAAAATATACTTCCCATTCTCTGGCACATCGAAGAAAACCATCTTTGTGCTCTCATGCTCCACCGACGCATCCTTGTCTGTCCGCAGCTCGATCACCCTGTCAAAAGCCACCTTGATCTTGACTCTGACAGCCGTCACCTTATCCGCAAACGCTTCATTGTTGGCCGTGAAGCGGAATACTATTGTCTGCCCCTTTACCAGTTCAAAGGTATTGGTGATGATCTTTTTATCATCTGCTGTACCAACAACCTGTGTCATACCTATCCTGTCACCGTCCATATTATCCTCTATGATGAGATACTCCAACCCTAAACCTGCCGTCTCCTCATAGCTGAACTGATACTTCTGTGTTTCAGGTGCTGTAAACTTGACAAATCTCGCGTTATCTTCCTTGCTGAGTACCACCTCTACTTCTTCTTTTTTATCCTCATAGCTGAGCTTATCCTTTGCATAGTCCACCCAAAGTCTGCTGGTACTCTCCGTATTGTCAGTAGATCTTACCTGCATGAACAGCGTTGTCCCTTCCTTGAGCACAATAGAGAGAGGACCGTTGTTATCAGTCGCCGTATTCTCAACAATGGGGTTCTGATCATCGCTGACCTTAAATCTGCTCACATCGACGCCGCTAAAGATATAGTAGTTGTCTATTGGCGCCTTAAAGGAAATCCATTCATTATTTTTGATCACTAATGGATTGTCTTTGGTGTTGTCTGCGGAAAGTCCTGCAAATTCTGTGGCTTCCACGCTCAGCGTGAAGTTACCTGACAGTTTGAGGTAAACCTTCTGTCCCGCTTCCAGATATCTATCAATCTGTGTAGCACCGTTGACCACATTTCGCGCATCCACATCGTCCAGATTTCTGCCGTCATAAATGGCCATAAATACGCCATTGGCATCCCCTGTCCTGGTAAATGTATATCTGCCGAACTTAGGCGCTGTAAACGATACCCATGTGCCGTCGCATATGGTGTTGTCCGCGTCGGAAACCGTGACATCATTCGACAGAGTCAGCACTTCCAGCCTGCCCTGATACAACGGATCCCACTTTGCCAGCACATCCCGGTAAAAGGCGCTGTCCCATGACGGCTCATAATCCCCTCCAAAAACGGGCTGCCCTTTTCCCACTGCCTTAATGCGCACCATATACCTTGCAATGACCTTTTTTGTAATCTTCGAACTCACTTCAATAGTCGTCGTACCCTGGGTCAACGCCTTAAAAGTTGCCGTATAAGTACCCGGAATCGCCTTTATGGAAGCCACCTTCGTATTTGAGCTCTTCCATGTCAGGGTATCCGTAACCCGGTCTCTGGCATCTGTCTGCAGCCCCGAATCCAGCGTGTAAGTATTGCCGGATGTGAAATAAGGGCTCACCGCTAACTGAACACCTGAATAGTTCACAGGTATGCCGCCGTATACCCAGCTGACGGCATCCAGGTCCGTATCGTTTCTTGCAGGAATGTCGGTTGTCTTCACCTTCGTTGTGGCATCCTTGGCCGCCCTGTTGAGCTCATACACCGGCGTCACGGAGATACTGTAAGAGGATAGCCTTACAATCTTGCTGTTCTCTATTGTATAGGAATATGTCTGCGTCTTCTCAAAGTATGCCAGTGTATTTGTATATAAGAACTGATCATCATTGATAATCCACTGCTGCTGCCTCTGCTTGTATGCGGGCGCATCCGCACTCACATATCTAAGATCGTCCCAGGGAAAAATATCATTCTGCACAAGATCTCTGCTGACCACACTGCCCCTTGCATCCTTCACTAAGATCTCAAATGCCTCCGGACTGCCCGCATGGGCGAAATTGATCGTGATCTGCTGATTATCCACATAGGATACCTTCAGCTTCTTTACAGGATCCAGCTGTGCCGACGTGAGCGTTATCTCAGCGTCAGCGCCGATATTGTCATCCGTCACCTTAAGCTTGAACTGGTTCTTATTTGGCTTCACCGCTGTAATAAAAAACTGCTTGTCGATCTGCTCGATCCGATATCCCTGCTCGAGCGCCTCTTCTTTCGTCGTCACAAGCTTCATCCTGCTGGAGCGGTAAAACGGTACTTTCTTTCCAGCCTGCTTGTATTGCAGACAATCTGCGAGCGCAATGGTGTCGCCCACCTTCATTTTGATCTTGCTGCCCGCTACGCTGTCCGGTTCAGCCGTTATGGTAAGCGAGCACTGTCCAACCACATCATTGTCCGATATCACGGAAAGCCATACTGTCGCAGTTCCGTCAAGATCCACACCTTTGAGCGCAATCTTTCCTTTGTTGCTGACTGTCGCATATTTCGATTGAATCTGCTTATAATCCGCCGCCTCAAAGACCTCATTCTGATCATCGCTGATTACATAGGTAAGTTTAGGCTCAGCATAATAATTCAGAAGTTCCTTATTTTCGCTCTTAAGAGGCAGGCTGTACCTGAGCAGGTCATGCTCGTCTGCCGCTTCCTTGCCTGCTTCTTCCCTCTCCTTAAACAACCCATACACGGACAGCTGTGCCGACTTTGCCTGAAGCTCCACCGTATAATTTCGGTTCTCATCGAGCGTAACCGGATTCTTTTTGTCAGGTGCACCGTCATTTACAGTAAAGTAAGGTTTCAGTTCCTGCACCATGGATTTTGTAGTAGCAAAGCTCTTTACATTTCCGCTTGCACAGAAAGTCACCTTCGAGCCGTCGTCAAGCGTCCTTACCGCGCTGACGTTCCTGACGTATACAACATAAGTTGTGTTCGGCTTCAGATGTGGAATTCTCTGTATACTGTCATTTCTGTCGGGACGATAAATCGGCGCGAGGTCAAAGATCCCCTCCCACTGCCCGTTTTTCATTCTGCCGATCTCTTCTTCAAACTTTTCTTTATTCCACGTTCTCACTTCCGCCTTATCGTCCACCCTCTTGACAAATATCTCTCTGCGATATCCGTCGCTTACAGGGGTATATTGTATTTCGGCGGCTGTATCCAAGACAGTAATTTTCTTAATAACGGGCGCCGTAACAGGCGTAATTGTAATTTTCGTCTTAGCAGTCTTCGCACCATTTTTGATCTCTTGAACAGTCCCATCTTCGGCCCGGTACACCGGATAAGCTTCTACCGTCACTGGCGTTTTCGTCGCCTTCAATGCCGTAATGCGTCCTGTCTCCGGGTCAACGCTCAGATATTCGTTCCTGGTAACATTCCCATCCAGCCTGTAATTCAAATAGATAATATCGCCGAGCTGCGCCTTTTTGATCTTGACATCAAGCTGCTGCTCCTCACCGACTGCCATCTTGGCATTTACGCCATTGAAAGCCAGCGACTTCGGCGCCACTGCTTTCTTAAGATCCGCCTCAAGAGCAATGTCCTTCAGATCCAGCTCAAATTTCTCTGTATATACCTGATCTATCCCTTGGTCCGCCCCTTCCCAAGTTATAGTGAAATTTGGTTTTTCATTGATGATATTTCCATTCTCATCCGTTTTCACCGGGAAGAGTGCTTTCAAGATATGGCCCCTGAACTGTCCCTGGTCATCGAAATCTCTTTCCCACAAATTCTGCAGCACATATCCGCCTGCTTGTTTTACATTATTCTTAGCGATGAATTTTCCCGCGTCAAATCCGGTGCCATTCACATCTCCCTCAAACTCTCTGGGCACATAGATCTGGAACGCAACATAGTTGCCGTCCGTAAACGGAATAACGTCACCGTTGACATCCAGCAAGCCTCTGCCTTCTTCTTCGTAGAAGAATCTGATCCCTTCCCTCGGAACTATGGTGTATGTCTTTGACGCCGCATCATATTCATAGCGGACATCGACAGCTCCGCCACCTGCTGGCAGGAAATCCGTTCCGGTAATGTCAGCTTTCCCTCTCTCGCTGATCGCCGTACGTGCAGACTGATAGGTAACTTCGTAGGAGGATTTCCACGGATAGGCAAGTTCTCCCGTGAATTTCACGTCATACGTCCTGCCGCAGCGCAGATATGTTTCATCATACGGAGGTGTAAGCGTCTCCGTATCCATATTCACAGCGATATCAAAATCATACCCACGCTTCTCCTTGATCGCATGGTAAAAAGCCGGATATCCCTTTCCCTTGTATGACGAAAGCCAATAGTCTCCTCCGCTTTCCACCACATACCGACCTTCCAGCTCCTTATAGGCAAAGATCCCGCTGTCTTTTTCTACAAGATTCTCCACACTGACCGGAAGGCGCTCGTCCGTTCCTGTCTCCGGATTAAAGCCGTACAATTCGCTTACATACTGTCCCGCTTTCAATCCCTCATTGAGTTTCGGCGTGATGGTGATGGGCCGCTTTGTAATCCGACATGAGTATGCGGCCTTATTCTCCGCATTCTTTTCTTCGTACGCATTGTAACTGTATGCGGCATAAGTCTCATTTCCTGCGAATTCAACCGCGAGATAATAGGTACCGCCGTATATGGCCTCCTGCGTCGGAACAACCTGATATTCCCCGTAAATCGTTTGATACGGCTCTCTCTGATCCTCTTCCTCCAAGTACTCCCAGACCCATCTCACGTTGACAAGATCCTTGCCATATTCCGCTTCGGTATTCAAAAGCTGCTCTGTTAGGTCTTCCCCATCCGCATTTTTGACCGTGATCAGCTTTTTAAGATCCGCTGGATCTGTGATGATTGGGTTCCCGTCATACGGCCTCGTATGCGGCATCTTTTCCGGATCGATGGAAATGTCCAGCCTGCCCTCTGTAAACAGAATGTCCCCCGGCCAGTATCGGTAAGTCTTCTGATCATCAGCCCTGTCCGCCGCGGCGACCGGCCTAATCTCGCATGTATAGTTTTTATACTGCGGATTGGCATCCAGATCGGCTATGTACGCATATGCCTGATATTTCCTGTTACCGTAGAGAATGATCTGTGAACCTGTGTTCTGTTCCCAGATCTTCTCATAAATCTGATTACCGCCCGTCTCCGGCTTTCCGTCCGTTCCCCACTTCTCTCTTCTTACATTCCATGTAAGATTAAGGCTGCTGTCTTCATCAAACTCCTTAAATACCTTCAGGGCAGACCGATTCTCCGCATACATTTTATTGAAGGTATCGATATCATTGTTTGGCACCTCATAAATCGTGTAGAGCAGCGGCGGCTGTTTGATCGTGTCGTCATCCCACCGTTCTCCGTCCGTGACATACCGGTTTTCTGCCGCCACAATCACTTCCTGCTGTTTGATGAAAAAATAGACATCGGCAGACGCGCTCAATCTAACGCCTTCCGGATCTTTATACTGAATCTCTAACCTGTAAAAACCGGAATCCGCAGGTGTCAAAAGCGTCCCGTCATCCGGATCCGTAACATTGTCAAAAATGTTTGCCTTTTCCCATTCCCATCTGTCTTCGCTCTCGAACTTCTTCCTGCCATCCTCATCTTCCGCCATGTATTCTTCATATTTATCCAGCGTGGATGAATACCAGATGTATGTCAGTTCATCGCTTGTATCTTTGATATCCGTGGCCTGTTCATTCTCATATAGTACCGCTTTTTTGTAATCCGAACGCTTACCAGCGCTGCCAAAAAGAGCATCCGTATCATACACCTTAAACGCCGGATCGCTCAGAGAACCGGTACCTTTGTTCTCAGTGTTAATAGAGATAAAAGAATCAATAATCGGTTTTACTTCAATTCTGGTCGACTTAAGTTTGATAATCTCCTTTGGAAGCGCTTCATCACTTTGTACAATATGATTCTTATTTGCGGAATTGGTGCTCAAATCCGTTATCAAAACTCTGTCAGTGATATGACCCATTCGATCGTAAAGTACTTTATTGCCAGTAAACTTTACCCGGTATTGTCTTTTCTCTTTTTTGTTTTCCATGGACGCTTTTAGCGGCACATGTTTTGGGACGACATTTACCCATTTATCATCGTCGTCAAATTTGATCTCATCCTCTCCCTCAGCCGCTGTTTTTTCCCGAACCTGCAGTTCAAACTCAGGCTGATAATACTGTGTTCTCGCTTTATCTCCGTCTCCGCTGTATGCGACACCAAAGAATTCCTTCTTTTCATCCGGAGAATCATATGTTATTTCATTTCCTTTATAAGTAAGTTTGTACTCGACTTCCGCAAGCGCTTTCTCCAGTTCTTCTTCTGTCATTCCTTCAAATACTTCAATCGCTTCCGGTTTGATCAGCAGAGGCTTCGGTTCAATTGTAACTTTGATCGGATCGCTCTCGGATCCCTCATAGAGATCAGCCTCTTCCCCTTCAGGTACATATTTGTACCTGACAAAATATTCACCCGCATCCTTTGGCGCTTCGTCTAATTCTGTATAAACATAATCATTTATCTGCGGCGTATTATTTTCGACCGCATTGCTGCGCGTATACCATGCAGGCACTGCCTTGGCTGTCGGAATCTCAATCAGCTTTCCGTCCTTTACTTTATTGACGATTACAAGCTCGATATTATTATCCTTCTTTACGCCGATAATACTGATATCAACCGGTTCACCGTCATATTCTTTGACATATTCTTTGCCGGGCTCATTCAGTTCAATCGTAATTTCCGTCTCTATCAGTCTGCTGACATTGATAACATAGTACTCCTCAAACAGCACCTCATAATTGTTATTCGCAGTCGTATTAAGTTCTGGCTTTTCAGCAGTCACAATATAGTTCCTGCTGTAGTAGAAGGATACCTCATCTCCTAACGGTTTCTCTGATCTGACAGCATCCTTCGAAACTTCATACACGTTGAACGTAATATTGTCTATAATGTTTTTCTTGTCCGTATCAGGCGCATCAAATTCATATTCGTTTACCAATCTCTGCCTGAATTCGCCCACCGTATCTGCCGAGTTTACGGCAAGGAGATCCTTTTGGACATTTCCGCCTTCATCATAAAAGACGAATCTAGGCTTAAGCTGACGCTTGCTCACAGAGAAATAAATATAGGTATCGTTCCCCTTACAAAGCCCTTTGATATCCGGGACCTGAATATGCAGACGGTACTCACCCGCATCTTCTGGCACACCGATGTCAAGAGGGCTGTAAACTTCCTTCCCGTCCGGCGTCTCATCCGCCTTTTTTGTCCGAACTTCCCAAGTGTAATCCAGCACAGCATTCAAGCCGTCAAGTTTTTCGTCGTCCACATGGACTGAAACGTTCTTATTGACTATTTCTTGTACACGGTTAAATCGGTTTTGTGCATATTGCGTAGAGAATAGTATCTGCTCATTTGTTCCGATTTCCCTCTTAAATTCTGGCAGACTCAGTTCATCAGATATTTTTATAACAGCCTGTATATCCTCTGTACTTGTGGTAACTGTATTATTTTCGGGGCGTTTTTCGTCATCCGCGGTCCCTGTGGCATCTTTGTCCTCAGATTTAACCCCCACCCCTGAATTATTCTCTTCAGGAGCAGTCTGATGGGAACTGTCCTCCTCCAACACAGGATCCGCCTTCCCGGTATCTGCATTTCCCGTCTCTGTCTGCTCCAGCACTGCATCATTAGATCCAGCTTCTCCTGCCATTGTCCCATCGGATTCCGTTCCTGAAAGATCTTCTTCCCCGGTCACTGTCTCTCCATTCACATCTTCCTCAGGAACTACTTCCGCTTGTGCAGTTTTCCCATCATCCATTGCCTCTTCGACATTGATGTCTTCTGTGAGGCTGGCTTCCACTGCAGATTGATTTTCTGCTGCATATACTGGCACTGACTGAAATAACATTGCCATACTCAGTATCATTGGCAGCACACGCCTAAATAGTTTACGTTTCAACAAATGACATTTCCCCTTTCCTTCTTGCTGCGAAACTCACTGATCTCGCTCCCTCTTTGTTCCTACAATTTCCTATAGAATAATAAAAAACCTCTCGAAACTTTGACCAAGTATCGAGAAGTTATTCTATCCATCATCTTGATCAACCACCGCATCGGCGATTGGTTCTTATTGTTTTAATATAGCACACCTTCACATCATATGCAACAAAAAGAACTGCAGATACGGCCGAGAACAGCTGTTAATAACGCCTGATATTTTTCAACTCATGGTACAGAACTTTATAATTCTCATAGCGCACCTGGCTGATCTTTCCTGCAACCACAGCCTCTTTGACCTTGCATTCCGGCTCACTGATATGGGCACAGCCCCGGAATTTACATAGAGGTTCATATTTTCGGAACTCCGGATAATACTCTTCCAGTTCTTCTTTGGTGATCTCTGAGATATCAAGAGAGGTGAACCCAGGCGTATCCATGATATAAGTCCCTTCCCCCAGCGCAATAATTTCCGAATGCCTAGTGGTATGCCTGCCCCGCTTGATCTTTTCACTAATCTCTCCCGTCTCCATCCGCGCAGCAAAAGACAGCCGATTGATCAAGGAAGACTTGCCTACCCCGCTTGGTCCAGCCAGCGTAGTCGTTTTTCCAGCCAGCAGCTCCCTCACCTGGTCAACGCCTCTATTTTCTAAAACGCTTATAAATAGCACTCGATATCCACAAGTCTCATAAGCCATGCGAAGCGCTTCTTTCTCCTCCTCGGAAGCAATGTCTTCTTTATTAAAACAGATAAAAGTGGGAAGTTCCTGCCTTTCCATGCGAATCAGAAATCTGTCTAACAGATTAAAATTCGGATTGGGCCTTACAATAGAAAAAAGGATAAGCGCCTGGTCCACATTGGCCACTGCAGGCCGCACCAAGGCGCTTTTTCTAGGTAAAATTTCTCGAATATTGCCGCGTTTTTCCCTCTCATCCAGCACATCCAGTTCTACGTCATCCCCTACCAGAGGCTTTATTTTTTCTTTTCTGAATATTCCCTTAGCTTTACACTCGTAGACACCGTGACCGTCCACATGGACATAGTAAAACCCGGCTATGCCTTTCATAATCTTTCCCTGCATATTCCTTACTCTTCCGTAAAGCTGACCTGTCTCTCCACCGTCTTCTGCTCCGAGCCACCGCCCTCGGTAGTTGTCTCTCCGGTCTCCGGGTCAGTTATAATTGTTGGTGCCGTCTGTACAGTAAATGTGAAACGAATGGTTCCCCCAGCGGATTTGATCCCAGTATAATTCACCGCAACCGGAAAAGAGGTTGTCCGGGTACTCAATAACTGCGTGCCATCCAAAGTAGTGAGCGTCACCGCTACCTCCATGCCATTCTGATAGGAAGCATCTTCTGTAGGCGCTGTAATTCCTTCCGCATAACGATAGGTCTTCTGGGACGGACCGGTGCTGATCCGCAAATCTACAGACGTACCTTTATCCACATAAGAACCTACCGAATAACTCTGATAGCATACTTTATCCGTAAGAGCTTCATCCTCATGGGTAGTCTCCGTGACATTTCCCACCGGAAGGCCACTCTCCGTCAAGGTGGCAATGGCATCCATCTCCGTCATCCCAACCACGTCTGGCACCCTGACCTTATTGTCCTCAGCCCCCAGGCTGACACGTATCGTTATGCTGGAACCTTCAGAGGCTGTGGTTCCCGCCTCAGGAGATTGGGAGATCACAATGCCCTTCTCCACCGCAGCATCATGGCTCTCCACCGCATTTACTACAAACCCTTCCTTTTCCAAAAGAGAGGTTGCCTCCGTCTGGGATTTCCCTGTCGCATCAGGAACCTGTACCCCTTCCGCAGCCTCCGCCACTGTGAGAATAATATTTGTCCCCTTGTCTATCATTAAGCCGTCCTGCACACTCGCGCGAAGCACGGTTCCTGCATCGTAGGAAGTGCTCACCTCATATTTGATCTCCGGTGTCAGTTCCAGTTCCAAAAGCAGTCGTTTGGCCTCATCCACATGCATTCCAACCACACGGATCATCTCAACCTGCTCTGTCTCCTGCTCCTTCGTGTCCGCCTCCTGATCACCGCCAAAGGAAAATACACCCATGGTTCTGCCAACCAAGAAAATAAGAATACAGCCAATCAGAAGCGCCGCAACAACCGCCAATATAGTTGTAATTTTCTCCATTTTGGGATCGTAATCTTCCTCGTCGTCATCCCAGTCCTCGTCCTCATCTTCCTCATAACGGCGGCTGCTGTCCCTGTCCCTGACATCTTTCCTCAAACGCATCGCCTCGTCCATAGAATCCCGGTTTTCCGATTGCCGCTTGATCTGCACCATATCTCTATCTGTGATCATACGGGTAGAAGCCTCTTCGTCGGGATCATTCACCTTGACAAAGTCCTCATCTGGACTGATCAGCGACTGTTTCAAATCAACAATCAGTTCCGACATGGACTGATATCTCCTGTCCGGACTCTTCTGACAGCATTTAAAGACAATCTGTTCCACACAGATCGGAATCTCCGGTACGTACTCTCTGGGAGAGGGAAACTCCTCCTGAATATGCTTGATTGCTATGGCCACTGTAGTTTCCCCGTTGAAAGGCACCCTTCCTGTGAGCATTTCAAACATAGTGATACCCAGGGAATAAATGTCACTCTTTTCATCACTATAACCACCTCTGGCCTGCTCCGGTGATGTATAGTGCACAGAACCCATGACATTGGATGTAATAGTATTGCTGGTAGCGGCCTTTGCGATGCCAAAGTCCGTCACCTTCACTTTGCCCTCCTTGGAAATAATGATATTCTGAGGTTTAATATCTCTGTGAATGATGTGATTATTGTGAGCCGCCTCAATTCCCATGGACACCTGAATAGCGATACTGACAGCTTCCTTGACCGAAAGCCTTGCCTTTTTCTCAATATATTTCTTGAGGGTAATACCCTCCACCAGTTCCATGACAATATAATGATTTTCCCCCTCTTCGCCCACATCATAAACATTGACAATATTGGGGTGCATCAACCCTGCCGCCGCTTGAGCCTCAATTCGGAACTTCGAAACAAAATTGGCGTTTTCACTAAATTCCTGCTTTAAAACCTTCACCGCTACAAAGCGGTTTAGCTTATGATCCTTCGCCTTGTATACATCTGACATGCCGCCGGTACCAATCTTTTCCAAAATCTCATACCGCTCTGCTATCATCATTCCAATCTTAATCATGCTCTACCTCATTCCGGAGCGTTTCACGATGGAGGCGCCTAAATCTCAAATCTACATCTGACATCAGTATTATTTGCAACGCTCCTTTGCAAATATCTGTATGAAAAATCAGTACGTCAATGTGACTCCTCATACGACGCCTCGTCTGCTAACGGTTCGATAACGATCACCGATATATTGTCCCTGCCACCGTTTTGATTGGCCGTATCTACCAGTTCTTCTACCCTGTCCTTGAGGCTTCTGCCATTTTTCAAAATCCGGCATATCGTCTCGTCATCCACCATGTTAGTCAAACCATCTGAACAAAGTAAAACCATATCTCCTGTCTGTAATTGCAGATTAAAGAAATCCGCCTCCACATCATCCCTCGCACCAAGTGCACGGGTGATAATGTTTTTATCCGGATGGTGTCTGGCCTCTTCCCGGCCAATTCCGCCCATACGAACCATCTCCTCCACCAGAGAATGGTCCTCCGTTATCTGCACAAGCTCATCTCCCGCTACATAGAGCCTGCTGTCTCCTACGTTTGCCACTTCCAGGAATCTGCCGATGCAGGTAGCCGCCACCAGCGTAGTCCCCATTCCACTCAACGCAAAATTCTCGCTTGCCCGCTCTCTTAGCACTTCGTTTGCCCGGGCAATCGCATGGTCTAGTATCTTCACCGGATTTTTCTCAACAGAAGCCCCTGCCTCCTCCACTACGGTCTCAACAGCCAGACCGGAAGCATAGTCTCCCGCCTTATGGCCGCCCATACCGTCCGCCACAATAAAGAGATTTGGCAGATTACCCACAGGCGTCTCGGAAGTGTAAATATAATCCTGATTCACTTGTCTTTTTCGCCCGATATCTGTCAGCGCATAAGACCTGAGCACGGCTTATTCCTCCGTTTTACATATTTTACCATTTACCAATGTTAGCATATTTCATGTGAAAGAGCAAGTCTATTAAATATTCAACGCTCTTTCATCTCCTCTATATAACGCCTTCTTAACTGCCCACAAGCCCCATCAATATCACGTCCCATCTCCCGGCGTATGGTAGCATTTATCCCTTTCTTTGCTAAAAGCGCGGCAAAAGCCTCCACTGCCTTTCTCTCGGACTGTACGTAATTCCTCTCCTTGACAGGATTGACCGGTATCAGATTCACATGACAATTTAGCCCACGGATCAAAAGCGCCAGCGTCTCCGCATCCTGTCTCGTGTCATTCACATCCCGCACCAGACTGTACTCAAAAGTGATCCGCCGCCCCGTTTGCTCAAAATAATATGCACAGCACGCCATGAGCTCCTCCAGAGAATACCGATGAGCAATAGGCATCAATTCCCGCCTTTTTTCATCTGCCGCCGCATGAAGGGAGAGTGCCAGGGTGATCTGCAGCTTTTCCTCCGCCAGCTTTCGCATCTTCGGCACAATACCGCAGGTAGAAACCGTCACGTTCCGCTGACTGATATTTAACCCATTCGCATCTGTGAGTAAGGTAATGAAACGCAGAAGATTCTCGTAATTGTCAAGAGGCTCACCGCTCCCCATCACCACCACATTGGATACCCGCTCTCCTGTCTCCAAAGTAATGGCATATATCTGGTCCAGCATCTCCGAAGGCAAAAGATTCCTCACCAGGCCATCCAGTGTAGAAGCGCAGAAGCGGCAGCCCATACGGCACCCCACCTGTGAGGAAATACAGACCGAATTACCGTGTTTATAGCGCATCCACACGCTCTCCACCATATTGCCATCTCCCAGGGCAAACAGATACTTTTTCGTACCGTCCACAGCGGACTCTTGCACGGACACTGTCCGGAGCGCCGTATAAGTATAGTTTTCCCCACATTTCTCTTTCATAGCCATTGGAATATTGCTCATTTCCGCAAACCCGCGCGAAAGTTTTCTATGCATCCACTCATACAGCTGCACCGCCCGAAACGGCTTTTCTCCGATAACTGCCATCTCCGCCTTCAGCTCTTCCAAGGTGAGGGATTTGATATCTTTAGTCTCCATACGAATCCGCTTTCTTTTCCTTATCCTTTTTCAGTCCTTCTCTCCGGTTTTCGGAACTTCGCCATAAAAAAGCCGTCCGTTCCATGTATTCCCGGCAAAAGCTGAAGCATTCCCCGCCCTGCCTCTTTCTCAAACACAGATGGCAGATTTTCTGCCATGCTCACAGACTCCAAACCGAAGGCAGAGCTGATCCAAACCGCCATCTCCTCATTCTCTGCGGGATTTATGGTACAAGTGCTGTACAGTAAGATCCCGCCTGGTTTGATATAATCAACAACATTTGTTATTATTTCTTTCTGTAACACCTGTATTTGCTCCAGAGACTCTCTTGTTACCCGATACTTGATATCCTGCTTATGACCGATCACTCCCAGACCGGAACAAGGCACATCCGCCAACAGAACATCCGCAGCACCCACCAGGGAAGGCTCTCTCCTTCTCGCATCCTGCACCCTGACAGACACATTCCTCAGGTGCAAGCGAGCCAGGTTTTCCTCAATTTTGCCTGTTTTATATTGACTCACATCGCAGGCAATGACTTGTCCTGTCCCCTGCAGTTTCAAAGCGGCGTGAAGAGCCTTGCCGCCGGGCGCAGCGCAGACATCCAGCACAGTATCGCCAAGACTTATACCCGCCGCCTCCACCGCAAGCATAGAGCTGACATCCTGCACCACAAATTTTCCCTCTTGATACCCTTTCAAGCTGCGGATGCCGTCTGCTCCCCGCATGGTCACAGCATAGGGGAGATACGGATGCCTTTTCACCTGTACCCCAGAAGCTTCCCAGGCGGCAAGAAGAGTTTCCTGTTCCTGCCCTGAAAGCATCTCATCCAGGCGGACGCTTACCATCCCTCTCTCTAAAAAAGCTGCCAGAATCTTCTCACAATTCTCTGTCCCATAGTTTTTTGAAAACATCTCCACCAGCCAGCGCGGCATGGAATACAGGACAGACAGCCTTGCGGCTGGATCCCTGTCTGCATCCGGCCAGACAATCGTCTCTCTCCCTCTGGCTATATTTCTAAGCACGCCGTTCACAAACCCCTGTAAAGACTGAAAGCCCCGCTTTTTCGCCAGCTTCACCGCCTCATTGCAAACTGCTGAGTCTGGAATATGCCTCATAAAAAGAAGTTGATAGACACTCATCCGAAGTAATTCCCTGATCAGAGGCTTCATTTTTATAACAGGTGTTTTTGAATATTGATCCAGCACATAATCCAGCTGAATCCTCCGCTCAATAGTTCCCTCGCCCACACGCTTGATGAAGGCTTTCTGCCTCGCGTCCAAATAGTCATATTTATCCAAAACACCAGCAATCAAGACATTACTGTATTCACTTTTCCCAGACAGTTCCAGCAATATATCCAGAACTACCTCCCGTACATTGATATTTGCCATGCTCAAATTCTCCTGTGCGAAACACAGAAGTTCCAAGTCAGCTTTGCTGAATTTGCGAAGCTGCCTCTGCTGTAAGCCTTAGAACTTCCTATCGCACGCTTCCCACGCTAATCCACATGCCACAGTTTTGCTGTGAACGGCTAGAACTTCTTTTCACCCTAATCCCGTCTCCGGTCATTGTTCCCGAACAGAAGCACCAGCCTCAAAAGCTGCAGAATCGCTGAAGCTGCCGCCGCGACGTAAGTCAATGCGGCCGCACTCAAAACCTTCCTGCATCCTGCCGCCTCATCTCTCTCCAGCATGCCGTAGTCTCCAAGCATGGCAAGGGCTCTGCCGGAAGCATTAAACTCCACAGGCAGTGTCACCACCTGAAAAAGCACTGCAAGCGCGAACACCCAGATGCCAATCTGGATCAGCGTCTGATTCATACCCAAAAGCGCTCCCAGAATAATCAATGGTATACCTGCTTTAGAACCAATGTTCGCTGCGGGCACTAGTGCCGTCCGAATTTTCAAGGGCGCATAGCCTTTATCGTGCTGTACCGCATGACCACACTCGTGAGCCGCAACCCCGATTGCCGCCACAGAGGTGGACGCGTACACAGCATCAGAGAGCCTCAGCACCTTGTGCGCTGGATCATAATGGTCCGTAAGACTTCCTCTCACATGCTCTATACGCACATCATAAATCCCCGACATCTGCAGTATTCTCTGAGCCGCCTGAGCTCCCGTCATGCCCGTCCTGCTCTGTACCCGAGAATATTTTGAATAAGTGGAACTGACCCGTGACTGCGCCCAAATGCAGAGCACCGCTCCGATCAAAACCAGAAAATAAGTCGGATCAAAATAATACCCGTATCCATAACCATAATATCCCATACTTTTATCCCTCCTGTTTCCGAGAATGCCTCTTCGGTATTCTCTGGTCTGCTATTTATGACTTTTCAGCGAAAGGTCCTCTGCCGCAAACCGCTAGAAGTTCTTCTCAGTCATCTCCATTGAATCGCCGGCATGTACCTGATATCCCAGCAGAAAATCTTTCACCGGCATACGCTTTTTCCCCTCCGGCTGCACCGACAATATCTTGAGAATCCCATCGCCGGTCTGCACATAGAAAGCATCTTTGTCCACACGGACCACAGTGCCCGGTGCCGCATTCTTAGAAAACTCGCCGCCACTCTGTAAAAAGCTCCCTTCTCCTTCGGTCATTCCTTTCTCTGCAGCAACTTCCTCCTCCCAAATTTTCAGAATCTTTCCCCGATAAACCGTGGAAGCTCCCGGCCAGGAAATCAGACCGCGGATCAGACAGTCCAGCTTCTTTGCGCTCTGACTCCAGTCAATTTTTCCCATGGACTTCGTCAGCATCCTGGCATAGCATGACTCCTCATCCTTTTGTTTGACAGGAACCACCGCCCCCGCCTCAATTTGGGGAAGGGCTTCCACAATCAGCCTGGCGCCTGCCTCCTTAAGCTTGTCATGCAGCGTATCGGCCGTCTCTCTCGGTGCAATATCCACCTCCGTCTGAAACAACATATCTCCAGTATCCAATCCTTTTTCCATCTGCATAATAGTAACGCCTGTTATTTTTTCTCCATTGATGATGGCCCACTGAATCGGCCCCGCACCGCGGTATTTCGGTAAAAGAGAGGCATGAATATTGACGCAGCCAAACTTTGGCATCTCCAAAATCTCCTCCGAAAGAATCTGTCCGAAAGCCGCTACCACAAAAATATCAGCCGCATACTCCCGAAGCTTCTGCACCGCCTCAAACTCCTTAATCTTCACAGGCTGAAAAACCGGAATATCATGTGCCAGCGCACACACCTTCACAGGCGTCATCTGCACTTCCTTCCCCCTGCCCTTTGGCTTGTCAGGCTGGGTCACCACCGCTGCAATCTGATGGCCTGCCTCAATAAGCGCCTCTAATGCGCCCACCGCAAAATCCGGCGTTCCCATAAACACTATTTTCATACGCTGCCATTTACCATTCAAAAATCCTTTTATTTCAAGGGTTTCTGCCTTTCTCTATATTTTTACTACACCAATTACTACACCAATTCTTAAATAATTTTAATCATATCCTCGATGTTTCGCATTTCCTTTTCTTTTTCAACATCTGTTACATGGACATACAGATTCATGGTAATTCCTATATTGGAGTGCCCCAAAATCGTCTGCAAAGTCTTTGGCTTCATTCCAGCTTCAATGCACCTTGTGGCGAACGTATGTCTTAATGTGTGCATGGAAAAATGTTTCATTCCTATTTTGTCACAGTAATAATATAGCTTTGTATCATATGCACTATTTTTTGTTGGCGTACCATCTTTACAGAGAAAAACCTGTTCAGAAAAGTCAGCGACTATAACCTTCATTGCCCGGATTTTATTTTTCTGCTCTTTCAAAATCCGTATTGCCTCTTGTGTAAGAGGAATATCACGAACGCCACTTTGAGTCTTAGGCTCTCCAATTCTCCATTCACCAAAATCGTGTCGGTATTCCATCGTTCTTCGTATATGAAGAATTTTGTTTTTGAAATCAACATCTGACCATCTAAGACCTATTATCTCGCCAGTTCGTAACCCTGTTTGAAGAATGAATGCCCACTGGTTGTAAATGCTGGATTTTTTAACCGTTTCAAAAAAAGTTTTTGCTCTTCGATAGTTAAAACCCTTGTTTCTTTTGGCGGTTTTCCAGATTTACACTTTACATTTTTTGTAACTGGGTTCTTTTCAATCAATTCATTTTTCATTTTCCACAGCCGCTTCAAACATTGCCCCCATAGCTATACGGCAATAATCAATCATAGAATTTGAATATGATTTGGACATTTTAAGCAGGACATTTTGGCAGTGAAGAGGTTTAACATCTTTAATAAGCATACTGCCTATGACTGGTTTAATATTCTTTTCGTATCGTTCCAAATAATTTCTTTTCGTATTATCTCTTACTGTTTGTCCCTTTATGTTTTCTATCCAGTAATCAAACCATGCATCAACTGTCATATCGCCTGAAACATTTATGTCCCCATGCTCATCCTCAAACTGTGCATCTGCAATCCACTTCCTGCATTCCTACAACTTTTTGAAATATTTTTGTTTGCGTTTCCCGTCTCTGCCTGTAAATCGGGCTGTATACAATCCATCCTTTCTCTGACTTATGCCTACTCCAAGTTCTTTCCCTTTTAAATCTTTACCCATAAAGCCAACTCCTTTCTGTTATTTCCTAACAAAAAGAATTTGATACAAATTGAATTGTACCAAGTCGCTAACGCGA
>DLAA01000011.1:667-5892 GCA_002493835.1 Lachnospiraceae bacterium UBA7060 | reverse complement strand
GTGCCGTTCCCTCCCGTCCATATCATATCTTCATCTGTAAAAATATTATAGACTTTAGGTGTACTCGCCACATTGTTTACCGACTCTGCAAAACTATTTCCTGCCGTATTCTGCTGTGCCTTTCTTGCTCCCTGCCATGCCGGATATCCTGCTGTCCCTATTCCATTTATATTCATTTTTCAAATCCTCCATTATTTTTAGTATTGCGGCCCCTCTGTCATTCAGAACCGCTCCTGCTCCCTCAATATAAGTCCGAACAGTTCATTCCTTCATGCAAACATACTGTCTAACTTCCCTTGTCAAACTTCATGACAAACACCTCCCTCCACTGCTTTTCTGTTCAGAGCCGCCCCTGCACCCTCGCAGTCCGCAGAGGCAAAGTTTTATGCGCCTCTGCGAAATAGGACGTAAAGGTTATATCTGTATATCCAATGAACCATCTAAAGATGCCTAAAATCCCCAAAATTTCGATGTTAGCTCTCTGTTTATAATGGATGAGAGGAAATTAGGATTGTTGCTCTGGAACATTTTCAGGCTTTCAAAGAAAGCGTCCTTGCTTCCCGTCTTTAAGCCCGCGAAAGTCTTATCCAGTTTCTGATTTTTCACATTCTTCTCCACATATTCCTCCGACTGTTTTTCGTAATTATCAACCATCGAAGGATTCTTCTTTACCGCACCTGTATACCAGTTTGTAAGGTATTTCAAAGAGCTAAGCCCGCCGTCATCTTTTTCTCCCATCTTTTGGTACTCTGCATATGCGTCTTTATCCATCGTCCGCATCATGTCAAGCGCATTTGTGGTCTGTACGAGATTGCTGCCATGCCCAAGGTACCTAGTTTTTGCAACGCCGTAATCTATATTCCCGCTACTGTCGGCTGTGCCTGCGCCTGCCAGTTTTGCAATGGATTCCATTGCTTCCAGAAATGCCTCCCTGCTGTCCTCCGGGATAAAGTTCTGTGCCGCATATTCTGCTTTCTTCACGCCAAGTGAGATGTTCGCCTGCCGTTCCTCCTCCGTCATGGAGCCGTTGTTCCCGACAAGGAAATTCTGCCGGATAATGTCATACACAAATCCCTGCTCCTCTTTGCTGCAGTTCTCCAATGCAGATGCAACGGCCTTGTCTGCGCCATACATCCCCGAATATGCCGGAAGGTCACTCAGGGAATTGTCAATCTGCACGATATCCTTTTGGAATGCCGCATTTCTTGCCTCTATTGCCTCCTGGTTTTCCGGCACCATGCTGCCTTTCTTTCCTTCCACAAGAGCTGCCATGCCGTCTCCCGAAAATTCCACAATGACCGAATCCCCATACTGTGAACGGATATCCTTCATTGCCTGCAGGGTTTCTTCCCTTGACATCTTATCCATGACCTTGTTGCCATGCTCATCCGTGGTGTTGAACTCATATTTTACAAGGGTGTCCTTCTTGTATGCACCACTCCCATATGACGGAATGTTCGTTGTTCCTCTGTAAAACTGGCTGTAATCAATATTCATAATCTGCATTCTCCTTTGCCATATTTTGAGTAAATCCGTTTACTCATTACGCCTTGATGTCAACAGGCTTATGGTACGCATCCGATATGACGGACACCGGCTGCGCCGAAATCTGAATCTTTTCCAGCAGTTCTTCTTCCTGCTCCTTCTGCTCTTTTCTCTTTTCCTCGGTTCGCTCCTGCTCCTTCTTCTCTTTTAACTTTTCCTCCCGTTCCTCTGCCAGTTCCTTCCAGCCTTTTACCCCGCTGTCGGAAGTTACCGTAGTAGATGCCATCATAGTTATGTTCCCTGTGCTGTCGATGCTCCAGCTTTCCGAATAGTTCACCACCCTTGCCCCGATAGCCCTTGCATTGGCCTGGGCGCTCTTAAGGCCGTTTTCATAACCTTCTTTGAAGTAAGCAAGGCTTTCTTCCAGTTCTTTCGCCTTTTCCGGGTTCTTTGCACACTCTTTCAGATAAGAACCGGAAATTGCCACGCTGCCATTCTTTACACAGTCATAGTTCTTCTGCAGGTAGGAATAATAATCGGATACATTATCAGTTGATGCGTTCTTTACATTCCCTGCCTGTGCAGGTGCATTTTCCTTCGTTTCTGTTTTCTTTACTGCCTCATTTTTCTGTGCCGTGTATGTACTCCCATACACATTGTTGTAGTTGCTTCCAATTCCTGAAATTGCCATGATTTCGTCCTCCTTATGATTTTATTTTATCGGCGGCCCCTCTGTCATTCGGAGCCGCCCATGCCCCCTTGTGGTAAGTCCGGGCATGATCTTCCTTACTTCAAAATGCCCGCTGCCTCATAAGCAGCAATCGAAACTGCCTTTTTGGTCATGCTGTCCTTATAATGTCTCTCGTCTGCTTCCTGCTCCAATAGCTTCCGTTTCAGGGCGCTTTCCTCCGCCAGTCTCTCATATTCTTCGTGCTTCGCTTCTCTTTCCCTACGAGCTTCAACAAATTCTGATGAGGAAGCACTCCAACTTTCACTTGTCACACAGGCGTGGGCAATCTCTCCGTCCTCATCCAACGCAATCAGATACCCATGATTCGGATTTTGAAAATATCCAGGCATATGGATGACATCCGCTTCCTGTTCGGCAATAAAGCTTTCTACTTTCTTCATCACCTTCTGAGCCAGTTCAGGATCATTCTTCATTTTCTCCTCCAATGCAGGCGGAACAACGATTGCCTTCTTTCCAAGCGTAGAGCTTATCTTTGCCTGCACCTTAGGGTCAGACATAGCAGGCTCCGCACCTGACGGCTTCCAGTCCAGAACAGAATCATCCGCATTATTATTGAAATACTTATCCCACGGATAATCGTTCCTTCCCCATAAAGAACCGTCAATCTTGGATGTATCCATGACATTGTAGTATGTCCCTGGAAACCTTGACTGCCACATATCCTTAAAACTCATTCCCGATACCTCTGACCGCCCTGTCGCTTTTGCCGCCGCAAGTTCCGCAAAGCTCACGCCATCGCTCTTGCCTGCCGCATTCTTCCGGTACTGCTCCGCCAAATAGCAGCCTCCCAATTTACCTGTTACTCCGAAATCCATCTTCCTCTCTCCTTTCATTTTTCATCATCACCGACAGGATGAATACCCTGCCGTTTACCTTAAAATCCATTGTTCCCTGATACTTTTCAGTCGTGCTTTTGATGTTGGCAAGCCCTATCCCGTGATTCTCCCGGTCTGCTTTATCCGTCACGGGAAACTCATTCTGCGGTTTTCTCACCACCTTTCCGTCAAAGCTATTCTCCACTTTCAGGAAAAACAGTTCCCTCTTTTGGAATGAACTGATGCGGATAAAGGCTTTCGCATCCGGTTCCTTTGCTTTCAGCTTCCTGCAAGCCTCCATTGCATTATCCAGCGCATTCCCTAAAATAATGCCGATATCATAACTTTGTATGAATAATTTTTTAGGAAACCGCAGCCCTTCCACGTCCATCTGCAAGTCCGACATCGTGCTGGCAATCTCATGGTATTTCATATTCAGCAGGGTATCCACGACTGTGTTCCCCGTCTTGAAACGAAATTCCAGTCTGTCCATCGTCTGGTTCAGCTCTTCCAGATAGGCTTGCAGCCCTTCCTCCTTTCCGGATGCAAGCTGCATGATGAGGGAGATTGTATTCTTCATATCATGCCTCATTCCCCGTATCCCGGAATAGACACGCTCCATCTCCCCCATATGCTCCTGCAGGCTGCTGACCTGTTTTTCCAAGATAATCCGGCTGCTCTTTTCCCTGTTCCAGCAGATCATGTCCTGAAAAAGTTTTATCCCAAACAAAATAGAAAGGAAAGACAGCAGAAGGACAATCGACACCATGATAATCAATGACGGATATTTGTCATATAAGGATACAGGTGTTCCGCTTTCTATCGTAACTAAAACCATGCGCAGTAATGTGCAGATGAACACCCCTGTCATGCTGGGTGCCAAAATAAACAATAATTCCATCTGGTGGATGGCATAATCTTTTTCCCTGAAACTCCTGCTTATACTTTTTAAGGAGACAAACAGTATCACTATGGAAACAATATGCATTGTTATGGGGATTCCAAATGTGGTAGCTTTCATTAATTTCTCAAAAATGTCTACTGATGTTATATATCCTTTTTTGAAACACCACGCCCATAAGGAATACAGATAACTCCCCAACCAGCAGACATTATATG
Source organism: Lachnospiraceae bacterium UBA7060 (assembly GCA_002493835.1). Lineage (GTDB taxonomy): Bacteria > Bacillota > Clostridia > Lachnospirales > Lachnospiraceae > UBA3282. Next base: position 1,722 of record DLAA01000011.1, on the reverse strand, counting down.
CCAGGAAAAAGCTGAACTCGCTTGCTGCAAGGAAAACAACAACAAGGAAAACCTTTATTTTTCCGGCTACCCTATAACAGCACACTATAAGAACCACCAAAATACACAAGGTAAATGTCAGTTTCGCAAAAATCCTTATGCTCCCATAATCTGAGGGCAAAATCAAATCAATACCAAGTTTCAGCGCCACATACAAAACCACAGTCAATAATCCTGCATGGCGGTTCCGTATCCTTGTTTCCAGAAAGCTCCCAAAGAAATACTGCAGGCAGTATCCCTGGAACACGGCTGAAAACACTTCCAGCAGGCCGCTCACCACTTCATACACAGGAAACCCCTCCATTCTGCAAATACCACATATACGCCTTTACAAACTCATTGTGCTTCTTCCTTGTCAGGTAGACCTTCTCACCGCTGGAAAGGAAGATGCTGTCAGCATCATACCTCGCTATGTGAGCCATGTTTACCAGATACCCCCTGTGGCAGCGGTAAAAGCCATCCCCAAGCTGCCCTTCCAGTTCATCCATCGTGGCGTAGGACTCTATGATGTCCTCCATGTCCGTGGTATGGACTTCCACCTTCTTCCCCCTGCTCTCGATATACAGGATGCCGTTCAGGTTAAGCGTATACCCCTGGTTCTTCGCCCTTATAAATATCTGCTTTGCCTTCTGCCCTTTCCTTTTCCCGGCTTCCTCTGCCGCCCTGCCAAGCACCTCCATGAATTTCTGTTCCTCAATCGGCTTTAGCAGGTAGTGGAACGCCGACACGTCAAAAGCCTCGAACACATATTCCTTAATTCCCGTAATGAAGATGACCACCGCATCCACACCGGACTGCCGGAGGGTTCTTGCCGCCTCAATGCCACCCATGCCCTCCATCTGTATGTCGAGGAAGATTATGTCAAAACCAGCCTCTGCCGCAAGCAGTTCTTCTCCCGCGGCAAAAGCACTTATATTAAAATCAGGATTCCGCTTTTTTATGAAGCCGCCTATCTGTTCTCTGATGGCTTCCTCATCATCGACCACTGCTATATTCAAAATTCATCACCTCGGATT
>DLAA01000011.1:0-298 GCA_002493835.1 Lachnospiraceae bacterium UBA7060 | reverse complement strand
ATTTTGGGATGCAGGGAACGAAAGGCATATAAAATGGAGCGAAAGACAGAAACGAAGCACAGAAATTTCAAAAACAGCTCTAAAGTTTTTCGCCTTTCGTCCGACAGCGCCACTCGCATATTACCTCTAAGTTCCCAACTATCCAAGTAATTTCCGTTATCATGCCGCCCGGCCTGCCTGGGAAAAAAGCAGACCGCCAGAATTGGAAAAAGGGCCTGTGAGCCCTTTTCCTCTTTGTCTTTCGTATGCCCTGCTATTTTTATAGATGCCTCAAGTTCTCACGGTATCTGCGCAGCTC
>DLAA01000134.1 GCA_002493835.1 Lachnospiraceae bacterium UBA7060 | reverse complement strand
ACCTAAGGCTAGCCGTCGCGTTAGAGACTTGGTACAATATACGCAGGTTCAGTAGAGGGTTTCTATCTGATAAGGGGAATTTGAATGCGATACAAAAGTAATAAAAGGTACAAATGGATTAAGCCAGTAATATTTGTGGCAATTTTAGTATTTTTGTTTGTACAAGCCGTGAGAACAGGATGTGCCCATTTTAAAAGTAGAATTTATGATAAGCCATCCTGGGAAATTGTGTGGCCGGTTATTGTGTCGACACTGATAGCGGTGTTTGGCACATTGGTTACCAGTTATGTGTTTTTAAAAGACGCTCTAGACAGGACGATTGATGAAAAACCTTATTATGAAAAAATAATCGGAAAATACCGGAGGGAAAGAGTCCGGTTATTGCGCGACTATTCGATCATATTTGTAGCAATTTCCTGCTACCTTATCCTGTTTCAGGGGGCAGGCGGCGACTATGACGGGTTTTTATATTTTGGCATAATTTGTGTGGCGGTATTGCTGCTGTGTTCTTTGTATTTTCTTGCGCAATGCATAAATATTGACAAAGCTATTTATAAGGCCGCGCAGAGACAGCTTTCAGAGCTGGATATGGATATGTGCGAAAAGTGGAAGAAATTGGAGAACAAGTGGAGAGGATATATCAATTCTTACATACATGGGTGGGACGAATCGTTACAAGAATTTCTGGAGGTGGAACCAAGACAGGAAAAAGAGAAATTTGACAAAAGTAAATTCATAGTCAGGTTTTCGGAATGGGAAAGGTTCATATTTCTATTTTTGGATAAGACATTTGAATTTCAGCGTGGCCAGTCAGTAGAGCAGAGAATTGTAATCGCAGCGGGATACATAGAAAAACAGGATGTTGTGCAGAAAGTGGAGAAAGGTGATGCGGAGGGAAAAGGCTGGGGGCCGTACGGGTATGAAAGCATACAAAACCATACAAAGAAAATAGATCGGGATATCAGCATAGAAGATTTTCTTACGCTTTATCAGCTGCTGTCAGATTATCGCGATACACTTCGGGTGACAATGGATAAAGAGTCATTTATGCATGGTCGTCACGGCAGAGAATTGGGGAAAGAGAAACAAGGAAATGAAATATATGTCTTATACCTTTTCTTTCTCATGAAATTTTTTGTCTCACTGAAATGTCTGGTCACGATTCCTAAGGTTGAGATATTTTATCCATCTGCAAAAATGTACAACGTAGATTTTTACAATGTGAGGTTTGAGAATACTTCGTTTCGCGTCGCTCTATTCCGGGAGGCTATGCTTGCCAGAATGAAAATGATTGGGAGCAATATCGCGTTTTCCAAATTTGAAGATTGCAACTTCTATAATGCGGATCTAAGAGACTGCTCTATGAGCAATACCCATTTTAGACACTGCCTGATGTCTGATATGATCTTATTTAATGTGGATGCGACCGGGGCAGCGTTTTATGAAAGTGATTTTTCCGGAGCAACTTTTGAAAATTCCATTGTCACAAACATTGAATTTCATAACAGCAGGTTTGAATATACAAGTTTTATTGACTGCAAATTGGAAGAGGTTAAATTTGAGGATGTTGTCGATAAAAAATTTGTGCATGCCAATTTTGAAAAATCCATCTTGAAAGAGGTACATTTTTGTAATGCCATAGAAGGGGAAATAGAGATTCCGGACAGATATAAAGCATGTAATAAAAATTATTTTCGGGATTTGCCTATAGAAAACAGGAGAGGCGAAATAAAGAAGAGAAGAGATCCGGATATTTGGAGGGGGATTCAGAGCAGAAAACGCTTTGGGATGGATTTGACCGCGTCGTCGTTCCTGGAAGCGGTGGCTGAGGAAATGAGTTTTCAGAATGCATGTCTGGATGCTAGTATTTTCAATGATTCCGATATGCAGAGAAGCGTCTGGAAGAATACTTCCATGAGGGGATGCGTGATGAGAGGTGTAAATCTGACGGAAGCAGAGTTCACATATGTGGATGCGGAGAGCTGCGTTTTGACAGAAAGTATTTTGTATAAAGGATCTTTTTGCCTGCTAAATTTACAAAATTCGAATTTATCAGATTGTCACGCTTCGGAAAGCAGATGGAATTGCAGTATATTTGATAAAAGTGATGTGAGCAGAATTGATTTGACGAAATCTTACGTAGAATTTTCTGCTTTCCAGGATACGATTATGGCGGAGGCGGAGTTGACGCATACAGTATTTAAGGATGTGTTGTTTGATAATTTGAATGGCAGAGGAATCTTATCCAGCTACAGCAGATTCGATCGTTGCAGTTTTGTGAATGCGTATTTGCCTTCGTCTAATTTTAACTATACGATATTCTTTCGGTGTGATATGGAGTTCGCCAGTATGATGGGGAGCACGATAGAAGAAGCCAACTTTATTGAATGCGATTTTGAAAACAGCAATTTTAACGAGTGTGTTTTCATTAAAGTGAATTTTGAGAATAATTTGAATTTTAAGAAAGACATTTTTCACAAGTGTGTTTTTATTGAATGCAAATACAGCGGGGATGACGAGGATTGGAGCGATCATTTGAAAGGTAAGGGTGTATTTACAGTTGAGTGATCCGGAGGGACGGGAAAATCATGTTTTATTCGGGAAAGTATATGGATCTATTTGAGAGCGCCATGAAAATACTGTTTAGAAAGAAAGGATATGAAGCGGGTTCCCATTTGGATGCGATGGGGAAGAGATGCTTTGGTTTTTATAATAGGGAGGACAAAAAAGGGTATTATATCCCAATTGTGGATACGAGGGAGGCAGTCGAGGCTATCGCGGCATATATGAATTTGGAAAAGAAGCTTCAAGTATATTCTTTAGAAGCGGTGGAAGAAGTTATGAAATATGTATCAGAGGGAGTTGTGTATGGGCCGGTTGAGGAGGAAGTGGCAGTACGGAGGATAAAAAATCTGTATTATTATGCGGAGAACTGCTATGTATATATACAGGCAGGGCCGGAAGGTATGTATTGCGTTACAGATCCTGACGGGTTTCCTGTCTTATACTATTCGGAGGAAGAGATACGTTCACTCCTGTGTCGTGGGAAAGGCGTGCTGATTCGGCTTAAGGAGAACGACGGGATACATAGAAATATAGAAAGCGTAAAAGTCATATGGAGAGATGGATGGAAATTTCATAGGATGGCGACGGAGTCCGTCAGGGAAACGACTTTATGGAAGGATGCTTTTGAAAGCTATAATGGAAGTGCAAGTTCCCAAATTGCACTTCGGTATGGTGTCATGAACTTTTTGGAACATACGGAAAAAGTCTGGAGGCTTGGAAGTGATTTGGGTGTAAATACAGAAGAATGGGATTTTAGAAAATTACAATGTGAGATGATGAAAATTGCGGAGAAAGGGCAGGTGGAAAAACTGCCTTTGATAGAAGCAGCGATATGGAAGGTACTCACGGATGAAATATAATTTTTTAAGGCATGATCGGCACGATGACGCAGTTACTTATCAAATGATAAACGAGTTGGAAAACATATGTTCTATTCCGCTGTACATTTATAGAGGAGACGATGCTTGCAGGAATGCAGTTGAGATTCAGGGATACCTGGGAGAGGATGTTCGGCTGTGTTATGCGGTGAAGGCTAATTGTTATCTGGCGGAGTCACTGGCGGATGTGATTGAGGACTTCGAGGTAAGCAGCAGGGGAGAACTGGAATATTGTCTGGGGAATGGGGTTCCCGCTGAAAAAATATCTTACAGCGGCGTCTGGAAAACCGATTTGGAAGTTAAAATGGCTTTGGACGCAGGTGTGAAAAGGTTTATTCCGGATTCTTTGAAGCAGCTGCAAATGATACAGAATTTGGCGGAGAAAAAAGGAGAAACGGTGGATGTATGGCTTCGTTTAAGCAGCGGAAACCAGTTTGGCATGAATATACGGGAGATTGCCCAAATTTTTGCTAAGAAGCAAACCGATTTCAATATAAATATGGCAGGAATACATTATTACGCCGGAACACAGCGACAGTTTGTCTATCAGGTAGAAAAAGATTTCCAGCCATTGGCAGAGGGTTTGGCATATCTGAAGGAAAGGGGTATCAGTTTTTCAAAGATAAGGCTGGGCGGTGGAATGGGAGTGCCGCTGTACCAAAATGATTCTGTGCGTACTTATGAAGAGACAGCGGATTATCTTTTTGGTTTCGTCAGAAAATTGTCAGAGCATTACCGGATCACTTATGAATGTGGCAGGGCGATAGCCTCCAATGCTGGTCGGTATATCACGAAAGTTTTTGAGAAAAAGCAGAGGGAAAACAGGGAGATACTGCTGGTTCAAGGGGGAAGCCACCACTTGAAATATCACGGAAATATTGTGGGACAAAAAACGCCGTTTATCGAATGTGTGGCGAGGGAAGAACGGCAGGGAGAGCAGACTTATATGGTTTGTGGTTCGTTGTGTTCGGCGGGTGATATTCTTGCTATGAAATTTTTGCATTCTTGTGTCGAAATCGGCGATTATATGATATTCTATCATGTGGGCGCATATTCCCTGCAGGAAGCCGCCATTTTGTTCTTGAAGATGGAAATGCCGGACATATTAGTATATAATGGAAACAATAGTGAAAGAAAACTATTGGAATTAGGATGGATAAGCCGTGAAAAAGGAAATATTTAAAGGAGTGAAGGAGATTATTGAACACATCCTTCAGAAAAACGCCGTAAGTATGGAAAAACCGGTGACAGGAGACACGCTGCTTCGGGAGGACATAGGTCTGGATTCTATAGATTTGGTAGTATTGCAGATCGAAGTGGAGGATCGGTGGAACATCAGGTTTGATCCTTTCCAGGATGATTTTCAGAAAATCTTTTGCAGTATCGGAACTTTATGTGAATTTTTAGAGCGAAAGATCGGTGAGATGAATGTCAGATAAGAGAAATAATCAGGTTTTAAAACAGATAACAAGACAAATATATTGCCGGAGGCCATTGATGCCTCCAAAAATGAGGACACATTATCGGATTGAGCGCGCAAACGGAGGCTTGTTGTGCGATCTGTGGTTTCTCACCAGGGGATGTATACACGATGCGCAGGGCGGCTGCACGATGTGTAATTATGGAAAAGGGAGCTGGGATGTACAGTGGGAGGAGATTCTTAGTGAACTGGAATATATTGTAGAGAAACTGCCGTGGGAATTTGAGGATTTTTTGCTGACTCCGAGTGGAAGTATGCTGGATGAGAGGGAAGTCCCCTTGGAAATGAGGGAAGGGATGAGCAAGCTTCTTAAGGGGGTACGGGCAAAACGGTTTATTGTCGAGACGAGAGCAGATACCGTCAACGAGGGCGGATTAGAGTTCATTCAGGGCATCATGCCGGATTCGGAAAAGTATGTGGAGATAGGATACGAATCGGGGCACGATTGGATACTGCGGAATTGTATCAATAAGGGGACGGACACGGGAGCTTTCGGAAAAGCAGCTGAGATGATCCATCAGGCGGGTATAAAAGTGACCGCGAATGTCGGGGTAGGCCTCCCCTTTTTGAGCGAGAAGGCTTCCGTACGTGAAGCGGTCTACTCTGTGAAGCGTGCCTTGGAGCAGGGAGCCGACAGTGTTGTACTCTTCCCATATCATGTAAAACATGGTACACTGTTGGAGGTTTTGTATCAGCATCATGGGTATCAGTGCATTTCTCTCTGGTCGTTAGCTGCAGTTTTAGAGAAACTTCCGAAACAGATGCTGGAACAGGTTCAGATATCATGGTATAAAGATTATTTTGGAGAGGATAGGTCACATATTTTTGCATCGCCCTCCACTTGTGGCAAGTGTGCGAAAGACGTGATGAGGCTGTTGGATCAATATAGAGAAGAGCCTTCCGGAAAAAATCTGGACGCGGTGCTTAAATATCATTGCGAATGCAAAGAGGAGTGGGAAAAGAGGCTGGACGGTCAGAGCGCGGAAGTTGAATATGGGCGAATAGCAGATGAATATCGTCAGCTGGCAAAAGAGTTTGACGTAAATGATGATATTCTGGAAGAAGAGCTTATGATCATGGAGAAAACGGCAGGGGATATAAAAGATTGAAAATGAAAGACAAAAACAGCGCAGAAATGGAGTAAATAATGGTAAATACCGAGATTGCGAGAATTGAGAATTTCATAAGGAACTATGTAAGAGATGACGAGCGTGTTGTAGTCATGGTGTCCGGAGGTCTCGATTCTGACGTGACTGCCAGACTCTGCTGCAGAGCCTTGGGGAAAGAGAAAATCAAGCTGTGTATGGTTCTGCAGTCAGAGATGGAACAAAAGTTTGAGAAGAATGCGGATGCTTTGGCAAGGGATTTGGGAGTGGAATTAGCCAAGGTTCATTTGGAGACCGCGAACAGGACTTTGATAGGCGCATTGGAAGAAGCGGAAGAGCCGGGGTTGTTTCGGCTAAATACGCTTTTGGATCCGGCAAAGGCAAAGTGTTCGCTCCGCTCAGCGGTGATTTCCTGCTATCAGGATAAGGGATTTTTGATAGCCGGGACAATGAATAAGACAGAGAAAATGTTAGGATTTTTTCTTACGTTTGGAGATAACCTGGCTAATTTCAAGCCGTTAGCGCATTTATATAAGACGCAGGTTGTGGAGCTAGGAAAGGAGATCGGGACAAGGGAGGAGGTAATCTGCCAAGAGCCCTCGGCCGGTTTCTGGGAAGGCCAGACAGACGCGGAGGACCTTGCGTATTGGGTGATTAATCAGGGTCCGATTCTGACACCGCGGGAATTTTCAGAGGACGAGATTGCGTATGCGGAAAAGATAACGCCAATGCTTACGGCAGACAAAGTAGACGGTATACTGAAAATGTATGAGGCAGGAGAAAATACGGAATATGCGGCGCGAAGGACGGGGAGCGATATAGATATTGTGAGGGGAATTTATCATATTGCAAAGAAGGCGCCCGTATATAAGACAAGGGAGATTCTGCTAGAATTGGAGGGTGGCTGTTAAATGCTGTACGCGGCGCTTATAGAGGAACACTTGAATGAGAAGAAAGCAGTTTTAACAGATCGTAACCGGGACTATACGTATATGCAGCTCCATAAAAAGGCCCTGGGAATTTTGGCATATATGCGGCGGCGCGGAGCAGCGGCAGGAGACAGAGTGCTGATCAGGAATTACAATGACGGGGATACAGTGGCAGCGATATTGGCATGTCTGGCAGGCGGTATGATATTTGTTCCGGTATCCGGGACTTGCAGTGAGAAGGAGCTAAGCTATATAATGGCGAGCTGCTCCCCGCGTTTAGCGCTGGATTTGCATAGGGAAGAGAAGGTTGCAGAATCAGAGGCAGTTAGAGATGATAGGGATAAGGTTCCGGAGTCAGCATATGCGTATATTTTATATACTTCAGGGACAGAAGGGGAAAAAAAGGGAGTTTTGGCTTGTCAGAGACAGATTATTTTTTGTTGTAATGGGATACTTTCCCGGCTTGGATATAGAGAATCTGATAGAGTTTTATGTAGTCTGCCTTTGGAGTTTGACTATGGACTTTATCAGATTTTTTTGTCTCTGCTTAGCAGGACAAGACTTTTTTTGATTGAACCTGGTATGATCCAGATGATTCCACATTGCCTGCACAAGTGGGGAATTACTATTTTTCCGTCAATTCCTTCGGTGGTGAATTTGTTGTTAAAGATGCATTATCTGAATCAGGAACAACTGCCTTGCCTAAGAAAAATCACATTTACAGGGGAGTACCTGCCGGTAGAGGAAATAAAGGCTTTGAAAGCGGTATTGCCGGCGGTTGAAATGATTCCCATGTATGGAACGACAGAATGTAAGAGAATTGCGGTAATGCCGGAAGGAAGGGAAGATAAAGTTATGGCAGGCTCTTGCGGCCTGCCTCTTGACGGAGTAACGGTTTATTTGGAAGAAGGGGCGGAGCATGGAGAGGGAAAACTGATTGTGGAAGGCCCAAACGTTATGGAAGGATATTGGCAGGATAAGGAGGGCGGATTTGGAGTAAACCCCAAAACTGGAATGAGAACCTATCGTACCGGAGATTTGCTGGCAATTGATGAAGAAGGGTTTCTATATTTTCGGGGACGTTGTAATGGACTCATAAAGTCCATGGGACATAGGATTAGCGAGATGGAAATAGAAAATCTGATTGGGAAAATAGAAGGGGTAATTGAGTGTGCGGCAGTGGGAATTCATGACACAGTCTGCAGTGAAAAAATAGGAATTTTTGTGTTTGCCCATTCAAAGGAGGTCTCCAGATTCATTGGCGATGTGATGTCGCAGAATGTCACTTACAGGAATTGTTATTGTATTTTTATGATGACGGATCCATTACCTAGAAACAGCAATGGCAAAATTGACAAAACGAAATTAAAAGGGTTGGTTCATGAGAGAAAAAACGATATTTCTGGGGAATGAGATATGCTGTGGTACCTATGCATTTCTAAATACGGTGCAGGACAAAGACATTGACTATAAAACGTTCGAAATAACATCTACCGTTCCGTTTGGCATCAGGCATCGGGAAGAAAAGGATTACAGTCGTTTGCTGACTACTTACTGCGATCCTAATATAGGATTAGACCGGGCAGCAGGGCTTTGGGGATACAGGCAGCACAAGGAGATGTTCCGGAATAGTAATGCGGCAGCAGAATACATATTAAAGAAGAGCAAAACAGACAGATGTCTGATTGGGCCACTTGATATGGGTAGATTGGGATATCTGGTATTACCTAATTTGTATGTTAACATGGATCATTATATTACGATATTTCAGCTGGATGAAAGGTTGTTTTGTATGGATTCGGAAGGGATTCCCATAAGGCATATCAATAGAGAAGAACTGGAAAGCTGGATATTGGTAAATGGACTGCCGGAGGCGGAAGGCTGGATCAGTGTGAGAAGTTATGAAAAAACAGAGTTCGTTTCGGGTGATGAACGCGAAACAAAGGCTGTCAGAGATTCGTTCGAACTAATCGCAAAGAATTTTACAGGGGCCAGGGAAAGCGGGCAGGGAAATTATGCAATAGAGAAATGTTGGCACTGGTTGAAAGAACAGCCAGTGATGAGGTGGCGGTTATCGTTTTTGTATGATATTGCCTATTTGATTCAGAGGAAAATATTGCAGCAATACTGGTGCGGGCTGGTGGACACAAAGCATTTGACGGGAGGCGATTGGATACTGAAAGCGGAGCGGATGATAGAAGAACAGATTCATATATTGGGAAATATGTTTTATGTTCTTCAATGGGAAAATATGATATATGAAGGTGATTTTCACAAGCTGGCTGAGCTTGAGGAAAATTTAAGTACGGTGATTGAAAAGAGATTTCTGCTTTACAGATAAGGTTATTAGGAAACGCTATGCAAAGATAAATTTTCCATTGATATGAGCGACTGGTTTTAACAGATATAATCGTGCATTCTTACGGCGTATGATCTGGGAACTGCGCTTTTCTGTATTGTAACGGAGATGTCCTATAATATTTCTGGAAGGTTTCACAGTAATAACTTGCACCGCAGAAACCATGTTCATAGGCGATCTCCGTTATGCTTTTATCAGAGTTCAGTAAGGCGGTAAGGCTATTCTGCAGACGCAGTCTGGCTGTATAAGTCATTGGCGTTTCGCGGAGATATTTTTTGAAAAGGGAAGAACACCTGCTTTTACAGCAGGTTCCGGCGGCGGCAATATTTTCCAAGGTAATACGCTGTGCAAAATGTTCTTCAATATAGGTAATCATGTTTCGCAGTAAGATCAATTCCTGCGATTCTTTTCCTGCGGCACAATTCTGGATGTCCAAATCATCGTATAATATTTCCAGGATTGACAAGAAATTTTCAAGCAGTACAAAATAGGGCAGCTCGCGTTTCGCAGAAAAAGTTGTATATATTTGATTTAAATGTTCCAAGATAGAGGTTTTCCATGTTTCCCCATGAAGATGCAGATAAGGGTATGATGGATTTCTTATGACAGATTCTATGTAGTTTTGATAAAACCATTCGTTTCCCGACAGTAGTTGTGGAGAAAGCAGGATGCAGACAAATTCGCATTCTGTATGCTGCGGTGAAAAGCCGTAATGCAGCTGCCGGCTGTTAACCATGATACCGCTTCCTTCGGTCAGATCGATCAATTTTCCATTTATGTTATAAGTCATACTTCCTCGTCTGACGACAATAAATTCCAAATCTTCATGCCAATGGCTGACAGCAGAGTAATTGGGATAGTAGGATAACATACCCGGCCTGATATAGGCGGGGAAAAGAGGATTGTTGTATGCTACTGTTTCAGAGAAGTCTGCATTGAGTGAAGAACAATATAAATGACTATCCATACATCTTTCCTCCATCGAGTATTTTTCAAGAAAACGCAGATTGTTATAAAATCATATCACATTCTGGAAGAATTACAAGTATGCGTGTGCTATTGTAAAAAAAGAAAGGAGTGGAGAAGATGGTACATACGGAAACTTTGTATAAAAAAATACTTCGACTGGTTCTGCCGATTTCTTTTCAACAGCTTATGCTTGCGCTTGTGGCGGCAAGCGATGCAGTGATGCTGGGAAGGTTGAACCAGAATGCCATGTCAGCGGCGTCCCTGGCGTCCCAGGTGACTTTCGTATTCAATCTTTTTATGACGGCGTTTGTTATCGGGGAAAATATGTTTGTGGCGCAGTATTTTGGGAAAAAGGATGAGACAGCTATTTCAAAAACGGTCAGTCTTGTTCTTCAGATTTCCTGTCTTATGGCAATTCCGTTTTTGGTGTGTTCCTTGTTTTTCCCTGATCATTTGATGCGTTTTTTTACCAATGAATCTGATTTAATTAAAATGGGAAGCGAGTATTTGCGCTATGTGGGAATCTCCTATTTATTTTCTGCGATAGCGCAAGTGTGCCTTACGGCAATGAAAAATTGCGGCGCGGTTAATATAAGCACGCTGGTCAGCAGTCTGACGGTTATTTTGAACATTGTGTTAAACGCAGTTTTTATTTTTGGCTTATTAGGATTTCCCGTTATGGGAATCCGGGGAGCGGCTCTGGCTACGACGACGGCAACGGCGGTGCAAATGATTTTCAGCGTATGTTATCTCAAAATAAAGATGAGGTGGATGAAAGTATATCTGCCGAAAAAACCGTGGAAGTGGCAAAGCAGTTTCAGGGAAAGGCGACGCCGGTCTGTTAAATGAGCTTGGGGCGGATCATCTGGAGGAAGCGAGGAAGGCAGGCGGAGTATTGACGAGGGCGTCCATGATAGGAGGCGCCTTGTCGGGAGCATTATTGCTGGCACTTTCACCTTTTATAACAGGGTTTTCGGATTTGACACCGGATGCAGAAAAATATTTGGGCGGGATGCTGATTATCTGCTCTTATTATCTTATAGGCAAGTCAATCAACAGCATGACAATAGGCGGCATTTTTCCGGCGGGAGGGGATTCTAAATTCGGACTGCTCTGTGATATAGTGACTTTGTGGTGTGTCACTATTCCGCTCGGATATTTGTGTGCGTTTGTTTTCAAGTTTCCGATACTATCTGTTTATTTTGTGCTTAATTTAGATGAGATCATCAAACTGCCGGCGGTATACCGGCATTACAAAAAATATGGCTGGTTGAAAAACATAACAAATTGATTGGGAAGGAGGAGCAGTTATGTTTGCAGATTATCATGTGCACACGGAATTCAGTGACGATTCCACTTATCCTATGGAGCAGGTGGTCAAGGACGCCATCGCCATGAAAATGGATGAAATTTGCTTTACGGATCACGTGGACTATGGAATTAAGGACGACTGGGATTCGGGGAAGACGATTGTATATCGGGGAGAGGAGCCGCTGGCGAATGTGGACTATCCCGCTTATGACGATAAGATAAAAGAAGTGCAGAGCAAATATGGAGCGAAGATAGCCATAAAAATGGGTATGGAGTTTGGGATGCAGGCGCATACCATTCCCCAATATGAAGCGCTGTTTCAAAGATACCCCTTTGATTTTATCATTCTGTCAATTCATCAGGTGGAGGACAAGGAGTTTTGGACGCAGGATTTCCAGAGAGGGAGAAGCCAGGAGGAATATAACTGGCAGTACTATGAAGAGATGCTGAATGTCGTAAAACGATACCAAAACTACAGTGTGCTCGGCCATCTGGATTTGATTACAAGGTACGATGAAAACGGTGTCTATCCTTTTGAAAAGGTGGAGCCCATTATTTCCGCCATATTAAAGGCCGTAATCAAAAACGGAAAAGGAATCGAATTGAATACTTCTTATCACAGATATGGATTGAAGGATACCACGCCTTCCGTAAAGATTTTGGAGCGGTACCGAGAGCTGGGAGGAGACATCATTACGATTGGCAGTGACAGTCACAGTCCGTCGCATCTGGGAGCTTATATCGAGGAGGCAAAACAATTATTGAGAAGTATGGGATTTCGTTATTTTTGCACCTATGATAAAATGAAACCAATCTACCATGGGTTGTAAATAAATAATGAGAATTTGTGCAGAAGCGTCGCAAATTCCCTGACCGCTGAGCAGAACTTGAAATTCTGCCTGTGTTCCTCAGCAAAAGCGCTTCGGAATGGAGGATAAGATGACAGAACAGGAAAAAATGAAACAGGGATATCTCTGGGATGACGATGAAGAAAATATGGCGCTGCAGGCGCATGCGAAAGGTATTGTGAGAAAGTTCAACAGTCTGCCCCCGGAGAGTATGGAGGAGCGGGCTGCGCTCCTGAAGGAATTATTTGGAGAGGTTGGAGAGAATGTGTGGATTGTCCCTCCGCTTACGGCGGCGGTTGGAAAGTATGTGTCAGTTGGAGAGGGTACTTATGCGAATATGAATCTGACGCTGATCGATGACTGGAAAATAACCATAGGCAGGCATGTCCTGATAGGACCCAATGTGACGCTGTGTACTACGGGGCATCCTGTCCATCCGAAGCACCGTGCGGACGGCATGTACTCTTTCCCGGTCACCATCGGAGACAATGTATGGCTGGGAGCAAATGTGATTGTTATGCCCGGAGTTACCATCGGAGAAAATTCTGTGATTGGCGCGGGCTCAGTTGTGACAAAGGATATACCGGCAAACGTGGTGGCGTTTGGGACTCCCTGCAAAGTATACAGGGAAATCAATGAACACGACGATGTCTATTATTTTAAAGACAGGCGGTTCGACGAACAGCCGGAATAAGTAACACACGGGGAAAGAGAGGCATGAAATAGATATGACAAACGCAGAGCGCAGAGATGCACAGCTGGCATATATTTCGGATGACAGTGTTTTTGAAGAACAAATGGTCTGCAGAAGGATTCTGCAGAAATTAAATTTTATGGATCGTTCCGATTTTGCAGGAATCAGGGAAGTGGTAAAAGAGCTTTTGGGGAAGTCGGAGGGCGCCTTTATCAATCCCCCGTTCTACTGCGATTACGGGAAACATATCGAAGTGGGTAAAAATTTCTTTGCCAATTATAACTGTACGCTGTTGGATGTCGCTAAGATTAAAATAGGCGATAACTGCCAGATGGCTCCTAATGTGGCGATATACACGGCCGGACATCCCATACATCCAGTCAGCCGCAACTCCGCTTATGAGTATGGCAAGGAAGTGACCATAGGCGATAATGTGTGGATTGGCGGCAATTCGGTGATTTGTCCCGGTGTACATATCGGTGATAATGTGGTGATTGGCGCTGGCAGTGTGGTGACAAAGGACATTCCTGACTGGTGCATTGCGGCGGGAAATCCATGTAAAGTGATTCGTAAGATCACGGATGACGACAAGCGCAAACTATTCCGGGATGAGGAGATTGACGAGGCGGCATGGCGGGATATTGTGGAGCGGATGACATTTTAAGAGGAAATAAAAAGCAGAATGGAGAATGATTTGCGAGAGAAAGATGGGAAGAGAGTTTTTCTTAAAAACCGACAGGATCGGATTTTCTAAATGGAATCAGAACGACGGAGAGCTGGCCAGGTTATTGTGGGGAAATCCGGAGGTCACCAGATATCAAATGATTTAATTGGATGCTGCGGGTTGAGACCTTATAAAGAAAAGGAATATGAAATGGGATTTCATTTGCGGCCTGAGTTTTGGGGGCAGGGGTATGCTACAGAGTCTGCAAAGGCTGTAATAGAGTATGCGTTTACCACAGTCAAAGTCCAAAAGCTGTTTGCCGGTCATAATCCAAATAATGGCAGATCGCGGAAGGTGTTAAATAAATTGGGTGTTGCTTATATCGGTGATGAGTTTTATGAACCGACAGGCTTGTACCATCCGTTGTATGAGCTGCGGCGTGGTCAATAAATGTTAAGGTAATAAGATCAGAAGATTTCCCAGTTCAGATGAAAGGAAAAAGTGGCAGTATGAAAGTATTAAATTTCGGATCTCTGAATTTAGACTATGTCTATTCGGTGGATCATATGGTGATAGCGGGTGAAACGCTCGCAGCCGGCGCCATGAATACATTCTGCGGAGGAAAAGGCCTGAACCAGTCCATTGCTCTTGCGAAAGCCGGTGTTATGGTTTATCACGCTGGGATGATCGGAGAGGAAGGAGGGATTCTCCTCGATGTCTGCAAAAACGGCGGTGTGAATACGGAATTTATCCAAAAGATCTCAGGTAAGAGCGGGCATACAATTATTCAGGTGGACAAAAATGGGCAGAATTGTATTTTGCTCTACGGAGGAGCCAACCGCAGTATCACAGTGGAATTTGTGGATGAAGTTTTGGGACATTTTGGAAAAGGGGACATTCTCCTTTGCGGGGGCGACCGCCTCCATACCGACAAGGGATGAAGTGGAAGCGATGCGAGGATGACGTCATTGAAAGCCGCCTGGTCGCCGTGTCTGCAGGAGAGAATACTCAAACTGTGTGGTCAGGTAGTGGTTGGTGAACAGTTCAATGGGAATTTCTTTTTCCTGCTGTATTCCGAAGGTAAGACCGTTGGAGTACAGCAGGGGCGTATTTTTTTCAATATTCAGGTGTCTGGCGAGCTTGTCATGGGCGGCTATTGCTTTCAGTTTTAAAGAAGTAGTCGTAATTTCCACGTGGTAAACTTCTTCCAAGATTTTATATAAAGAATTTTCTTTAAAATTATATGTTTCAATGTCGCGAAAGATCTGGTAGGGGAGCGTCGTTGCCGTATAGCACAGAGGATGACCGTCAGCATAATAAATTCGCTCCAGATGAAAGACAGGATCAGCTTTTTGCAACTGGAGTTTTTCGGCCTCCTCCGCTGAACAGATCCGTAGATCTGACACGAGAACTTCTCTGCTGGGTGTCATTCCCTGGCGGATAATTTCTTCTGTGTAGCTGAAAACGGAGGCCAATTCCTGCAGCTTTGCGATTTGTTTTACGCAGGCACGTTTTCCCTGCATCTTATCGATATAACCCTGATGATACAATTCGTCGATAGCGCGTCTGACTGTGACGCGGCTTACCTGGTAGATAGAAATCAAATCTGACTCACTTGGAAGCTCCGCGCCTGGGGCAAGTTCGCCGGACTGAATCTTCTGGATGAGTTCCTGCTTAATGACAGCATATTTGGGCGCGTTCTTATTAGATGTATGTTCCGACATCTGTAATTCCTCCATGACAAAATTATATTAGAAATTATAAAGAAAAAGAAACAGGAAGTAAACCTATTGTAATAAGTTACGCAGGTAATTGCGAAACTCCTTTATGTTTGCTGAAATTGCACAAATAGCATAATCAACGCAGACACGCTTTCGCTCTAATCCAAACGCAATGGTGCTAGGGTCTGCTTATCATTATGCTATTTGCACAATTATAATAGCATTGAGATGAGTTTCGCAATTGTCTATATAGGTTATGGTGTAAAAGAAGATATATTTTGTGGATAATATACAAATATGAGGTTGCATATTTAATTATTATTACATATTGATATAACAAGGAATATAACTTATTATAATAAGTGAAAGGAGACATTGTGATATGAGAAATAAAGTGTTGGGGGTTTTATATGGAATGGCGATTGGCGATGCAATGGGGATGCCGCCGGAGCTGTGGAGCAGGAAGAGAGTACAGGAGCATTACGGTGAGATTCAGGGATTTTTGGACGGATGTCCGGATAACAATATATCCTACCAGTACAAGGCGGGACAGTTTACAGACGATACGAGTCAGGCACTCACCATACTGGACAGTTTGATAGAGACGAATTTTAAGCCGTCAAGCAGGAGCATTGCAGAGCATATTTTGGGGTGGGCCGAGAGAGAAAATGCTTTTGAGAATAATATTCTGGGTCCCACATCTAAAGTGACGTTGAAGTTGTTCCAGGAAGGAAAAAGCGCGAGGGAATTCTCGGATGAGGCGGTGTCAAACGGTGCCGCCATGCGGATTGCGCCGATTGGTACGCTGTTTGAAGCAGGGCAGAAGGAAGCGCTATGCCGTTATGTGGCGGAGGTATCTCAGGTGACCCATACCAGTGATGTTACTATTGCAGGCGCATCTATGATCGCTATGGCGGTTGCGTCCGCGATGCAGTATGGTGATCCGACAAAGATGATCGAGGATGCCCTTTCGGTGGAGGCGTATGCGATGTCGCTTGGTGCCTCCACGCCGTGTCCGTCCCTGGGAGCCAGAACAAGGCTGGGTGTGAAACTTGCCGAAAAGTATAGGGAGGATGAAAAAGCATTTCTCGAAAACCTCTACAATTTGGTAGGCGCCGGCGTCAATACATCAGAGTCGGTTCCGGCGGCGTTGGCCATTGCCTACTATAGTTTCGATGTAAAGAGATGTGCTCTGATGTGTGCGAATCTGGGAGGTGACACGGATACGATCGGTGCCATGGCAACTGCTATCTGCGGCGGGGGAAATGGTGCCGAGGCAATTCCAACAGAGTATGTGGAAGTAATCCGAAAGGCCAATTCTATTGATATGGGGCCCTATGCGGAAGCTATTTTAAAGAAAAGGGGGACATTATAAATGCGGGATCAGTGTTTGGTTATCGGCGCAGCCATGTTGGACATCATTATGGAGATTGACCGTCTGCCGAAATCGGGAGAGGATATATATGCGAAGAATCAGAGTATGACAGTCGGAGGCTGCGCCTATAACGCAGCGGATATTTTGAAGCATTTCCAGGTGAAGCATACGTTTTTTGCACCTATCGGGACGGGAATGTATGCGGAGTTTATAGAGAAAAAGCTGGAAAAAAGCGGGCATATAAGTGCGGTTAAATCGACAGAGATGGACAACGGTTATTGCCTTTGTATGGTGGAAGCGGACGGGGAAAGAACCTTTCTCACCATGCCGGGAATCGAGTGCTGCTTTCGAAAAGAATGGTTTGATGCGTTGGACAGCGAGGCGTATCACTCCGCCTATGTGAGCGGCTACGAATTAGAGGGAGAGGGAGGTTCGGTGATTCTCGATTTTCTGGAAAAGAATCCGGCTATCGATGTGTATTATGCGCCCGGCCCGAGAATCACACATATCTCGGAAGATAAGAGCAGGAGAATGACTGCGTTGTCGCCGGTACTTCATCTGAACGAGATGGAAGCGCTGACATATACGGGAAAGGCGTCTGTGGAAGAGGCGGCAGCAGCGCTGGAAGAGGAGACAAATAATACGGTTATCATCACACTTGGCTCAAAAGGTGTGTATTTGAGGGAACAAAAAGAGGGCAGGATCATTCCCTCACAGGAAGCGGTTGTAGTGGACACGATTGGAGCTGGGGATTCCCATATTGGGGCAGTTATGGCCATGCGTGCCCTTGGCCGCAGTTTTGAAGCGGCAGTGCGCACGGCAAATAAAGTTTCTGCCATGGTAGTAGGGGTAAAAGGCCCCACATTGTCAACAGAAGAGTTTGCGAAAGGAGATTGGGTAGATGGAGAAAATTAAGAAATACTTTTCGGGGTGGAGTAAATTTGAATTGACATGGTTGATTTTGTCGAGTTTGATTATGGTTGTGCTGAGCATTATCTGGGGTGACAGTACGCTGGCGCTGATCAGCGGCATCACGGGAGTGATTGGCGTGGTGCTGGCTGCCAAGGGGAAGGTGAGCACTTATGTGTTTGCCACCATCAATGTGGCGATTTATGCGTGGCTTACTTTTAACAATCATCTGTACGGAGAATTCATGTTGAATGCGTTCTATTATATTCCAATGAACTTTGTCGGTTTTTATCTCTGGTCCAGACATAAGGACGAGGAGAGCGGGGACGTGGAGGGAAAGACTTTGACACCGAAGCAGCTGGTCATTCTGCTAGTTACGGTGACTGTGATAGTTTTGGTTTACTGGCAGATTTTGAGCAGGATTGGCGGACAGTTGGCGCTGATTGACGCAATGTCTACCGTGTTCTCCGTGGTGGCCCTCATTATGCAGGTGGCCCGCTATGCGGAACAGTGGCTTTTGTGGATAATCGTAAACGTGGTCTCTGTCTTGATGTGGGTACTTCTTCTTGGAAAGGACCCTTCCGCGGTGACGATGGTGGTCATGTGGGCGGCCTATCTTATGAACTCCGTCTACGGTTACATTAACTGGAAAAAACTTGCCGCAAAAAATGTGGCGTAACAGAAGAGCTAAAAGGTAAATGCAGGGCCGAATTGGTCCTGCATTTTGACGTGCCCGGTGGACACATACATATAAGCAGAGTCGGGAGGCATACGGCGCGTGCGGCGTACTGGCATGAGTAAATGGAATGGAATACTTGACACGGAGACTTTTGCACATTTGGAAGAGGATTTGAACAACGGCGTGATGAGGAGATATTGCTTTTGAAAAAATAGTAAAGTAATATAAAATAAGAAAAACATGCGGGAAGGAAAGGCTGATGATCAGAAAAATCTCCGTTAGAGGAAGCATGAGAAACAAAATATTGCTGATCTGTATTCTATGCACGCTGGTGGCATTGGTTCTGCAGACGATCCTGCTTTTGAACGTCAGCTCCAATATGGTTTACGAGCAGGCGCGGGATATGGCATATAATTCTCTGGATAACATGCAGAATGAACTGAGAACCTACATTCGGCAGATGGAGACTAACATGGTCAATATTTATAATGACAAGACCTTTCTGAGGGCGCTTCGGGAGTATGAGACGGTGGAGGACCTGCGGGAAGATTATTACCGCTATGCGAGGGAATACGCAGAAGAGCATTTTACTGCCAACGACGGTATGATGGCGCTGTATTTTTATAACAGCAATCACGAGATTGTCAGCGTATATCGGAAGGCTTCTACGCCAAGACGCAATTTTCCATCTGACATTTATTTGGAGGAAGAAGTTTACAATGCAGGGCGGGTGAAGGAGTATGTAGAATCAGATGAAAACAAAATGCTGATTTCCAGTTACCGTAACCCCTCCAGACAGGGCGACATGGTACGCTTTGTATTAAAAATTTATGACATTTCTAACATAAAAAATATGATAGCTTACATTGTCTGCGATGCGGATGCAAAACCGATACAGAAAATTATGGAAAAATATCAGATGGGGGATAACTCTTTTGTCTGGCTGCAGCCGGCTGGGGATCGTCCCTTTGCAGTGACGGGACAGTTCGTCGAAAGCTATGCAGACTTTTATACGCGGACGGTGGAGCGCATTCAGGAGACGGGAGAGGCAGCCGCGGACATGGCAGATTCGGAGAAAGTGTTTTTTCATCTGTCGCAGAGAAAATATGAGCTGGATGCTTACGCTATTCTGCCGCAGTCTGTTCTGAAGGCGAGCCAAAAGATGCTTTCCAGAACGTTGTTTATGATCGTTGCGGCTCTCGGCACGCTGATGATTATCCTTTACATTTACACCACAAATCGCCTGACAAAGCCGCTGGCGGAGCTGATGGACACGATCGGCAGGATCCGGGGCGGAGAGACGAATCTCCGGGTGGATTATCAGGTGCAGGATGAGATTGGGAAATTGGGGGAAGAGTTTAACTATATGCTGGATTCCATTGAAAGCCTGATCGGACAGCAGTATCAGGACAAACTTTTGCTGAACCGGGCGCAGTATCAGGCGTTGCAGGCGCAGATAAATCCCCATTTTCTTTACAATACACTGGATACCATGAGCAGTATTGCCAGTATCCAAAACTGCGACTTGGTCAGCGATTTATGCCAATCCCTCAGCAATATTTTCCGCTACAGCCTGGATATGAAGTATCCTTACGCCACGGTGGCGAGGGAGGTAGCACACTTAAAGAATTACATTTTTGTGATGAACGTGCGGATGCGTCAGGAGATTCGATATCATTTTGATATCGATGAGGATGCGCTGATGTATTCTGTGCCGAAGATTTCTATACAGCCTTTGGTCGAAAATGCGATTAATCATGGCCTGAAGAATAAGCGCGGGCAAAAGAATATTTACATCAAAATATGGCAGGAGGAGGAAAAGCTCTATGTCATGGTAAAGGATGATGGAGTCGGGATGGATGCAGAGCAGTTGAACCGCCGTCTGCAGGAAAATGATAAGGGCCTGATTGAGGAGGGCAATTCGATCGGCCTGTTGAATATTAATGCCAGATTGAAGATGATTTATGGCGGGACGTATGGGATTAGAATAGAAAGTGAACCGGGTAAGGGATCTTCTGTGTATTTGACGGTGGCGGCCATGAAAGAGGATGAACTGTATGGAAAAGCGAATGTATAAACTGCTGATTGCGGATGATGAATATTGGACCAGAGAGAAGATCAGGACGATGATCGCCTGGGAGGAGTATCAGATAGAGTTCATGCCTCCGGCACAGGATGGCGAGGAGGTTATGCAGAGGATAGAGATAGAACATCCTGACATCCTGATTACAGATATCAATATGCCTTTTTTAAATGGTGTAGAGCTGGTGAAAAAGATAAAAGAACAGTATCCGGAGATTGTGGTGTTGGTGCTTTCCGGCTATGATGATTTTGCTTATGTGAAGGAGACGCTGGTGGCAGGGGCGATCAATTATCTTTTAAAACCGGTGTCAAAGCTTGATCTGATCCGGGCGGTGTCAAAGGCGCTGGAGCTGATCAGCGAGAAGGAGGAAAACGAGAGACAGACTTTGAAGGCGGCTTCCCTCCTGCAGGATCGGGAGCTGAGTCTTCTGATTGAGAAAGAGCGGATTAGACTTTCTGTGACCCAGGTCACAGGTACCGCATTGGATTCTGTGGGATGCAGCATTATGCTCATTAAGATTCATGATCTGCAGTCGCTGATGGGGCAGTATCAGTACGATATGAATTATCTGTCTTACTCTATCAAAAAGAAACTGAGGGAATTTGATCAGAAGCAGAATCTTGTCATCTTTAATTATATCAACAGGAGCAATGAATTTCTGGTGGTCAGTGAGCTGGATGTGGCACAACAACAAGTGTTGGCCCTTAAGATTATGAAGCGGCTGAAGGAGGAGACAGACAGTCCCATCACCATTGCTGTCAGCGAGCAGTCATATTCCATGGACAGCCTGCACGACGCTTATGTGCAGAGTATTTCCGTACTGATGACAAGGCCTTACAACAGGGAGAGTGTGATTCTTTTCAGCAATAAAGAAAAGAACGTTATGAATCATCAAGTGACAGACTGCTTTTCCCAGGAATCAGAGCATCGGTTAAGGGCGGCACTGAAAGCGGGAAGCGAAAAGGCGGTGAGGGAATTTCTGCTCGATGAGGCGGGACTGCAAACTTGTGAGAAGCACAATTTCATGGAGATGAAGCAGATCGTAAACAGGGTCTGCGCTGTTTTCCAGGATCATCTCATCGGCCAGGGGGCTTCCGAGAAGAGCATCAGGGAGTTGGGACGGCTGGAACAGATGACGGACAAGGTGGTGGAAGGGCTGGATGTGGAACAGCTCTTGTCACTGCTTATGGAGATGCAGAGTGTAGTGCTGGGGGAGCGGAAAAGTGAGGTTACGGGGAATATCAGGGATTGTGTAAAGGAGGCTGTGGCTTATATCAACGAAAACTATTTTGAGGAGCTGACTTTATCGGGTTTGGCAAAGAAGTATGCGGTGGAGAGTTCTTACTTTTCCAGACTTTTCAAGCAGGAGACGGGGGAGAACCTGATGCTTTATATTGCGGGGAAGCGGATGGAGAAGGCAAAAGAGCTGATGAGGCGGGAGGATATCAATATCGCTGAGGTGGCATTTATGGTTGGGTATGATGATTACACTTATTTCAGCAAAGTATTTAAGAAAAACACTGGCGTAAGTCCGAGGGAATACCGCAACCGGCTATTTCAAAATTTTACAAGTTAGTTTTTCAAAAAATGCATAGTTCTCTCTATAGGTAAGATTGTATAGTTAAATCATAGTAAACAATTAATCTTACGGAGGGAGAGAGCTATGAAAAAGAAATTGTTAAGTGCGATTTTATGTTCGGCTATGGCAGCAAGCGTGTTGACAGGATGCGGTGGTTCGTCCGATGACGGCGGGGCGGCAAGTGCGCCTGCAGAAGACAGCGCACCTGTGGCAGAGGAGGCAGCGCCCGCAGAGGAGACAGCAGCAGAGGAAGAAGCGCCTGCAGCAGCCGCGGATGGTGAGGAAGTTACATTGACAGTGCTGGCTGGACAGTCCACCACAGATGCCGGCATCGAGGATATGATTGACGAGGCGTTGGCGGCAAAATATCCCAATATTACGCTGGAGTGGGAGTGCACAGGCTGGGACGGTGAGTTCCATCCTAAGATGCAGCAGTATCTGCAGTCCGGGTTGCCGGATATTATTATTGGCAAGGCGCAGGACGTAGCGACTTACGCTTCCCAGGGTGTTTTGGGTGAGATTGACAGCACCTATCTTGACAGGGGTCTGGATGCGGCGAGAGAGAATGTGACATTTGATGGAAAAACTTATGGTCTGGTATACAATGCATTGTATCAAGGCGTATATTACAACAAAGCTATGTTCGCGGAGAATGGCTGGTCTGTTCCTACCACACAGGCGGAGCTGCAGGCAATCGTGGACGACTGTAATGCAAAGGGGATCATTCCTTTTGCAAGCCACATGGTAGACACTTGGTCCATCGGTAATGTGACTATGCAGTTTATGATGAATGATGTATTTAACAATACACCTGACTGGGGTGATAAGTTCAGGGCAGGTGAAGTGAGCTTTTCGGAGGATGAGGCGGCACAGACAGCTTACTCCTACAATAAACTGATCTTTGACAATACCTATCCTGAGACTTTCTCCACAGAACAGACAGACTGTGACGCGAGAATGGTGCTCGGTGAGGCGGCTATGAAGGTATCCGGTTCCTGGTCCATCCAGAACTTCCTTGATATTGACGAGAATTTCGACTTTGGTATTTTCCCGTTCCCGAATCAGACAGGAGATTCCAAGCTGATTTTTGAGCCGAATATTGCGATTATGACAAGCGCGGAGACAGAACATCAGGATGCGGTAAACTGTGTGTTGGATGTGCTTTCCGGTGACAAGGATCTGGCAGTGGAGATTCTCGATTTTACCAAGACAGCTTCCATGCTGAAGGATGTAGCACCTACTTTCCCGAATCCCAGTCAGACAGATATCGATGAATATGCGGCTAAGGGAATGATCGTGGACGTGACACTGGGCAATAACCAGCTCGTTTGGGGCGGCTTCCAGGAGGAGAACGCAGCGGACATCGCGGCATATCTGCAGGGTGACATCAGCTTCGAGGACTGCCTGGCAGCTTCCGATGCGAGAGTCAGTTCCAGCAGCGTGCAGTAAAAGGGAAACAGTGTTTATGGAGGGGAGGAGAGTATTCTTCTTCCCTCTTTTCTATCAAATTTAGTTTTGATATGGAGGTCTGTATGAAGAAGAAAACAATGCAGGATAAAATGAATCGTCAATATATTCTCCTGATCCTGCCGGGAATGGTGATTTTTACCATAGGTGTCATTCTGCCGCTGCTTCTGGCATTTCGCTACTCGGTTACGAGTTGGGACGGCATGAGTGTTGAGAAAGAGTTTGTGGGAATTTCCAATTACATTAATCTCTGGAAAGATGCGAATTTCCGACAGGCATGGTGGTTTACCATTAAATTTACGATTGCAAATACCATTGTGCAGAATGTGTTTGCTCTGCTCTTTGCAGTGGCCCTCGACAGCGGCATCAAGGGGCAGAAGATATACAGAACGATTCTGTTCATTCCCTGTCTAGTCAGCGCGGTTATTGTCGGTTTTGTCTGGTTGAAATTGTACTCCAACGTGCTGCCTGAATTAAATGAAGTTTTTGGAACAAACATAAATTTCCTGTTGTTCGGAGATGGCAAGACGGTTTTGAGAGGGTTGGTTATTGCTAACAACTGGCAGTGGATTGGTTATTGGATGTTGATTTATCTGGCTGGCCTGCAGTCCGTGCCGTCAGATCTGTATGAGGCGGCAAAGGTGGATGGCGCTAACGCTGTGCAGCGGTTTTTCAACGTGACAATTCCGATGCTGGCTCCGGCGATCACAATCTGTGTGGTAGGTATCACGACCGGTTCCCTCAAGGTGTACGATTTGCTTGTATCCTCTACAGGCGGCGGCCCGGGCAGATCTTCTACTTCGGTGATTCAGATGATCTATGCCACGGCAATCAGCGGCAGACAGTACGGTTACGGGTCTGCCATGTCAGTAACGCTTGTATTTATTCTGTTACTGGTGGCTATGATACAGGTGAAAGGCTTAAAGAGTAAGGAGGTGCAGTCATAATGGCAATCTTGAAACGTACAAAGCAGGCGGATGATATCTTCCAGAAACCATACACGAAAAGCACGCTGATCGTACAGATTGTGATGACGGTGGTGGCGTTATTGTTTTTGTTTCCCCTGTTTGTGATTTTGAATTACTCTTTTAAGACGAAGAAAGAACTGTATCTGACAAGCCCCCTCAAGCTGCCTGACTCCCTGCAGTGGGCAAACTATGAGGCGGCGTTAAAGAAGCTGAATTTGACCACCACATTTACAAATACATTTATTTACACAGCGGTCAGTGTATTGATTTTAGCGCTTTTATGCGGTATTACGGCCTGGGCGATTTCCAGAGGAAAGGGAAAGTTTTTCCAGTTTTCTTTCGTCTACTTTGTAATTGGAATTCTGATTCCTTTTCAGGCACTATTTTTGCCGATTTATACAATTGGTTACAAAATGCACCTGACAAACACCAGATATGGTATTATATTCATGTACATTGCGACGGGCATTTCATTTGGTGTATTTCTGATGAACAGTTTCGTTTCCACTGTGCCGTTGGAATTGGAGGAAGCTGCCCGGATAGACGGTTGTTCTGTGGTGAAAACTTACTTTATCATTGTGTTCCCGCTGTTGAAACCGGCTTTTGCCACACTGATTATCATGCAGTCCTTCCAGATTTGGAATGATTATCTGTTGGCGAGTCTGTATGTGAGTAAGAAGGGTTTAAAGACATTGACGGTGGCGATTCAGTCGCTTTTTTCAGCGCAGGTCAGCGATTATACAACTGCTATGGCGGCGATCGTGGTGTCAGTCCTTCCGATTTCCATTCTGTTTTTGAGCTTACAGAAATATTTTATCAAAGGTATGACTGTGGGTGCTGTGAAAGGCTGACGCGAAAAGGTTTCGCGTTGATTATGTTTGGAGGGTGAAATGAAAAAGGTATACAGTGAGTTTATATTGGGTGATATGAAAGCCTGCTATGTGCAGGATGAGGAGACGGGGAGTGTGGAACTTGTCCTGCTCCCCGCAGATGTTTCCTATGAGGTGGCTTACCGTGAAAAGCCTTATCCGGACTCCCTGGTACAGGTGAAGCTTTCGGGGGATCCCTATGCGGGCGGTTACGCGGGTGGCAGGACAATGCGGCAGAGCGCTTCCGTGCTGGCTCTTTCTCTGGAGGGGCAGGAAGAGAAAGAAGAGAATGGGAAAAAGGTGATCTGCACAACGCTGGCAGATGCAAGAGGTTATCGTTATCGCCATTCTCTTTCTTGGGAGACGGGAAAGAAGAGCCTGCTTTCTTACACGGAGTTTGAAAATGCGTCCGAGGGGATTGCGGAGCTGGAAATGCTTTCCAGTTTTTCTCTGAGTGGAATCTCTCCCTTTGTGGGCGCTGACGAGAGCGGCTTGATGAAGCTTCACCGGATCCGCAGCGTGTGGAGTATGGAGGGAAGAGCGGAATCTCAGCTTTTGGAAGATTTGCAGCTGGAACCTTCCTGGGCTGGCCACGCGGTGCGCTGCGAGCGCTTCGGGCAGGTGGGTTCCATGCCGGTGAACGGATACTTTCCCTATGCGGTGCTGGAGGATACGAAATCCGATATTTTCTGGGGAGCGCAGCTTTGCCACAATGCGAGCTGGCAGATGGAAGTCTACCGCAGGGGCGACGATGCAGCGCTTTCCGGGGGACTGGCAGACTATGACTTCGGCCATTGGATGAAAGAGATTGTGCCGGGAGAGAAATTTGTGACCCCCACGGCGATTTTGTCTGTCTGCAAGGGTGGTGGAACTTGGGAGATTTCCCAGAGGATGACGGCAGCCCTGGATGGGATTGTGGACAAAGGACCGGAGCCGGAACAGAAACTTCCCGTTATCTTTAACGAATACTGTACCACCTGGGGCTGTCCTTCCCATGAAAATATATGCGGAATTCTGGAAGCGATCAAGGATAAAGGCTTTTCCTACTTTGTGATTGACTGCGGCTGGTATAAGCAGGAGGGCATTCCCTGGGATGTGGCTATGGGAGACTACCATGTGTCGAAGGAGCTGTTCGCGGAAGGACTTGACAAGACTGTGGATGCGATCAAGTCCTACGGCTTGAAGCCGGGTATCTGGTTTGAGATCGACAATGTGGGAGAGAAGGCAGAGAGCTATCAGGACACAGAGCATCTGCTTAAGAGAAACGATGCGCCGCTTACCACATCCATGAGAAGATTCTGGGATATGCGGCAGGACTGGGTGCAGAAATATCTGGATGAAAAAGTCATCGGCATGTTGAAAAAATACGACTTTTCCTACATGAAAATGGACTACAACGATACCATTGGCGTCGGCTGTGACGGCGCGGAATCTCTGGGTGAGGGCCTCAGACAGAATATGGAAGCGTCTCTTGCATTCATTCGCAGGGTGAAACAGGAGATTCCAGGTATCATATTGGAAAACTGCTCCTCAGGAGGACATAAACTGGAGCCTCTTATGATGAGCGAGTGCAGCATGGCCTCTTTCTCGGACGCCCACGAGTGTGAGGAAATTCCGATTATTGCGGCTTCTTTGCACCAGGTGATCCTGCCGAGGCAGAGCCAGATCTGGGCGGTAATCCGGGAGGATGATTCCCTAAAACGGATCGCCTACTCTATAGCCAATACTTTTTTGGGCAGAATGTGTTTATCGGGAGACGTAACTAAACTTTCGGATGCGCAGTGGGATGTGATCGATCATGGAATTGCCTTTTATAAAAAGGCGGCACCTATTATCAAGGACGGATACAGCAGATTGTACGGGCCCAAAATAGTGAGTTACCGCCACCCGGAGGGCTGGCAGTGTCTTGTGCGGACCGGGGGCGGCGTGGAACATGAGAAGCGGAATGAACTTATGGCGGTGTTCCACAGTTTCAACGGAGGGCACGACGGGATGCTTGAAGTGCCGCTTCCTGTGGATGGAGAATACCGGATCGAGGAAGTTTATTCAGACACAGAGGCTGACGTTTGCATGGAGAATGGAAAGCTGGTATGTCGGATCCCGGAGGATATGAGGGCCGTAGCGGTGCTGGCGAGAGGAATTTGATTCCTATAACAGCGCAGTAGGGGAAATGAAATTAACTGCGCTGTTATTCAAAAAAAAGCTTGCAAACTGCTGCTGGATATGGTATGATAGCATTCGTTAAGGCTACCAGAGGCCTTTCATAAGGCTCCATGGTCAAGCGGTTAAGACATCGCCCTTTCACGGCGGTAACACGGGTTCGATTCCCGTTGGAGTCATAGGTCGTCAGACCAGTGATAATTGCATATGGCGCAGTAGCCAAGTGGTAAGGCAATGGTCTGCAACACCAGTATCCACCGGTTCAAATCCGGTCTGCGCCTCTCAAAAACCCCGAAAAATCGGGGTTTTTTGTTATCCACTTTTTCTCTCATTGTCCTTTTAGATCTAAGCTTCCGTTCTTTTGTTTAAGATATATTTTTTGGGTTGTAGAATAACTGTAATTTGGCTGCATTTCGGCAAGAGAAAAAAGCCATCGTGCGGTGATCAGAGCAGCGCCGCTAAAGTGCCTTTGAATTAAAAAGTTTAATGGCCAACAACAATCCTGAAATTGACATGACTACTGAAGTTAAAACAGGCATAATAAAATCAGACGGAGCTGCTATACCGGAAATTAAATCTATGTTCTTTATCGTCAAATGAAATGGACTGAATCTGGCAAGAGGTTCTATGATTCCAAGCAGAGATATGACAGCTGCCATACCGCCGGTAAAAAGTATACTTGTAAAAGTCTGCCTGAACAAAACGCAGCCGACCATAAGAATACTTAAATACAAAAAACCGACAATCCAAAGGGCGCAGGCTGCCAATGCAACATTGGAAAGTCTGGTATCCGGCCAAAGAAGAGCAGTATAGCCATAAGTCAAAGCATAGCTGCCCCAAAAACTGATTGTCATAAGAACAGCCGCTACGGTGTACTTGGCGAGAATAACATCTTTACGGGGAAGCCCTTTTGTCACCATTAAGACTAAAGTTCCTTTGGAATATTCGCCGGAAAGACAAGTGCCGTAAAGAATAATAACAGCGCTAAAGCCTACACCGGAAATGTTTTTATAAAATTGTTTCCATGCATCCAATGCAACGGGTTTAGAAGTCATTTCCATTTCCGCAGATAACGCTGCTAAAATTTCCGGCGTAAATCTGGCAAGAAAGGCGCTCATCATACCAAAAGCCAGAAAAACAGCAAGCAAGATAAAGAAGCGGTGATTTTTCATGTTTTCTGTAAATTCTTTTTTTACAAATGCGAAATAACCATTCATTTAATCACCTCCAAAAACAAACTCTCAAGCGATGGTTCCATGATTTCCATTTTGACAGGATAAATCCCGGTTTCGCAAAATACGCTGAAAAGGGATTGTTGAATTTTTTTTATATTTTGGCTGTGCAGGATGATTTCCCTGGCATTTTCTTCCGATCCGGAAATCAATGGCTTTATAGTCCTTTGCTGCTTGAATATCGACAATTCCTGCTCATCGGAAAACTCGATCAGCAGGCTGTCATGTCCGTGTAATGCCTTAATTTCCGCAAGGGTGCCGCTGACCGCAATTTTCCCCTCGTTCAGAAACGCGGCATGGTCACAAATGCGCTCTACATCTGAAAGTATATGGGTTGAGAATAAAACGGTTGTGGAACTGCTGATTTTACGGAGAATATCCAAAATTTCCTTTCTCCCAACCGGATCAAGCGCGCTTGTGGGTTCATCGCAAATCAATAGCTTCGGGTTGGTAAATAAAGCCTGCGCAATGCCGAGCCGCTGTTTCATACCGCGGGAAAAGCCGCCTATCTGCTTTCCTGCGCCGCTTAAACCTACAAGGGAGAGAAGATTTTGCCCTCTTTGATCAATTTCCCTTTTGGGTAATCCAATCACTTTACCGCAAAGCTCCAGATATTGCGTTGGCGTCATGTAATTATAGAATTCCGGCACATCCGGTAAGTAGCCAATGAACTGGTTTGTATTTGTCTGCCCAAAGCATACTTTTTCATTGCAGACATGGATCTCCCCGTTATCCGGCTGCAATAGTCCTAACACCATTTTCATTGTCGTGGTTTTTCCTGCGCCGTTTTTCCCAATAAATCCGAAAATGCTTCCCGCTGGCACAGACATGCTTAAATGATCTATGATTTTCTGCTTTCCAAAACTTTTGGACAAGTTTTGTATGGTGAGTACGTTCATTCCTCCTGCCCCTTTCCGAAAACAAAATAGATGACCGGCCCAAAAAGCAATAAAATTATGGAAATGACAAGCCACATCATTTTATTACCAAAACGATAATGCGGATGGCGTATAATGTGAACCACCGCTGCGACTGCAAGTGCCAGATCCAGAAGCAGAATTGGGGTAAGCAACGGCAGCATTTGAAATAAAGTATCCATGTTTCTCTCCTTTTTGTTTAAATTATTTTATTATTTTAGCAATATTATCATAATGATAACAATAAGTCAATAGATACCGCCCATGTTACAGGGCGGATATATTTATCTGTCTTTATTTTCCGGGGAAATAATGAGTCCAATCGTCCGCAGCTTACGTTCGTGGTCAGGCTTATTATCTTTTACGGCACTGATGATATGCGAAATATCTGTCACAAGAGAAGTCAATTCCTGATCTGATAAATAAAGCGGAGAAAGAGAAAATCCTGTCATGTCTTTCCTGATATTGATATCTGGAGACTGGCAATATTGTTGAAACTGCTTTGCAAATCCTATCATATACTGTATAAAATACTGCATATACAGTACCCCAGAATTTTTTTCTAACATAGTTTCCATTTCGCTGTTGACATTCCATGCAAGAGCATATGTCTTTTCAACTGTACCACGGATTTGTGTTTCCTCAACCACTTTCAAAATACCGTCACTTAACATTTTTTTTAAATGTCGGTATAATGTTGCCGGTGGAATATCGCTGTATGTATCAGACAAATGTTTTGCCGTAGCTTTTCCCTGGGAATGTATTTCGAGCAGCAATTTACATCTTACCGGATTTGTGATACAATCCATAAGTTTATCAGGCATAGCTTACCTCCCTGTTTGAATATATGAGAATATTATCATTTTAGTAATAAGAAGTCAATTGCCAGAATGGAAAACCCCGCCTGTGGCTAAGAAATATTTCATTACCTAAATACCGCTTAAATGACGATACGCCTGTCCGGGTTTTTCGGACAGGCGTACAGTTACTTATAGAAAACCTTTAGACAAAATTAAAAAAACAGGGCACAGTGAAAAAATTATTCTGCTGAGTCTGATACACCATAGGAAAATCCTGCAGCGGCAGCGTTGCTGTATTTTTCAAAAGCAGCATAATATTCTTCTTCTGAAAGAGTCGTGGTTTCATTCTCCTTTTCCATGGTATAAGTGGCATTTCCGTCATCATATACCTGTGACGTAACAAGTAAAACCGGCAGAGGAGTATTCGTATCGATAATTACAAAAAGTTCATTGTCCTCCAGGCCGCCAATGGTTTCCTCATAAACAGCAGAATCATCTTCTCTCTCTTTTCCACATGCGCATAATGACAGGATGAACATACATAAAATGAAACATGAAACAGCCATTTTTACTTTATACATATTTTTCAGTCTCCCTTTTTTCTGTTTTCAATCACATGGCTTATGAACAGTACCATTCCGATTGCACCTGTAATCATAGATGGTATCATTAACCGCATAAAATCAATAGGGGCATTGGCATATTGCCCTGTTGCGATATATCGGTACAGCATATACTGGGTACTGAGTATTGTGCTTTGCAACGCAATTACATAAGCGAAATTTAATAAGCTGACCATAACAAAAATCAGCCCCCCAATGAGTAACAGCGTCATCATCTAACCGCGATCTGATGGTGCAACCCTGCGGATTGTGATGGATGCTGTTTAGTACCAGATTGCTAGCTGTCCGTGCAACCAGCCGCGTATCACATTCTATGACCGCAGCTTCGGTTTCTTTGGAAATTTCCGTTTCTAATGCGTATTTTTCAGGGATACCGAAAGCCCCCGTCCGCTAAAATTGCTGTTACCATTTTCAAAAGCTCCGGCTCGTCATCGACCAGCAGGAGCTTTTTGCTGTGAAAAAATGTAAGGTCCATCGTGGTGCCTCTCCGATAAATGGAAATTGTCAGCATGATTACAACAGAACAGTTGAGGAAAAAGTACAAAAATGGGAATCATCGGAAAGTATCATAACAAAAAATAGGAACTACTTGGATCCGTTGGTTGATTTTTGCTCTCAAAATGATAATATTATGATATGCTTAGGAAGGGATCTGCAATTACTGAGACCTTCGATGGGGCAGAAAAACATTTCGAATCACAAAAAAGGAGAAAAATAAAAAATGAAACGATTGTTTTTACTGGAGGATGATCTGAGCTTAATCAACGGACTTTCCTTTGCAATTAAAAAGCAGGGATATGAAATAGATGTTGCCCGTACCATGGTAGAAGCGGATGATTTATGGACAGAAAGAAGATATGACCTGGCTATTCTGGACGTATCTCTTCCCGATGGTTCCGGCTTTGAGTTTTGCAGGAAACTGCGCCGGACTTCAAAAATACCCATTATGTTTCTTACTGCGGCTGATGAAGAAACAGATATTATCATGGGGCTTGATATTGGCGGTGACGATTACATTACAAAACCCTTCAAATTGGCGGTTTTCCTGTCGAGGATCAACGCACTGCTGCGCAGGAGCGAAAATTTCAATACTGCCGTTACGCAACTACACTCTAACGATATCAATATAAACCTTCTGAAAAGTGAGGTTTATAAACAGGGCAGGCAGCTTGACCTGACAGCCAGCGAATATAAACTGTTGTGCTTATTTCTGGAAAACCCGGATCAGATCCTTTCCCCGGAACAGATTTTAGGAAAGCTGTGGGATTGCGATGAAAGCTATATAGACAACAATTCCCTTACCGTATATATCCGCAGGCTCCGCACAAAGATCGAGGATAATCCGGGAGAACCAAAACGGATCATTACGGTACGAGGCATGGGTTATAAATGGAATACGGCAGATTGAGGTATTAGATGAAACTATTTGTAAACCGAAAAATTAAAATCCTGTTTGGAAGTATCGTGTCATGTGCAGTGGGTTTCACACTGATTTCAGCGCTGATGGCACTGGTTGAAATACAAAATGCATCCTGGTATATCATTATCTGTGGTCTGTGCATGGCGGCGGCCATCCTGCTAATCTGTTATGGATATTTCCGGGAACAGTATAAAATTATGGAAAATGCTATAGAACAGATTTCGGAATATATATCCGGCAACAGAGAAGCCTCTATTGAGTGCAACGATGAGGGCGAATTATACAGGCTGTTCCATGAAGTTAATTCATTGATTGCTATTTTGAACGCCCATGCGGAAAACGAAAAAAGCGCAAAGAAGTTTTTGCGTAATACCATATCGGATATTTCCCACCAGTTAAAGACGCCGCTTGCGGCCCTGAATATTTATAATGGGCTTATACAGGACGAAGCGAAAGGGCTGCCGGCGATAGAGGAATTCGGCCGCCTTTCCGAGAAGGAGCTTGACCGGATAGAAACACTGGTGCAAAACCTTCTGAAAATAGCAAAACTGGATGCAGGTACGATTGTATTGGAAAAGACACTGGAACATGTATCTGAGATTGCAGAGGATATCAAAAACCATTTTCAGTTCCGTGCCGTACTGGAAGAAAAGGAAATCCGTTTATCAGGGGATGAAGAACTTTTATTTTTGTGTGACCGCAGCTGGATCACTGAAGCAATCAGCAACCTTGTGAAAAACGCCCTTGACCATACAGGGAGGGGAGACACGGTTTCCATAGAATGGGAGACATTTGCTTCCAGTGTACAGATTGATGTAAAAGACAACGGCAGCGGTATTCACCCGGAAGATGTATACCATATTTTTAAGCGGTTTTACCGGAGTCGTTTTTCAAAAGATACACAGGGTATTGGACTTGGCCTGCCTCTTGCAAAAATGATTGTAGAAACGCATGGCGGAACAATAGGAGTCCGAAGCGAATTAGGCAGAGGTACTGTTTTTACAATAAATCTTTAACGTTGTTTGTCGGAACACTGGCCTTTTTGTGTCTTGTTTTAAATTTCCCTACAAAATTGTAGGAAAACTGTAATGTTCCTGTAGGATTCCTCTGTTATAGTTGAGCTTATCAAAACAGAAGGAGGCATTTTTATAAATGGATTTATTAAAAGTCAATGATATTAGTAAAACATATGGAAGCGGCGAAGCAGCGGTACACGCTTTAAGAAATGTCAGTTTTTCCGTTCCAAAAGGCGAGTATGTGGCAATTGTCGGGGAATCCGGCTCCGGCAAAAGTACGCTGCTCAATATGATCGGAGCGCTGGACGTGCCAACCTCCGGTAAGGTGATGATTGGCGGTCAGGATATATTTTCCATGAATGACCGTAAGCTCACCATTTTCAGACGCAGGAATATTGGTTTTATCTTTCAGGCGTTCAACCTGCTCCCGGAACTGACTGTTGAGCAGAACATCATTTTCCCCGTACTGTTAGACTATCAAAAGCCCGATAGAAAATATCTGGAAGAACTGCTTTCCGTACTTAATCTGAAGGAACGGCGCAGCCATCTGCCCAGCCAGTTATCCGGCGGACAGCAGCAGCGTGTGGCAATCGGACGCGCCCTGATTACCCGTCCTGCTCTGATTCTTGCGGACGAGCCCACCGGGAATCTTGACACGCAGAACAGCAGAGAGGTGATTGCCCTGCTGAAAAAAGCTTCAAGAAAGTATGAACAGACGATTGTTATGATTACCCACAGCCGCAGCATTGCGCAGACTGCAGACCGGGTGTTGAAAGTATCGGACGGTGTGTTGGAGGATTTAGGGAGGTGCGCGGAATGAAACGACAGACCATGAAAAGCTATTTGAGTTTGATTCCCATCTCTGCCAAGGTGCGGCGGCGTCAAAATCGCATGACCCTCCTGTGCATCATCTTCGCCGTGTTTCTGGTGACGACAATTTTCAGTGCGGCGGATATGGACGTCCGCATGGAACAGGCCAGACTGACTGAGAAACATGCCCAGGAGTTTACCTTTGAGGCCATCATGGACACCGCAATGGGCCAAACGCTCTTTTTAACCGGCGTAGGGCTGTTTGTTCTGATCCTGTTTGCAGGAGTGTTGATGATTTCGGGCACTATTAACAGTACCGTAGCCCAGCGGACGAAATTTTTTGGGATGATGCGCTGCATCGGCATGAGCCGGCAGCAGTTAAAACGGTTTGTGAGGCTGGAGGCCCTTAACTGGTGCAAAACGGCAATCCCCATCGGCATTGTATTGGGCATGGTCAGCACATGGGCTTTATGTGCCGTCCTACGGTTCGTGGTTCGGGAGGAATTTACTGCGATTCCCCTCTTTGGAATCAGCCCCATCGGAATCATCAGCGGCATCGTCATGGGACTGGTCACAGTGCTGCTCGCCGCCAGGGCACCGGCAAGACAGGCGGCAAAAGTATCCCCGATGGCGGCAGTTTCGGGAAACACAGAGAATGAAAACCGGACACGGCATGCAGTCCGTATTAGTATATTTCCCATCGAAATTTCCCTGGGTACCCATCACGCAAAATCGGCCAGGAAAAATTGGATCCTGATGACCGGCTCCTTTGCCCTGAGCATTATCTTGTTCCTAACCTTTTCCGTCCTGCTGGACTTTGTAGGCTATCTGCTGCCTCAGTCTGTTGCCGACGCCGACATCACGATTACCG
>DLAA01000111.1 GCA_002493835.1 Lachnospiraceae bacterium UBA7060 | reverse complement strand
GATGATGTGATATTTACACATCCATGTTTTTTACGTGTATTGCCATGTTTGTGTTTCCTTTCCGGTGCTTCGATCACCATAACGTTTCTTGCGTTGTAAACACTTCTGTCATTCTGGAATGGTTTAAAGAATATATAATAGCCAGAATTTATATATTCCCCGTCCAGTTTTGAATGATGGATAAAATATGACTTTCTGTCTTCTCCAAGAATAAATCCATATCCTTTATCCGGGAAAGTTCTGGTCACTCTACCATACATGATCCCGCCCTCCTTTATGGTTTGATATTGCTATGAAATCGCTGTTTTAAGTTACTGTGGGAATGTTGTCGTGAATATGTTCGTAAATTACATTTAGATGCCTCCCTGGCGCACTGTGAGGCTCATACAGGCGTTTTGAATGCGATCACGTCCAATTTCCTCACCAAGTATATTTATGCACTAAATAAGCCTATATGCCCTTTTCTATAGAACGTACAAGACTTACACCAAACATAATTTCAGAAATCAATATTTATATATCCATCCCCCGTTTTCATCCTGTCCTACCACATGTTCGTCATACCATTGGTTATAAAACTGTGCAAGCTCTCGATATTGTTTTTGCAGTTCCAACACACCATTATCCGTCTCTGGCAAACGGTTCACTGCTTTTTCTTTTGAATGCTTTCTTGTTTTTGCTTCGTCAAAGTCAATTACTTTCATTGTTTCGCCTCCTGTTATTTTACATTATCTGTCTTAACGATATTTTTGGCACACTAAAATAAGCCCACAATCAATTTATATTTCTACAATTGATAATGGACTTATTTAGATGTCCAATATTCATTTATGGGTATTTCTATTCGTACCAAACTCTTTTTGTTGCTACTACACCATTTCTACACCAATTTGCTATGATGATATATGGATTTTTATAGAAATTCATAAAGCTCAACAAATCTCAAAATCTTACACCATGCGGTTTTATCAAGATATATAGAGTTATATGAATATATATTTTTTTACAAAAATCCCATAAACACGATCTTCATGCTATTCCTCCTGCTCCAGATCCTCTGTATTCATCAGAGGACCTTCCACTTTCTCCACGTAGAGATGCCCCTCCAAATGATCCACCTCATGACAAATGGCTCTGGCAAGCAGCTCCGTTCCCTCAATCTCGAAAGGCTCCATATTCTCGTTATAGGCAATCGCCTTCACGTAGTTTGGCCTTTTCACATGTCCGGTCTTCCCAGGTACGCTCAAACATCCCTCGTAGCCCTCCTGCTCTCCGCTGGTCTCCAAAATCTTCGGATTAATCAGTAACAGAGGATCTTCCCCCGTAGTATCAATCACTACAATGCGCTTTAAGATTCCTACCTGAGGTGCTGCCAACCCCACCCCATTCTCCTCGTACAGCGTCTCAAACATGTCGTCTACCAGCTCCAGCAGTCTTGGAGTCATCTCTGTCACTTCCTTACACTTTTTCTCCAAAACCGGATCTCCGATTTCCCTGACCTTTCTGGTTGCCATATTACTTCTTCCTCCTGTCTTTCCTCTTTTACTTCTTTGTACTACTGTATATCCTTTTGCATAAGCCACTAATAAGTATTTATGGGATCAAAGTCAAATTGTACTGTCTGGCTCTTTAGCGCCCGCTCCCTGCAAAAATTTTCCATTCTGTCCTTTGCCTTCACCAACACCTGATAATCCCCATGGCGGAGGTAAAAAGTATGACGGTACAAATCAGAAATCTTTCCGATAGACGCCTCCGTCGGGCCAATCACCCGCAGCCCTGCGGCATCTCCCATCTCCTTTCTGATCAATTCAGTCATTTCCTTTCCTAATGCCTCGCCGTCCTCCTGCATACGGGAAACGATCAAAACCGCCAGCATATGTTCCACAGGAGGATAACCCAAAAGTTCTCTGTAAGCGATCTCCTCCCCGTAAAAGCCTCCATAATCCTGCCTGGCCGCAAAGACCACACTGTAATGTTCAGGCTGGTACGTCTGAATCACCACCTCGCCCGGCTTATCTCCCCGGCCTGCCCGGCCCGCTGCCTGCGTTAAAAGCTGAAACGTCCGCTCTCCTGCTCGATAATCACTCCGATTCAGAGAAAGATCCGCTGCCAGCACACCCACCAATGTCACAGCAGGAAAATCATGCCCTTTCACAATCATCTGTGTTCCCACCAAAATATCTGCTCCCTGATCCGCAAAAGTGGAAAGGATCTTTTCATAGCTCTCCTTTTTGCGGGTGGTATCCGCATCCATACGCAGCACCCGGGCTTTGGGAAACTCTCTGTGAATGGCCTCCTCCACCTGCTCTGTTCCGGCTTTAAAGCCCAACAGATAAGGAGATCTGCAGGATGGACATTTCGTCGGTTTTCTCTCCTGATAACCGCAGTAATGGCAGACAAGCATCCCGTTTCTGTGCTCAGAAAGGGAGACGTCACAGTGCGGGCATTTCATCACATGACCGCAGGAACGGCAAGAGACAAAGCCAGCATAACCCCGCCTGTTTAAGAACAGAATCGTCTGCTCTCCCCGCCTCAGCCGATCCAGCATCAGCTCCTGCAGCTTCCTGCTGAACATAGAGCGGTTTCCCTGCCTTAACTCCTCCCGCAAATCTATGGTATGAACCGCCGGCAGCATACTGCCGCCGGGCCGTTCCTTCATTTCATACAGTCTATATTCTCCCTTGAGCGCCCGATAATAGGCCTCCAGAGAAGGAGTCGCCGAACCCAGCACCACACTTGCGCCGCTCAGGGAAGCAATCTCTATGGCTGTCTCTCTGGCATGATACCTCGGTGCAGACTCACTCTTGTAACTGCTCTCATGCTCCTCATCCACCACGATAACGCCTAAATTCGGAAAAGGTGTGAACAACGCCGAACGGGGGCCGATAATCACATCGATCTTTCCAGCCTTTGCCCGCTCGATTTGATCATACTTCTCCCCGGCAGACAGAGTCGAATTCATCACAGACACCCGGTCTCCAAAACGTCTATAAAAACGTATCAGCGTCTGGTACGTCAGAGCAATTTCTGGAATCAGCATAATAGCCTGCTTCCCCATAGCAAGCATCCCCTCAATGATCCCCAGATACACCTCCGTCTTGCCGCTCCCTGTCACCCCGTGTACCAGATGCACGCCAGGCTCCCCAGCGCAGTAAGCCGCTAGAACCTCCTCTATTATATGCCGCTGAGTCTCATTCAACACAGGGCGGCTTTCTCTCATATCCGAAACCCTGACAGGATTCCGGTAGTAGTTTTCACTTTCAATCTTCAAATACCCCTGCTTTTCCAGGGTTTGCAAAGTGGCCGCTGCCACATTCAGCTTCTGCCTAATCAGCTCGTAAGGCAGCTCTTCTTCCGTCTGCAGCGCCGTGAGCACACGCTCCTTTGCCTTCTGGTGTTTTCTCCCGCACTCCATTGCCGCCTGTTCTATCTCTGCGGCCGTAAGGCAGCGCACTATCTTTTTCTTCTCAAGAGGCTTACGTTTCTGCTTGACAGGGAGTACAGTCTTTAGTGCCGCAATCGTGGTGGAACCATATTGACTCTTCAACCAATAAGCAATCCGGATCTGCCTGCTCTCTGCGGACATCCCCTTATCCTCAACTGAAGTGACCATCTTTATCTTTTCGGCCGGATAATCCGTCCGGTCTGAAATATCTACCACATATCCCATTTTATCCTGATTGCCTCTGCCAAAAGGCACATGCACCAAAACACCAGGACGCACCGCCTTCATTAACTCCGACGGTATTCGATATTGAAAAACACGGTCCACCTTCTCATGAGAGATATCTATGATGACATCCGCATACTGCTCCGTCATGCTCTCTCCTCTAATATTTCCTGTATCAGCACTCTTTCATCCATTGGATATTTTACTCCGTTTATCTCTTGGTAATCCTCATGTCCCTTGCCTGCAAGCACAATAATATCTCCTGGCTCCCCGTGATTAATAGCATA
The DNA here is from genome assembly GCA_002493835.1 of Lachnospiraceae bacterium UBA7060. GTDB lineage: Bacteria > Bacillota > Clostridia > Lachnospirales > Lachnospiraceae > UBA3282. The sequence continues at coordinate 31,288 of DLAA01000111.1, read as the reverse complement.
GGCAATGGCCTCTTTTCGATCGCAGATCTCCACATATTTTCCATCTGTCTTAGCCATTCCTGTCTTGATATCATCAATAATCGCCTGAGGTTTTTCCGTACGCGGATTGTCGGAAGTAATAATTGTCAAATCTGCCAGCCGGCCGCTGACTTCTCCCATCTCATAGCGCCGAGATTTGGCGCGGTCACCGCCACATCCAAAAAGACAGACTAGACGATGCGGTTCATAAGCCCTGAGCGTTTCCAGCAGGCTCTTTAAAGCCATGGCGTTGTGAGCATAATCAATCATCAAAGCGAAGTCGTCAGACACCTTTATAAGCTCCGTCCTGCCCTTCACCTTTGCCAGCGCCAGCGCCTGTTTCATATTTTCCTCCTGCACGCCGAAATGTCTGCAGATTGCAATCGCTGTGAGAGCGTTATAGACACTGAATTTACCAGGCGAAGCAATTCTGACAGAAAGCTCCACAAGTCCTCGCGCCGTAAAGGACATGCCGAGCGTCCCCCCCTCATTCAAGAATGCAATATTCTCCGCCCTAAGGTCAGCCTCCGTATCGATTCCGTAAGTCTCAAGCTTACAAGTACATCCCTCCGTAACTGCCTCCCAGTGTTCGTCATCATGATTGACAATCCCCACAAGGCACTGCTTAAACAGCAGACTTTTACAGTGCAGATAATCAGCAAAATCTTTATGCTCATTCTCCCCAATATGATCCGGCTCCAAATTGGTAAAGATACCATAATCAAATACAAATCCCTGAGTCCGGTGAAGCATCAGCCCTTGAGAAGAAACCTCCATCACCACCGTATCGCATCCAGCATCCGCCATCATCCGAAAATACTGCTGAATCAAGTAAGACTGCGGCGTGGTGTTCTCCGCATGAATATGCGTCTCCCCGATAATGATCTCGATAGTCCCGATCAACCCCACTTTCCTGCCAGCCTGCTCCAAAATGGATTTCACCAGATAGGTTGTTGTTGTCTTTCCCTTGGTACCGGTAATCCCGATAATCTTCATCTGTTTCGCCGGATGTCCAAAATAAGCGGCAGAGACAAACGCCATAGCATAGCAGGTATCCTCCACTCGGATTATTGTCACATCAGCCTCCTCAGGAAGCTCTACCTCCCGCTCCACCAAAAGTGCCGCTGCTCCCGCCTTCACAGCGTCCGCCGCATATTTGTGGCCGTCCGCCTTCGCCCCTGGAATACAGACGAACAGACAGCCCGCCCTCACTTTTCGGGAATCATAAATAACATCTGTTATTTCTCGTTCTAACGTGCCACAAATGCACGAATAAGATAACTCTTCCAACAACTTACTTAAAGCCGCCATTCTTCTCTCCTCACTAAATAATCAAAACCTTTCCTCAAAAAATCGCCCACCACGCTCCGCGGCAACGCAATTTCTACCAAATACCATAGCATGAAACCGCTGTTTTTGCAACGAAGCTGCACGTCTAATCGGCGAAACCCTTCTGTTTATGTTCTATTTTCTTTCTATTTAAAATTTCTTTAGTTTTTTTATTATTCCTTTACAATCTAAACACATTTTAGACACAATTACACTTTATGATATATATCAAGATAGTTGATGAATTCACTATCTCCCCCTCATAAGAAAACTACGAAAAGGCCCGGTTATCCCGGGTTTTTTCGTATTATTTAGGAAACTTTGTTTCCCGCACGCGGGGCCCACCGGGAAAATGTGCCTCTGTGCCCAGTCATATACTATAATCCTGCATAACCATCTGCAATTCCTCCCGTCCTCTGAAGACATTCAGATCAGGATAATAGATCACACTGATACAAATCCTGTCGCTGCCGCCGTGATAAAGTCCGGCCGTCTCTTCCTTCCCAAAATATTCCTCCAAAAAGGTGTTCCACCGCTCCAAATCGCCAAAGTACATCATATCATACTCGCATCCCGCCTCATCTGCCACTCGGTATTTTCCCACATTTCTATTTTTCCCCAAAATTCTGCCGCTGCATACCTTAATCTTCTTCTGCGCAAAGACAGGTTTAGGATTACCATTTCCAAAAGGCTCCAGGAGGGTAAGCTGCCTGATCAGCTCAGGCGTCACATAGGACATGGGCATGGGCACATCAATATGGACAATTTCCGTCAAATCTTCCTCGCTCAATCCACAATGAGCGTTTAAAAAGCTTCTGAATACTTCCACATTCTCCTCCGGCATGGACACGCCCGCCGCCATCTTGTGACCACCATACTTTGTGTACAGCTCCTTGCACTCGCTCATTTTATCATACATATGATAAGCTTCCACAGAACGGCCTGATCCCTTCACCCCCTCCTCAGCCAATGTCAGCACAAAAACAGGCTTATAATACCTCTCCCTAATACGTCCGGCTATAATTCCTGCCAGACTTTCGTGGCAATCCGGCAGGAAAACAACCAACACCTTATCCTCTTTGAGATCTGTGTTCTCAATCTGCTCGATGGCCTGCGCCGTACCTTGCAGCGTCATTTCTTTTCTGCTGTCGTTTAACGCTTTCAGCTCTCCCGCAATGGTAAAAGCTTCCGCACTGTCCTTCGTCCGAAACATGGCAAGGGCCCGCTCAGCTGTGTCAAGACGTCCTGTAGCATTCAGACATGGCCCCAAGATAAAGCCGACATGATATCCTGTCAGCTTCCGATCTGTCAACTCATTTACTGCCAGCAGTGCCCTGAGTCCAGGATTTTCCGACTGTTCGATCCGCTTGAGCCCATACCTCACAATAATACGGTTCTCATCACTAAGTTCCATCACATCTCCCACCGTAGCGAAACCGGCGAAAGCTAAAAGATCCCACAACAGAGCCTTCTTCTCCTCCACAGACAGAACGCCGTCCGCACACATCCTGTCAAGATAAATCTCCATAAGTTTATATGCCACCACTGCGCCGCAGATACCTTTATATGGATAAGGGCATTCCTTTTGTTTCGGATCTACCACCGCATCCGCTTCTGGCAGCATCTCAAGACGGCTTCCATCCGCCTGTACTTCATAGGGTACTTCGTGATGATCCGTCACGATCACTGTCATGCCAAACTGTTTTGCCAGCGCAATTTGAGAAATCGCTGCAATTCCGTTGTCACAGGTCAAAATCGTGTCTACGCCATCCTTCCCTGCCTCCTCAATCAGCCGTTCATTGAGACCATAACCATCCAAAATCCTGTGCGGAATCACTGCATCCACCCTTGCGCCGCACTGTTCCAGACAAACCGTCAGAATATGGGTAGCGCAGACGCCATCAATATCATAATCCCCAATCACACGAATCTTCTTTCTCTCTCTCGTCTTTCTACATAGAATAGCTGCCGCCTTTTTTGCATCTTTTAACAGGGCTGGATCATATAAATCCTCTATCGTACCATGGAGGAATTTTTCTATAGCCTCCTCCCCCATCACATCTCTGTTTCGTATGATCCTGGCAATCACCGGATCGATACCAAACCTTTTCGCTATTCCATTAAAATCCGCCTTTTTGGCAGATACCATCCATTTCCCCATAAACATTCATCTCCCGGCAGCGATGATTCCGAAAAGGGTCTGCATTCTTCTTGAAATCATATACGCTGTCGCGCCTTTCTTGACATAATAACACCCTCCGAAAAAGTCACAACTATTGTAACATTTTCAGAGGGTTATTTATAGTACTTTATTTCACAGCTCAGCAACACCGAATTTGTCTGACAAATCATACTTGCATAAATTTGACAGACAGATGATGGTCTGACTAAACTGTGCTACTTTGCCGTCTTCACCATCTTTGTACGCAGCACATACCAGAGTGCACCCGTCAAGCAGATGGAAGAATACGTACCGCAGATAATACCCGCCATCAATGGCAGCGCGAACTCTCTGATCGAAGAGACACCAAACACCTCCAACGATGCCACCATGAAGAAGGTGGTCAGAGAAGTGAAAATACTTCTCGAAAGTGTCTGGGAAATACTTCTGTTGACCATCTCGTCGAGCGCTTCCTTATTTCTCATCGCCCGCAAATTCTCACGCACACGGTCGAAAATAACGATGGTGGCATTGATGGAATAACCAACGATCGTCAGCATACATGCAATGAAGGTATTTCCCACGGAAACCCGTACAATTGCATAGAAAGCGAGCACCACCAACACATCGTGTAACAGGGCGATCACAGAACTTGCACCGAAACGAATATCCTTAAAGCGGAACCAAATGTACAAAAGCATGAGTATCGTAGAGACAATAATCGCCTTGACTGCATCAGACTGCATCTCGGAACTGACTGTCGCGCTGATAGTCTCCGCCGTGATACTGCTCTCATCCACGCCAAAATTGCTGACCATTACTTCATTGAAAGCTTCTCTCTCCTCCACATTTAACGTTCTGGTCTTTATAATAATCTGATTGGAGCCTGCCACCTTTGTAGTCTGTACGTTGCCATCCCCTGTGATCTCCTCCACATAGGGAACGATCTGGGCATCGATCTCTTCAATACTCATATCCTCGTTAAGCGTCATGGTGGTGGAGGTGCCTCCCACAAAGTCAAGGCTGTAATTCAAAGGCATATCGATGCTGGACTTGTTGATACCCATGGCAATGAAACCTGCCAGGATAGCCACAATGGAAATGCCAAAAAACAATTTTCTCCTGCCAAGGAAATTGATGACCTTTACCTCTTTTGCCACGCCATATGCTTTCTCGCTCTGAATCCCCAACGTATAGAAGATGTTGATTAAATATTTTGTTACGAACAGCGCCGTAAACATGGACAAAATAATACCTAACATCAAAGTGATGGAGAAACCTTTAATCGTACCGCTTCCCATAAAATAGAGCACCAGTCCTGCAATCAGGGTCGTGATATTGCCATCCAAAATAGCAGACAGGGCCTTCTGGAAACCGATCTTAATAGCGCCCTGCACGGTCTTGCCCGCCGCGATCTCCTCCCGGATACGGGCAAAGATGATCACGTTCGCATCCACCGCCATACCGACACTCAGAATGATACCCGCAATGCCCGGCAATGTCAGCGTCACTTCAAAAGCGTACATCAGAATCACCAAAAGTTCTGTGTATAGGCACAGTGCCAAGGAAGCCGCAAAACCTGCCGCATAGTACACTGCAATCATAAAGATAACCACCAAGGCAAACCCCACTGCCGCCGCAGTCAAACTGGTCTGAATCGCCGCTGAACCAAGCTGGGCACCCACCACATTGGAGCGAAGCTCTTCCAGTTCCAGCTTCAATCCGCCGATGCGGATGGTAGAAGCAAGCTGCTCTGCCTCTGCCGCCGTACTCTGTCCCGTAATGACCGCGTTGCCGTCCGTGATCGCTGCCTGCACATTGGGCACGCTCACAAATTCATCATCATAGTAAATGGCAATGCTCTCACCATTTTCATAAGCTTTCGTAGTCGCGTCCGCAAATGCCTGTCTGCCCGCTTCGTTAAATGAGAGGGACACCACATTCTCCGTATTGCCCATGGAATCCTGCTGAGCACCCGCTCTCGCACTCTCCACCTCTGTACCGGTAAGAACGATGGATCCGTCCGCCTCCAATTCTTCCAGTGTCTTAGTCAACTGATACTGAGGCACCAGATTCCCCTCGGCATCCACACCGTACCCCATTTCATAGTTGTTATTTCCTTCACTGTCCGTCTGCGCAATAAAGTATAGACTTCCGGGCTTACCCAGCTCCTCCAGAATCGCGTTGGCATCGGTAACACCGGGAATCTCAATATTGATTCTGTCATTTCCCTCCTGATATACCTGCGCCTCCGTACTGTACCCGTCCACACGCTGCTGCAGCTTGTAGATGGTGTCACTCATATCCTCCGCGCTGGGATTTTCATCTCCCACAACCTGATAGGTGATACTGACTCCGCCCGCCAGGTCCAATCCCAGCTTGATGCTCTCCGCCGCACCTGATTTGTCCGAGCCAACACCAAAGACTGCCGTATATCCCAGCAATCCCAGAATCAGCACAAAGACGATCAGACTGACAACCGCTCTGCTCTTTTTCATGACTAACTCTCCTTTTCCTCATCGGCAAGTGCCGCTTTTATCATGATCGCACATTCGACACGTTTTCTCTGGAGTTCGCACCCCAGCTCATAAGCGCCGTTCACATCTCCACTCTCATGGTAGGCATTGGCCGCGCAGCCGCCGCTGCAATAAAATTTCGCGAAACAATTTCTGCACTCCTTCTTTGCGTAGACATTGCACGCTTTGAACTTGTCCCGGATTTCCTCTCGAATGATCCCCTCGTCCACATTTCCCATAAGAAACTCTTCCTGCCCAACAAACTGATGGCAGGGATACAAATCACCCCAGGGAGTCACCGCAAGATACTCCGTACCCGACCCACAGCCCGACAATCTCTTTGCCACGCAAGGGCCACCTTCTAAATCTATCATAAAATGAAAGAATTGAAAACCCTTTCCTTCTTTTTTTCTTCTAATATATTCCAGTGCAAGCTTATCATACTCGTTAAGCAGCTTCGGCACGTCCTCCATGCGCAGCGCATACTCTTCGCTTTTATCGGCCACCACAGGCTCAACAGAAATCTGCTCAAAGCCCTCATTGGCCAAATGAATCACATCCTCAGAGAAATCCGTATTGTTCCGAGTATAAGTGCCACGCACGTAGTAATTCATCTGTTTTCTGCTCTCAGCCGCCATTTTATACTTTGGCAGTATCTCGTCATAACTTCCCTGCCCGCCCCGGTGAGGCCGCATGAGATCATGAATTTCTTTCCTGCCGTCTATGCTGAGCACAAGGTTTGCCATTTCCTTATTGGCAAATGCCAGAATCTCATCATCAAGAAGCACCCCGTTGGTGGTCAATGTAAAGCGAAACTTCTTATTATGAAGTCCCTCCAAAGACCTGCCGTAGGCCACCAATTCTTTCACCACCTGCCAATTCATAAGCGGTTCTCCGCCGAAGAAATCCACCTCCAAATTTACTCTGTTTCCGGAATTAGCTACCAGAAAATCCAGCGCTTTCTTCCCCACTTCCAGACTCATCAGCGCCCGTTTTCCATGATACTCACCCTCCCCCGCAAAACAGTATTTGCAGGCCAAATTACAGTCGTGGGCAATGTGCAGGCACAACGCCTTCACCACCGTCTCCCGGGTTTTGAAAGCGTCTATGTAATTTTCGTAAATATCTTCTGCAAAGAGCTGTCCTGCTTCCTTCAAAGCAAAAAGCTCTCCTACTGTTTCCTCTGCCTCCAGAGAATCTATGGCAAGCTCCTCCTCCACAGTCCGGGCAATCTTTTCCGGATTCTCCACTCCCTGACTCAAAAGTCGTTCCACTATCGGAACTGCATCGTAGGCGTACTTGTCCATCACATGAACGCTGCCGCTGTTGACATCCATAACAATATGATAGCCATTGCTGATGTACTGATGTATCACTGGTTTTCTCCTATCAATTTATCTTCTATCTTCATCTTTCAGCTGAGCCATACACAAAACCGCGTTCACGCGCACAAGCAGACCCGTCACGCGCCGCGCATGCCGAGCCTGCTTTCTTCCCAACCATTTCTCAACTGCATAAAATTTGCCAGCGGGATTATTATTTTGCCCTCTCGCAGCTCTGATTACCCACTGTGCAAGAAGTCTTGCATGCGGACTGGCAGGATGTCTGACACTCGCCGCAGCCGCCCTTTTTCATGGATTCTTTTAAGTCTCTTGTAGATAAAGTCTTAATATGCTTCATAAATATGTCCTCCTTAATAAAATGTACAGTATTCTCATATACTCTCTTCTTTCGCAGCGCCAACAAAATAATGCAGGAATTCTTGCAACGCAGACTACAGAGTCTGCGTCAAGTATAACACAGATTCCGCAATACGGAAAGTATTTTTTTGTACTGAGTCATCTAACTGAGTCATCTCTTCATTCAACTGATCATCCCGCCTAACATCCCGCTGCCGGCACACAGAAAAAATACTGTCATCATATTGCCGGCCACATCCTCCACACCTTTGTTCACCACCAGAGACACCATCGCTAAAATGCCAAAATACAAAACCCCCATGACCAGCCCCCACAGGAATTTTCGTTTCCCCTCTCTTTTTCCTGCCAGTATACCTGCAAAGAAGGTTACAATTATGTAGATTGCAATGATGCAGACTGATACCACCTTCTCGGACAGCCCGAAGCGGTACAAAAGAAATGCGAGCAGCAAAAGCAGGCCGGCCGTCAAAATATATGCACCCAGCATGCACTTGATAATAAAAACCGCCTTTTCCATATATATTTCCTTTTTCCCCATAACACTCCTGTCCTTTCCTCTTATCTCCCCTGCCATCTATCTTATATGTATTCTGCCCTTTATAAAAACTTGACACATTCCTGTTCATATAATAATATTTTTTTAGCTGCTCATAATTTAGGAAGATACATCCACTTCCTGCTTTTACAAAATCTAGAATAGTATAAGGAGTGAAATAATCATTGGATACCACAGGTGTCATACAACTTGTCTCATTGGGTGTGCTGATTTTCTTATCAGCCTTCTTCTCTTCGGCAGAAACAGCCTTTTCAACAGTCAACCGAGTGCGGCTTCGTACCTTAGCTGATGAGGACAACAAAAAAGCTGTCCGAGTACTCAGTATCCTGGATCAATACGGCAAAATGCTGAGCGCCATCTTGATCGGCAACAACATTGTCAATCTGTCCGCTTCCTCCGTTGCCACCACCTTTGCCATAAACATGTGGGGCAGCCAAGCTGTGGGAATGGCCACTGGCGTTTTGACATTCGTGGTTCTGATGTTCGGTGAAATCATCCCCAAAACCTGGGCTATGCAGCGGGCCGAATTCATTTCCCTCTTTTTTGGCCCCGTTATCAGGCTTTTGATGACCATTCTTACCCCGGTCATCTTCTTGGTAGATAAGCTCTCCAACTGGATTCTTCGACTGTTACATATCAGTTCTGAGGGAAACAACTTCAGCATTACAGAAAAGGAGCTCAAAACTTATGTCGACGTCAGCCATGAGGGCGGCGTGATCGAATCGGAAGAGCGGACGCTCATCTACAATATTTTTGATTTTGGTGATACAGTGGCAAAGGACATTATGATCCCCCGAATCCAGATGACAACGGTTCCCTTGAGCGCCACTTATCAGGAGCTGCTTTCCACGTTCCAGTCCTGTATGTTTACACGCCTTCCCGTCTATGACGAGGATCCGGACCACATCATCGGCATTGTCAATATCAAAGATTTTATTCTGGTGAAAGACAAAGAAAAATTCAGCCTCAAGAAAATTTTGCGCGAGGCTTACTACACTTATGAATATAAGAAAGTATCAGATCTTTTGATGGAGATCCGAGAAAAATCCTGCAATATCGCCTTTGTCTTGAGCGAGTACGGTGCCACAGTCGGTCTGATCACCATGGAAGATATTATTGAAGAGCTGGTTGGGGAAATCCGCGATGAGTACGATGCGGATGAGGAAGATCTGATTCAGGAGACTGATGACGGAAAATATCTGGTAGAGGGCGCCATGAAACTAAATGACATAAATGACGCCCTTGACATCTCCCTGGACTCCGAGGATTACGATTCCATCGGCGGCCTTATGCTCGAGAAACTAGACCGCCTGCCTCAGGATCAGGAATCCATTCTCCTGGAAAACGGTATCTCTCTGCAGGCCTGCGGTATTCAGGATAACCATATCGTTAAAGTACTGATTACCCTTCCTTCCGAAGACGAGTCAGAAGAGATGGAAGCTCCTGTGGAGCCTTGACCATGAAATCATCTGCTGCCCCCGCCTTTTTCAGCTGTTCCTCGGTGCGGAATCCCCAGGTAACACTGATGCAGGGCATGGGCACATTTCCAGCTGTCTGGATATCCACATCAGAGTCTCCCACATAGACTGCCTGCGAGGCATCACGCGAAAGCTCTCTGAGCGCCTGATACACAGTATCGGGCGCCGGTTTTCTTTTTACTTCCGCGCTCTCTCCAATTGCAGCTTCAATATATTTCCCAAAATATTTCCTGCACAACTGCTTCACTGCACCGTCAAACTTATTGGAGACAATAGCCATATGATACCCTTGCCCCTGCAAAGTTTCCAACATTTCCATCACACCTTCATAAGGCTGTGTCTTATCCTCACAGTGCTTGGCATAATGTTCCTTAAATGTCCTTAGCACTTCCTCATAGGAAGGATTCTCCACGCCCTGCGGAATGCTTCTCTCAATCAGTTTAGGTGCGCCATTTCCCACGAAAGAACGCACTTCCTCCAATGTATGAATGGGAAACTCAAACTGCTTCATGGCGTAGTTCACGCTGTCAGTCAGATCCTCCAATGTATTGAGAAGTGTACCATCCAGATCAAAAATAACTGTGTCCATCATCATAGATTCCCTCTATTTGCACCAAAACAAATGTCACCCTGCATCACCTATTATTCTTGTGCGGACAGCGACATGATCGCCTCAATCTCCGCCCCATTTTCTGGTACGGGCTCCACAATCTCATGTCTGCCATCCGGTGTAACCTTCGCGATGAAATCTCCATCCTGCGTCTTTTCCATGGTATAATACAGAACTTCTTCCGTATCCCGCTTAAAAACTGCATAAACCCGATAACACATACCTTTTTTATTGACACCGTCCGGCATGTCTAAACGGGTAAGCTGCATATTCTCTGTCAGATTTAACGTCATAAAGGAAAAATCGCCAGCGCTGCTATCACTCTTCTGCCCCTTCGGATACACTTCTTCATAGAATTGTAGGAGAAACGTCCCTTCCTCCTGCTGAAGCTTCTTAAGTCCCTCTTCTCCATGGGCAAACAGATATTTGGGTAAAAGGGCGAGGGTGACTCTGTTATGGGCAAAATCCCGAAACTGTTCTTTCGTCATCTGGACTGTCCTAATCTGTCCGGCTGCTTTTCTTCGCTTTTCTGCCACCTCTAAAACCGACTTATTGAGAACCATCATACCCGTGAAAGGATTGACTACCATCTCCGCCACTTTCTCCGAATTAGCCGCCACCATGGAAACACACCCCATAAAAGGCATAGCCATCACCATCGGGGGTTTTTTGTCTGCCGGGATCTGCTCAGGCGAGGTGAAGATAGGCAGCGCCTGTTCTCCCGACTCCTTGCGGAGCAGACAGGGCACAATCTTCGTCTCCTTGGGAAATCGTACCGGTTTCCCCGCCATCATCTGCTCTTTGATCTCTGGGGCCAGATCCGCCGGCGGCATAGCCGGCACCAGCACCATGGACTTCTCCATAAGCTCCATCACTTTCACATAGCTGTCCCTCTCCTTATCCGAGCGAAAAGCCGCTATCGCCTCTTCCAGCGCTTTGTTGTCTATTTTCTGTTCGGCCATATTCTCCTCCATCCTGAATCATAATCTGCAGCTCCGACAGCTGTCTCTCATCCACCGTTCCAGGCGCCTCTGTCATCAGACAGGATGCATCCTTGATCTTCGGGAAGGCGATCACCTCGCGAATGCTGTCCGCATGTGTTAAAAGCATAACGATACGATCCAGTCCATATGCCAGTCCCGCGTGAGGCGGCACCCCATATTTGAACGCGCTTAAGAGGAAACCAAACTGTTCCCACGCCTTCTCCTTCGTGAAACCCAGTACTTCGAACATCTTCTCCTGAATATCGTCCTGATGAATTCTAACCGAGCCGCCGCCCAGCTCCACACCATTTAACACAATGTCATAAGCCTTCGCCCGCACTCTGCCTGGATCCGAATCAATATACTGCCAATCCTCCTCCATGGGCATGGTAAACGGATGGTGCATCGCCATGAAGCGATTTTCCTCCTCACTCCACTCTAGGAGCGGGAACTCCACGATCCAGAGGAAGTTAAACTGCGATTCATCAATCAGTCCCAGCTGCTTTCCCAGCTCCACACGGAGCGCTCCAAGGACACTGTACACAATGTTTTTCTTATCCGCCGCAAAGAGAAGCAAATCTCCCTTTTCGCCCTGCATCACCGACACCAGCTCATCCAGCTCTTTGGCAGTCATAAACTTGGCAAAAGAAGATTTGTATGTGCCATCCTCCTGCACACTCAAGTAAGCCAATCCCTTCGCGCCATAGCCTTTTGCGAAATCCACAAGCGCGTCAATCTTCTTTCTGGGCATACCTGCCTGTCCCTTCACATTCAACCCCCGCACGGAGCCGCCGCTCTCCAAAGCCGAGGTGAAGACACCGAAACCACAGCCCGAAACCACCGCGGATACATCTGTTAGTTCCATGCCAAACCGAGTGTCCGGCTTGTCCGAGCCAAAACGATCCATGGCCTCCTGCCAGGTCATCCGCGGCAGGGGAATCTGTACGTCAAGACCGATAGCCTCCTTACAGACATATTTGATCAGCCGTTCATTGACATCTATCACATCGTCCACATCCACGAAGGAGAGTTCCATATCCGCCTGTGTGAACTCTGGTTGCCTATCTGCCCGCAGATCCTCGTCCCTAAAACACTTCGCAATCTGGAAATACCGGTCGTATCCGGAGCACATTAAAAGCTGCTTGTAGAGCTGCGGAGACTGTGGCAGTGCATAGAAATGACCCGGATGTACACGTGAAGGCACCAAATAGTCTCTGGCTCCTTCCGGTGTGGACTTACATAAAATCGGCGTCTCAATCTCCAAAAAGCCTTCGTTTGCCATAAAAGATCGCATCTTTGAAACAATCTTACTGCGCAGGATCAGCTTCTCCTGTAAATCCGGCCTTCTCAAATCCAAGTAACGATACTTTAAGCGGATTTCCTCCTTTGTCTTGGACTCCGCCTCCACCGGAAAGGGCGGTGTCTCGGACTCAGACAGAACGCGGACCTTGGCAGCGCGGACCTCAATCTCACCCGTTTTCAGATTCTCATTGACAGCCCCGGAACGTCTCTCCACCTTGCCAACCACCGCGATTACAAATTCGCTTCTCATCTTTTCCGCCTTGGCAAAGCCTTCCGCACCGCAGTCGCTCTCTTCAAATATAATTTGCAGAATCCCGGAGCGGTCTCTCAAGTCCACAAAAATAATACCACCCTTATTTCTCTGCTTCTGCACCCATCCCATGACGGTTACTTCTTCCCCCACATTCTGTGTGGAAAGCTCCGCACAGCGGTGCGATCTTTTCCATCCCTTCATTGATTCAGCCATGATTATAATTCCCTCTTTTCCGAAGTGTTTGTCTGACCTTACTCAGACGGCTTCTTTATCGTTTTAATTCCTCTTTGTAAAACTCGCAAAACTCTTCATATCCCTGTGCGCTGAGTTGTTCTTTCTGAAATTTCTTATTCTTATTCATGCGGGCAACCAAAATCTGATTCCCCAGTTCCCTCTCCGCCTGCGCCTTTGCCATCACCTCGCGCAATTTTTCAGCGGGCAGCCCCTTCTCCATGAGATAGGCAATCTTTTTCCCCACCTTGGGTACTTTGAAACCGCTCTCCAAAAGCAACAAAATAATCCGCTCAAAACCGATGGAGAACCCGCAGGCTGGCACATCATTTCCTGTAAATTTTCCAACCATCTTGTCATATCTTCCGCCGCCGCCGCAGCTGCCGCCAAACTGGGGCATATCAATCTCAAAAATCGTACCTGTATAGTAGGACATACCGCGCACCAGCGTGGGATCAAAAACCAGCTTAAAAAAATCACCCTTGGCAGCCTCCACACTGTCTATCATTTCCTGAAAGCTCTCCATTACACCCTCAGGGAGCACGTCAGAAAGTTTCTCCGCAATATAGGCGATGGCGTCATCCGCCTTCTCCATCCCTTCAAACAACGCCAGATAGTTCTCCACACTCTCCTTTGGGAATCCAGCCTCTAAAAGTTCTTTCTCCACGCCTTCCATACCGATCTTATCCATCTTGTCCAGAATGATAAAAACTTGATCGTAGTCTTCCATGGCAAAGCCGCTGTAGGCTGCCATGGCCTTCAATATCTGCCTGTCATTGATGCGGATATTAAAATCCTTGAAACCCAGCCTGCCAAGCGTCGTAGTAGCAGCCAGAATAAGCTCAATCTCGGCTAGATTGGAAGCCTCTCCCAGAATGTCGATATCGCACTGCATGAACTGGCGATACCGTCCCCGCTGGGGCCTGTCCGCACGCCACACATTCCCCATCTGAAGAGCCTTGAAGGGCGAGGGCAGCTCGCTTACGTGGGCTGCGTAATATCGGACCAACGGAACTGTCAAATCATAGCGAAGCCCTCCATCCACCAGATCTTCCTCCCCTTTCGCCTCCGCAAGACGCAGTTTCTCTCCCCGCTTTAAAATTTTAAATATCAGCTTCTCATTCTCGCCTCCCGCCTTACAATTCAGATTGGCAAGATTTTCCACACAGGGAGTCTCGATCGAAGTGAATCCGAAATTTCCATAAGTTTCTTTGATAACGCCGATCACATAATCGCGGATCTCCATCTCCTCCGGCAAGATATCTTTCATGCCAGTGACCGGTTTTTTATTTAATGCCATAGCTACCTCCGTGTCAATGCATTTTATCATATTTTCTTATAAATATACGCTTGTTAGATTTTACACTGTTTTGGAAGGTTTTTCAAGATGTAGGGATTTATAATATTCTGAAGAAAAAAAGCCAGAAAATGTTCTTACAACATTTTCCAGCCTCTCCGTTACCATATGGCAGTCTTTTTTATAAAGAAACCTTCTTAACCGGATGCCGAATCACCGTTTTGCGCCTCCCTGGCGGCACGCGCCTTGCATCCGAGAGATAGATCTCATGGTGTAACCTATCAGCAGTAAAGTCATTTTCGTAACCATTCGCCTGCAGATATTCCTCCATTATTGCCACGGTCTTTGGCTCATCATCGTAAGCGCCGACATGCATGCACTGCACACATAACCCTTCTTCCACTGTCAAAAATTCCACTTTTGAAAAATCCTATTTTTTCTTCTGCGCCGCCTCTGAAACAGCCCATTCGAAATCCAACTGCGTGACAAAATCAGGAAGACGGATCATGGATATCCACCGAAAATCTTCTTTTCTGCTGTAATCTACACCTAACACATGATCCTGCCACCAAAAACCTTCCAGTGGAGGCACCACATAGTCAAAATACCCCTCGATCTGATGACCCCCTTTTTTGCTCATTTTGATGGTAAACGCCACACCATAGAGAAGACCGATCGACTCCTTATACTCTCCGCCCTCTATGTTTGGATCTCCGCTGCCCCGGACCGCCAGATAATTCATCCTTGGAACCGCCACGATCTCTGGCTTTTCTTTTGGCATATAGAACTCTTTGTATTCCTTTTTGTAATCAAATGCCATACCCCTGCTCCTTTACATACAAATCTTTCACTTCCTGCTTTCCTAATTGTAACAGAGCAAACAGGACAGCTGTATGTCATGTTTTCCCGCAGTCTGATTCCCTTTATCTAGATGGCACCATCCGAATAATCCGCCCCGCAAATTCATTGAAGTTTTGGGTCTGGAGTACTACCTTTCCGGGCCCTGTCAGCTTCGTCAAAAACAATCCCTCACCGCCTAGAAAGATATTTTTCAACCCCTTTACGGTCTCAATCTCATACTGCACTGTCTTCTCAAAGGCAACCACATTTCCCGTATCTACCTTGAGGACTTCCCCCGGCGCCAGGGTTTTCTCCACTTTATTGCCGTCGATCTCAAGAAATACCATGCCTGTTCCGCTGATATCCTGCAGAATAAATCCCTCGCCGCCAAACAGTCCCGCTGAAAATTTCTTTGTAAACGCAACATTCAGATTTACCGTCTCCTGCGCACAGAGAAAAGCGCCCTTCTGACAGATCATACCGCCGTTTGCCCCCACATCGACAGGAAGCACCTCCCCTGCTACTGTGGAGGCAAAAGCTACCATGCTGCCCGCGCGCTCCGCCTTATAAGTCGCCATAAACAGAGACTCTCCGGTGAACATTCTGCCAATGCTTTTGCCCAGGCCGCCCTTCATGTTAGAGTCCATGGCAATCCCTTCCGTCATCCAAGCCATACCACCCGACTGCGTGTACATGGCTTCCCCAGGCGCATCAAACAATACCTCCACCGCCGGCATAGTGTCCCCGATAATTCTGTACTGCATTCTGAATTCCTCCTTTGTTCATTTAAAATATTTATCACTCCATCCGCTTTGCCCCACTCAGAGTACCGCGGTAGGTCTGCCCCTTATTCCTGATTCAGAACCCCTGCGATTTTTTCTATCATTTCATCTTCTTTCAGACGGAACTTGATTTCTACCCTCCTGGAAGCTGCCATATCTACCTCCTGTGTGGGATTGCCTGAAAGATCTTTTTGATAAACCGGATTGCTCCAAGATTTTCCGTTGACAGTGAGAAGCTTTTGAAGCTGTTCAATCTCCGTCTCGCCAAGTCCGTTTCTTTTGTTCAGACAAAAATCTGCCACCGCATTGGCACGTTCATAGGATAACTCCATATTACTCTGGTAACCGCCATCCGTGTCCGTATGTCCTTCAATGATAATTTCCGCAATATAATCACGGAACTGATCCTGGAGCAGCACATCCAGATACATAGGAATGATATTTTTTAGTGTTTCTCTGCTGTCCGCTGTAAGTGAAGCGCTGTTATAGCGAAAAAGCACATCGGAAGAAAACGTAATGGAGCCTGTCTGGGCATCCACTTTCATAGTAGAATTGCTGAACGCGGACTGCAAAGCCCCAATAATATCCGTACGAATCCCGACGATATCCTGTAATTCCTGCTTCGTCGTCGTCAATTCCTGTCTGGCATTTTCTATTTCCAGATAAGCGTTATTTAATTCATCATTTGTCAGTGCAGCCTGCTCATAAGCCTCCTGCAGCTGCGCCAATGAAGAAGCAAGGTCCTCGTTGGACTTCTCCAGCTCTGCCTTGGAAAGTTCCAGATCTTCTATGGTCGCATCCAGCTGACTTTGTGCGGCGTTAAGCTCCAGCCTTGTCTTATCCAAGTCGTTTGTTTTTTGTCTGTATATAGTAAGAGTGATCGCTATCATCAAAATAAAAATCAGCAGAAGCGCCGCCATCATATCCGAATAGGACTGCCAATAGCTGTGCTCCGCAAAAGCTTCCCTGTTCCTTTGTCTATTCTTCATATAAGCTCCTCATCTGTCCGAAGGTGTATAACTGGCTGCTGATCTCATCACTTATCTCACTGCATGTATCTGCCAGCATTTTCTTCTGCCCCTCAATCTGTCTCGCAAACAACTCCTGTCTTTCCATGACCTTGGCGAGAGCATCCTGCACATTGCGGTTTACTTCCACAAGCGCTGTTACTGCTTCCACCATATCCGCCGCATTTGCTGCACTGACAGCCTGTGACTCTCCTGCGGTCTTTAAAACATTTCCGAGTTTCTTAAAGTCTGTATCCAGTGCTTTTTCCATCTGTTCGGTAAATTTATCTACGATACGCTCTAAGCCTGCCGTCTGTTCTGCCGCATCGCCCTTTATGATCTCAAGTATCTGCTTTAAGGAGCTCGCCATCCCCGACTGATAAATGAGCATCATGGACGCACTCTCATCCTCCTTTGCTGCACGTGGCTGCGCAGTCTGACGAAATGCACATAAAAATTCATTCAATGTCTCGTAAGCATCTGACATAATACTCCGATAAACAAAATTGAACACCAATGAAAAAAAGATACCATATACCGATGTGTGGAATGCCACTTTCATTCCTGAAAGCAAAGACCCCACATTATCGGAAATCGTAAAAATATCGTCTCCGCTGAATGCCCCCAGCCCCATAGACAGGCCAAGAAACGTTCCCAAAATCCCCAAACCTGTAAGCGTACCAGAAATCCCGGAATTGTAGAAGTTCATGCCTGCCTTATCCAAAAGATCCTCATTGATATATTCCTCTAAATCACAGGCAGGAATCGCTCCTCGCTTCGTCTTTGCACCTTTTACCCTCAGACGGTACTTATCGAACGCATCCTGCAACACTTCCTCCTCAAAAAGCTTATCATTATTTCGATAATTTTCCCAAAGATTTTTCCCGTTTGCTTCCTTGTATTCCTTCCTCAGCCGAACTGTAACCTCTTTCAGCTCATAAGTGATACTGTTAAGCCTGCCAAAACTGACGGAAGAGATAAAAAAGAGAATCCCGATGATAATCAGAAACCCAATATTAATTGCCAAATTGACAATGGAAATCTCTTCCCCAGTAAAAACACCGTTCAAATATAAAACAAATGCCACTACAATGACATATAAAAAATATAGTACATAATACAATCTACTCTTCATCTGTACTTCCTTCCTTTCCTCTGTTGATACAATTATTGCTACAGTTGCCCTAAAATTATACCTGCTGCCTATACCTTAAAACTATCATATTTTTATCCAGTACTCAATAATATTAAGGATATCTTAAACTATAGTTTTAGCTGAAAAGCTTCCGCTTTCTCTCAATCATCTCATCGATTCTTCCAATATATTGGGCCACATCCTTCACATTTTCGCACCGTTCGATCCTGTCTTCCGAAAATACGCCCTTAGTGATAGAACCTGCCCCCAGCGCCGCGATGGTCTGTTTTTCCTCGTTGATCAAAATATTGTAAATTCCATATTTATTCCGTTTGGAATATCCCACGTTCTCAAAGTTTCCCGACATATTTTTCTGACGGTAAAGATAGTAGGGAACCATATCCATATCCGCCGCTCCCCGTGCTGCAATCTCCATGATCTCCTCCGTGTTATTGTAAGCCGTTGCCCCGTTCTTAGCAATCCATTGGCTCAGCTTGGAAGCCCTTTTTACAGCCAGGGAATGCACCGTCAATGCATCCGGTGAAAGAGCCTGAATCGACTCAATGGTGTGTGCCACATCCACCGCCGTCTCACCTGGAAGGCCCAGAATAATATCCATATTAATATTGGCAAAGCCAACCTCTCTAGCCAGGTGAAAAGCCTCCTCCACCTGCTCCACAGTATGCTGTCTGCCGATGAGAGCAAGAGTTTCCTGCTTCATTGTCTGGGGATTTACAGATATCCTTGTCACGCCGTTTTCGTAGAGCACCCTAAGCTTTTCTTCCGTAATACTGTCAGCTCTTCCTGCCTCCACCGTAAATTCCTGCACTGTAGAAAAATCAAAGGAATTTTTCAACTTCTTGAGCAGTCGTTCCAGTTCCCTGGCCGACAGAGAAGTGGGTGTACCGCCGCCGATGTACACAGTATCGAGTATTTTCCCCTGGAAGAGAAAAGCCACGGCATCGATCTCCCGTTCCAGTGCCTCTAAATATTCTCCCACTCTTTTTTTCCACACCCGAATCGGGTAAGAAGTAAAAGAGCAGTACAGACAGGTAGTTGGACAGAACGGGATGCCAACATAGAGGCTGTAACCATTCTCATAATGCAGGGTGTCCAAAATCTCCATCTCCCTTTTCGCAATTTCCACTCCGAGAGATGTCTTTTCCCTGCTCACAAAATGCATCGTCCTCAAAAATGATGCCGTTTCCTCCTCACTTTTCCCCTGTTCCATCATGGTCATGGCGATCTTTGTGGGACGGATTCCCGTAAGATTCCCCCAAGGCAGAGAAATGCCCGTCTCATCCTGCAGAGACGTGTAAAGAAAACGTTTGAAAGCATTCTTATATTCCGGTGTATCCGCCGTCTCGGCCGGATGCCATATATACACATTTCCAGTTCTCTCGTCACTCTTTCCGCTGTTTGATTGATGTAAAATATTTGGCGCGGCAGAATCGGATAATACTTTCGCCAATTCAGAATTATGTAAACCCTTCTCTCCAGATAATCCCGACGCACTGCCGAATATTTTCAACGTCACTTCCGTTTCACCAAAGCTCAGCTCCATCACCGGCTCCCCTTCCAGAATCCTTCTGTCCCTGACTTCAGAATCCGGTGCTAATAATCTCGGCTCCCACTCCGGGTAAAAAGACTTTACCAGAGCGTGAATATCATATTGAAACTGATCTTTATTACTTTTTATAATCTGCATGGCTGCTCCTCTGCAATTCTCGTATCGTTCTCATAAACCTGCAACAATGGCCCCTCCAGCGTTTCAAACAGCATATACTTTGACCTTTTTTATCATTATACAAAACTGCTGCCTGTAAAGCAATGAAAGGAATTTTTATTAGACCGCCAATCTCCCACAAAAGAACAAACACAGCGCCTCCCAGCTTTCTTTCTAGGAAGGCGCTTGTACAAATATCTGCTTCGCATCCGCTTGTTTTTCTTTTGCGGTTATATTTTGTTAAAGGGCTCCTTGTAGCAGGCCACACTCCCCAGCTCTTCCTCAATCCGTAAAAGCTGGTTGTACTTCGCAACCCGGTCGCTTCTGCAGGGTGCTCCCGTCTTAATCTGTCCTGCATTCACCGCCACGGCGAGATCCGCGATAAAGGTATCCTCCGTCTCCCCGGACCGGTGAGAAATCACCGTCTTGTAACCGTTCTTCTGCGCCATCTCTATAGCATCCATAGCCTCACTGACCGTGCCAATCTGATTCACCTTCACCAAAATTGCGTTGGCTGTGTGCAATTTGATACCCGCATCCAGCCGCTTTGTGTTGGTGACAAACAAGTCATCGCCCACAAGCTGTATTTTATCTCCCAGCTTCTTCGTCATCATCTGCCAGCCATCCCAATCATCTTCCGCCAATCCATCCTCAATGGAGACAATAGGATAACGCTCCACCAATTCTTCATAGTAGGCAACCATTTCCTCCGTACTCCTGGTAATCTCCGGAATTTCCCCGCAATCCGGCGTCTGACATCCCGCCTCATAGCACTCCGACACAAAAGACCCTTCCGTCTGTCTGTACCGCTTTAACTCCGTCTCACCTGGAAAATGGTACACACCATCCGCCTCATTATAAAGCTCGGAGGCAGCCACGTCCAGCGCAATCTTGATATCCTGTCCCGGCGTGTATCCCGCCGCCTTGATGGACTCCACAATCAAATCCAGCACTGCGAAGGCATCCGGAAGAGAAGGTGCAAAACCACCCTCGTCCCCCACACCTGTAGAAAGACCTCTGTCATTGCAGATTTTTTTCAAGTTGTGATAAATCTCTGCACAGATGCGAAGTCCTTCCGCGAAGCTCTCCGCCTGCACCGGCATAATCATAAATTCCTGAAAATCCACAGTGTTATCCGCGTGTTTGCCGCCGTTTAAAATATTCATCATAGGTACCGGCAAAAGCCTTGTGTAAGCGCCTCCCAAATAACGGTACAGAGGAATCCCCAAAGCTGCCGCTCCGGCTCTGGCACATGCCATAGACACTCCCAGCGTGGCATTGGCTCCCAGATTGCTCTTGTTCTCTGTACCGTCCTGCGAGATTAGTACACGGTCAACATATCCCTGATCGAAAGCGTCCATGCCAAGCAGCGCCTCTCTGATCTTTGTGTTGACATTGTTCACCGCCCTTGTCGTTCCCAGACCAAAATATCTGGTCTCCCCGTCGCGAAGCTCTACAGCCTCAAATCTTCCTGTACTTGCGCCGCTTGGCACAGCGGCACGCCCGACATATTGGCTGCCTCCCACTTCCTTCTCCACAGTCACTTCCGCCTCCACGGTAGGATTCCCACGGGAGTCCAGAATTTCTCTTGCATGTACATCCACAATCCTCAATTTATTTCCCATCAAAAAACCTCCTCTGTGCACTTTTTGTATCTATCATGCGCAGAGAAGGTCTAAAATATGTATTATTTATTACTTATCCCACATCACCAGATGTATCATATGTATAGCTGGGCGTATAGTTTGGCGTACTATTTATCGTATTGTTCGCTGAGCCAACCGCAGTAACAGTGAGCGCGTGCATGTAAGCGTCATCGCCTCTGGAACAGGTCACAGAAATCTTTTTATCTTTTACAAGCACCTTACAGCCACTTGGACTAGACACTCTGTCGAGTTTCAACTCCATCTCCCCCGCAGACGTATCCAATACCAGAATATTCTCTGTAGACTTGCTCTTGACTGTTCCAGTCACTGTTGCCTGCGACGAAGTATCCACCGTCGCCGAGGAACTGTCTTTCACGCCCACAATCGACGCCGCATAAAGATTGTTGTCTGTACTGCGGAAATACGTTACCATCAGCTTATTGTCGGGTGTCAGCACCATGCCTCTGGACGTATCTGTACTGTCATAAATTTTTATTTTAAAATCTCCCTCCGAAGTTGACAGATAAAGAGTCGTCTCATCAGTGTTGTCTTTGACCGTCCCTGTGATCGTTTTCGTTGTCCCATCCACATTGACCACCGCTGTCTGATAGCTCGTCGATGCGGTATAAGAACTCGCCGGTGCCTGCGCCACATCCGCAATACTGACAGCATGCATATAGGCATCGTCACCCCTCGCACAGCGCACCACATATTTTCCCGACACCACCAGCACAGTGCAACCGCTCATATCCGTATTCTTGTCCAGCTTCAATTCCATCTCTCCCTGAGCCGTGTCCATATGGAGCACGTTCTCGGTGGTTTTCTCATTTAACGTCCCCACTACACTGGAAACATTGGACATATCCAGCGTAACCGCAGGCTCTGCCGCCTCCTCAGAAATGGTAACAGCATGAAGATACCCGTCAGAGCCGTTGGCGACAGAAACGCTGATCTCCTTATCCGGCAGTAAGACCTTACAGCCGCCTGTATTGGTTTCCCCATCCATCTTAATCTCCATTTTGCCTTCCGGAGTATCCAGATACAGCAGTTTGGAGGTGGTCTTTTCCATCACTTTTCCCTGTACCGTCGCAACGACCTCGGCTGCCTGCACATTCATGCCTGTACCCTCTACAGGCGAAAGCACCAATCCACATACCGCAAGAGCCGCTGCACACAGCCGTGTCTTTTTCCTGTATTTTTTCATACTTACTCCTCCATCCTATGTTGCCAAAGATTACCATAATAAAAATTTATGTAAATCTATGATACAACATATTCGACAAAAAAAGCAAGCATTTTTTAATCTATCATTTACATCCCTTTTCGGATTCTTCCTCCACATCTAACATCAGGCCGTCTATGATATGATTGCCAAGGAATCCCCTCTCTCCCTCTCCCTCAGCCACCTCAACCTCGCAAGTTTTGACCCATTCATCTCCATCACAGCGCAGGATAACTCTCGTCCCCTCCTCGTTGATAACACCGTCGGTGCATATGAACTTAACGTAATTGGTATCCCCAGCCTCCGTACAAAAACTGTCCGTCTCTGCATCATACCAGTTTTCCAACCCATCACTGCCCTTCGCCACAAGCTCATCGTAAGAAAGTCCCACTTTCCCCAAAAGCATCGCGCTGACAGCCGCCTTATCCATCGCATAAAAATCCGTATTGATCTCCTGTAGGCCGTTTCGATCCAGATATGCCTTCTTCTCTGCTTCCGTCCCCTCCCGGGAAATCCCTGCCCCGTTGTAGAACACCTCATACAAATCAACCTGTGTGGGATTCTCCCACTCGGACAACAAAAAGCCATAATTAGAGCGCTCCTGTATCCACTCAGAGTACTCCTGCAGTTCCTCCGGCGTCAGACTTCTGCCTCCCCAGACTTTCCCCAACAGACCATCCTCCAGTTCCTGTCCGCCATCAGCTTCCCCCTTCACTTCCTCTCCATCCACTGCATCACTGTCAAGATCCTCACCAGATACATACGCGCTATCCGGTATCTCGTTCGTCAAGCCCTCACCGTCCCCGGCTTTTCCCGGCAGATCATCCTCCGTATACGACGGCTCTTCAATCCCCTGCGCCGCACCGTCTTCCTGCCCACACCCGAAACACAACACCAGCATGCACATCCCGGCTAAAGCCAAAATTTTTCCTTTTTTCTCTCTACGTTTCATTTTTTCTTCTCACACGAATCCTCATTTTCAGCTCATCAGAGTGATTGCTCAATCTATTCATTTCGTATCGCCGCCAATGGACTCAACCGCATTGCCCTTCTGGCCGGGAAAAATCCTGCCACCATGCCCACCATCACAGCGAACACCAAAGAAAGAAAGACAAGCCATATGGGAATATAGGAAATTCCCCCTGAAGTGCTCATATACTCGTTAGCTCCCGCCGCCACCTTATTGATCACTATAGACAGAATAAAACTCAATATCAGACCGATCACACCACCGATAAACCCAATAAATCCGGCCTCCATCAAAAAGAGGCTGCGGATATTGCGAAGATCACAACCCAGCACCTTCATCACGCCGATCTCCTTCGTACGCTCATAGATGGACATCATCATCGTGTTGGTGATGCCGATAGCAGCTACGAAAAGCGACACTGCACCGATGCCGCCCAACACTGCCTGAATATAGCCCATGGTCTTCTGCTCGGACTCCACCCACTCCGCCTGGCTGTAAGCATTATAGCCCAAATCTGTCAAAGTTTTCTGCAGCGCAACCACGTTATCCATACTGTCCACATTCACCAAAAGGCGGCTGTAAAAGATCTCCTTATAGGGCTTCCCTGTCTTTGTTGTGGGCTGCCCTGGTATCACTTTATTCTTGAAAATCTTTTTCAGCTCCGCCATGAGCTGATCGATATCGCAGTAAGTATACCAGCCGTACTGGGACCACTGATCCTCCCCGGGAGACGCCTCCACGCCGCACGTATCGATCAAATACTTTTTCGGCGGCTTTTTTGTCTGTCCGTTCTCATCCGTGGAACCCGCCTCATAGTAAGCATTCATATCAAAAATGACAAAAATAGGATCATTCATCAGATCAATATCCGGCGGTTCCCCCATCCCTCCGTTTCCCTTGGGATTATAGAAATTCTGCAGTACCTCACAGCCATAAAAGAATGTCAACGCCTCATCCTCCCCTGGAAGCTGCCCCTGCCCCACCGTGATATTCATATCCTGAAAGGCTTCCGCAGGCATACCTTGCAGCTGCAGGTATCCCTCATAGCTTCCATATTTGGCAAGTGCCTGCGTCTCAAGCACCGGATAAACCGACTCTACATGCTCCATCGCCAGAATTTCATCGATCAGGCCCTGGTCCAGGCGCTTCACATCCTCTGTCTCCTCCCAGGGCTGGTTCACCGTCACTTGGGTCAGACTTCCATAAGACTCGTACTGCGCCATCAAAGAACGGCTCAGTCCCAAGCCAAGCGATACCATGACTACGATGGAGGCCACGCCAATCACCACACCCAATACCGTCAGAATCGTTCTCACTTTTCTTTTCCAAAGATTACTGCTGCTCATCCGCAGCAAATCAAGAAATTTCATTATGATTACCTTTCTACAGATTCGGCCCGGCCAAACTGCTATCACAAATCTTTCTCCAAATCCGCGAGCTCCTCCGCTCGGGCCTGTGCCTCCTTTTTCTTTTTGCGAAGCTTCACGAACACAGTAAGTCCGGCTATCGCCACGGCAATCACTCCCACGGTAATTCCTACAATTAAACCTACCTTGGGCTTGCCGCCCTCTCCGCCGTCCAGCATTATATCGTCGCCCATCATATCATCCCCCATCATTATGTCATCCATCATAGGCTCTGTCACAAAAAGGGTGATTTCTTTCTCCGACGTGGTCACATTGCCCGCGTCGTCCTCATAGGAAATTTCCAGTTTCACAATACCGTCGTCCATAGTCGGAGCCGCGCCCGTCAGCATCACATCCACATTGCCCGTGTTGCCGGACTGAAGATTGCCCACAAAGGCTGATGCCTCCGCGATAGAATCCGCGATAAATTTCACCTGCACATTATAGAGGGTCGTCTTTCCCGTATTGTAAATGCTGAACATCACATTGGACTGGGAACCCACCTCGATACTGTCAGGCACCACCTCCGGAATGCTGGTATCAAACCGGCTCTCCTGCGAAATCGGAATCGACACGCTTGCCTTGTCCGTCAAATCAAAAACCGTGCCCGCATCATATTTCATGTTGACATCCAGAACATAAGGTTTCTGCGCCAGATCCGCCTTCGCTGTCATCTCAATCACAATATCTGCAGACGTGTCTGCGGCTATCTGCTCCATATAGACGGAACTGGAACCTGAAGTGGGCAGGAAAGCGGAGTAGGTGTTAGTCTTATCCTCTCCTTCCTGCGCTGCCTGCATATCAAAAAGCACATTGGTCACCGCCGTATCCTTGGCGGTATTCTTTACATGAATCGTCAAAGTAAAAGTTTCCCCCGCAAAGACCTTTGCCGGGTTCGTCTCAAATCCCGTCACCACAATACGGGGTTTAGAGCCGGAAGTTTCCTGCCCGTTGCCGCCGATCATGCCGCTGCCCGGCTTACCGACAGTCTTCACATACACTGTAAGCTCCGCCGGCTCCTCGCTGCGGACCCCCGCCTTGGTATAGGATATATGAAACTTTAACGGGTAATATCCTGTCATCACATCGCTTCTCGTTTTAAAATGAAAGGTAAATTCCCGGCGGTTGGCCATGGCCGCCTCTTTCGTCTGACAGCCTGGAATAAAAGGCTCCGTCTGCAGATAGTTGGTGGTATCCGGTTCGAAGGGCCACTCCGTCACCAGCGTGGAGACCACAGGCTCCACAATCAGGTTATTCAACTCCTCCGTTCCAAAATTGACGATAGGCAGCACAATGGAAACGCCCTGCCCGTAACTCACAACAGGTGTCTGCCAGTTATCTCCCACCTGCAAGAATTCGCTTGTGGTCTGGGTCAGCTTGTTCGTAGCGGCGCTGTCCATGGAACCTTTGACGGAGGAAACATAGGACCACAGTTCCGTCAGCGACATTTCCGTGTTGGCAATATAGTAGACCGCGCTGTCAAAGAGCTTATGCAGACCCTCCATCACCTTCTCATCCAGATGATAGCGCACCTCCAGACTCTGCATATAGTAGAGCAGATCCTCGTCAGCGTCGAAACGGTCATCGTCAGTGATCACCCGGTCGGAAGTCCGCTCTACATATTTGATTTCATTTTCGCTGACGCTCTCCTTGTTCTCCTCCGCATACGCAGCCGGCGCAGTATTCCATAATCCTGCCTGCCCACAAATGCACAGCGCAAAAAACAGGCCTGCCAATCCGCCTGCCAGATGTCTGAATGTAATATTTTGGGTTCTTGTTTTTTTCTCCATCGCCCCTGTCCTCTCAACTAAACTCTGCTCATTTTCCTGAGCACCCTTTTATCCCTCATGTAAGTTCCGGCACTCACGCCTGCACCGCAATCTCCTCCGGCACATCCTGCCCGTCCCTCTCGTCGATCTCCAGAATTTTTCCATCCCGGATCCGGATTACAATATCCGCAAAACCCGCCAGATAATTATCATGGGTAACCATCACCAGCGTCTGGTTTTTCTCCCGCACCACCCGCTTCATCAAGTTCATCACTTCCACGGAAGTGTTAGAATCCAGATTACCCGTAGGCTCGTCCGCGAAGATGATCTCCGGCTCCACCACCAGCGCCCTTGCCACGCCCACACGCTGCTGCTGGCCTCCGGACATCTGGTTCGGCCTGTGCCGCTTATGTTTGGTCAAGCCCACCAGATCCAACATCTCTTCCGCCTTTTTGTTGCGGCTCTTCCTGTCCATCCCCTGAAAAGTAAGCGGCAGAGCCACATTCTCAATGGCGTTCATCGTCCCCATCAGATTGAAGGACTGAAAGATAAAGCCGATATGCTCCCTGCGGAACGCCACAAGCTGATTCTCCGTCTTTTTCTCCATGTGCTCCCCAGCGATCACAATCTCGCCCTTGGTGGGCTTCTCCAATCCCGCCAGCATGTTGAGCAGCGTGGACTTGCCAGAGCCGGAGGCGCCAACAATGGAGCAGAAACACCCACGCCTGATGGAAAAACTGACTCCGTTTAAAGCCCGCACTCTCTCCTCTCCGACCCGATATATTTTATAGAGATCCTTCACCTGAATCACAGGCTCGTCCCATCTGTTATCGTCCACGTCTGTTCCCTTTCCTTACTCACTTTCCCCTGAATATGCCGTGGCCTCCACCACAAAATCCGGCACCTGCCCCGCGTAGAAGGAATAGCCGAAATAGTAGCTGTCCCTCTGGTACGGATATGTGGTATCTCTCTTAAACACGACCTCCAGCGAATAGTTTTCATCCAGATCCTTGTAACGGCCCCATGGCGCATCTATCCCCCAGGTGCAATAGATGTGCGGCAGGATCTGTGCGATCTGCTCCTCGTCATAGAAAGTTTCAGAGACAGAGTAATCCGTATCTCCCGCATCCCATGTCTCGGCCACAGCCCTCGGCTCAGCCTCGTAATCCACTGTATTATCCTGCTGCGTAAGCTCATTGTGGTAACAGGTCACCGTAACCGACTCGATATCCGCCGCGTCAAGTTCCATCGGATAGTACGCCTTCAGCTCTTTTAGCGCGGAAACCGTGTTTTCAAAGCTGTCGTACACATACCACTGTCTCTGGTTATAATTTTTATAGTTAAAATACAGGATGCCGCAGGGACGGTTATGCCTTACAAGCGAAAAGTCGAACTGCTCCATATCCTTGATCCATGCCTCCCGAAGGCGGCCTGCCTCCTCCACCGGAATCACTGCCCTCGCCGGGCCGTTGGTGTAGATAATTCCTTCCAGAGCCGCATAGGAAGTCTCATCCGTGATTCCCTGGAATACACCCTTCTTAAAAGCGTCTGTCCGGAAAATCTGATTGAGAAGTTCCTCCGTCGCCGGATCATCGTAATCCGTCTGAACCGCCCTGGCTACCTGTCTGCCGGATTTCAGGCGATACAAAATCTGCACATACCGGTCATCCCCCATGGTCTCCGGGTCAGCTCCCTCCGCGGCCTTTGCCAGCGCCAGCACAGGC
This sequence comes from Lachnospiraceae bacterium UBA7060, assembly GCA_002493835.1. Classification (GTDB taxonomy): domain Bacteria; phylum Bacillota; class Clostridia; order Lachnospirales; family Lachnospiraceae; genus UBA3282. Next base: position 2,627 of record DLAA01000111.1, on the reverse strand, counting down.
TCCGTATCCGTCAGGAACATGTTTTCTTTTTCAAACTGACTTTTCTCAAAATACGGCCGGTTCTCATCCCAATAGCTATCATAGTACCCGTCTGCTGAAATTGCAATACTCTCCACTTTATTTTGCGCCGGTATGTAATTGTCATACCCAAAAATATCCCATTTAAAGACGCTAAATATTGCCAAAATACAGGCGAGAGCAATGCCGCTTGAGGGCAGATGCTTAAAGAGACTTCTAATATCGAAATCGAAAAGCACTTCCGACGCCGCGCAGAATATCAGCCCGCCTGCCAGCATGCCGGCCATCTGCAGCATTTCATTCTGATAGGAAGTATCGTACACCAATCCACCCGCCAAAAGAGCGATAGGAATCGCCACCGCCACCTTGAATACAGGCTCCATAAAGGGAAAAGCCATAGCCTGGCCCGCCGCCTCGGAGGGTCTTTTTTTATAGGCCAGGTAAGTAAGCGCCAAAAGCACAGCCGCAATCAAAATCCACTTGGCCACAATGGGCATGGCAATGGCAGCCGCATCCGCAGCATCTGACGCATTCTTAATGTTCCAGATATTGAGCGTACAGTCATAGATCACCGACAGTTTTGGCTCCGTGCTAATATAGTATTCGGAATACGTCTTAAAAAAGATGCGTTTCAAACTGCCGATCTGGGACTGCAGACAGAGCTCATAAAGCGCAAAAGCCAAAAACACACAGACTGTCACAAAACGATTCCCCGTCAGCATCACCGCCAGAATCATCATATGGTAGACGGCCAAAAACAAAAACAAATTCCACACAAAAGCCAGTCCCGCATTTGCCAGCACATCCACATTCACCGCTTTCTGGGACACCGCAATGACCGTTCCCAGAATCATGCCGGACAGATTAGCCGCAAGGTAAATGAAAATGCCGTTTAGGTAGACCACCGCAAACCTCTTGTCCTTCGACACCGGCACGCTGTGATACATATCCACCTTTCTTCTGTCATAGAGGTAAGAAAATCCCTGCATACCGATGATGGCCGCCAAAATGAAGATCGTTCCGTACAGGTTGTCGGAAAATGCCAGCGCATCCCTGGCTGCCCGGCACATCGCCTCCTGAAAGCCTGCGGGGCTTCTGTAATCCCCATTCGCCTGATACCCTCTGATCCTGCTCAGATAGATCATCATCATGCCGCCATACAGAAGGAGCTGGGACAGCACCGCCACGATCCAAACCCATATTCTCCGTTTATGATTTTCCCTGCAGCTAGCCAAGAATGAGTTTTTTGATGTCATAACCAACCACCTCCGTTTCACTGATAAATATCTCCTCTAAGGACAGCGGGAGCACCTCGTAAAAAATCGTATCTACCGTGGCAAACCGTGCCTCCACTTCCTCCCTTGTACTGCGTACAGTAAATGTGCAAAGGGAACCTCTCTGCTCTTTCTTTAATACTTCCAAACCATTCAGTGCCTTCAATTCATCCTCCATAGAGACGAACACACACTGCACCTTCTGGATATTACACTTCATATCTTCCAAATCCCTGGACAACAGTACACCGCCCTTATGTAACAGCCCCACATGGTCACAGATATCTTCGAGCTCCCGCAGATTATGGGAGGCAATCACGGGCGTCAGTCCCCGCTCCTCCATCTCCTTCGCGAAGATGGACTTGATACCTTGACGCATCACCGGGTCAAGCCCGTCAAAAGTCTCATCACATAATATATATTTCGTATGGGCACAGATGCCGAGCAGAAGAGCGAGCTGCTTTTTCATGCCCTTGGAAAAGGTGCCTATTTTCCTATTTTTGTCCAAATTGAATTTTTCCAGATACCGGTAAAACTCCTCCCTGTCAAATGCCTCGTAAATGCCGCTGTAATACCGCTCCATGGCTTTCGCGTTGGCATTGGCAAAAAAATACGGCTCATCAGCGATAAAAAATAATTTTTTCTTCGCTTCCACATTGTCATATACCGGCATATTATCCACCGCCACCGCACCCTCATCAGGTTTCAATACACCTGATATCATACGAAGTACTGTGCTCTTTCCCGCGCCGTTTGTGCCGATCAGGCCAAACACCGTCTTTTCTCTAATGGTGACACTGACTTCATCGACAGCTTTTATCTTCTCGAAATGCTTCGTCAGCTTGTGTATCTCTATCATAGTCTTCCTCCTTGTCGGTCATCAGATTGATCCCTCTCACACCTGCAGATTCTCGATCTCCATCGTAATCTCCATCTTTGTCATGCCAATCTCCAAAAGTTCCTTCACAAGATTTAATATCAGATCCAGATATTCTCTTTTTCGCTGTTCTACTAGACTGCCGTCACCGGAAACAAAACTGCCCCGTCCCTTCACCGTATAGATAAACCCCTGACGTTCCAGTTCCGCGTAAGCCTTCTGGATCGTGTTCGGATTGATTGACAGCTCCATGGCCAGTGCACGCACCGAAGGCATCTGCTCGTCAGACTGCATGGCCCCTTTTAAAATCAGTGTCTTAAATCGCTCCACAACCTGTTCATATATGGGGCGGGTATCTTTATAGTCTATCAGTATCATAACGTCTCCTTTCCTAATGTTTTACCCCCCCCCCCAACAAAACTAGCTGCACTATTAGGGGGGGTACCCTTGTTATGCCC
>DLAA01000163.1 GCA_002493835.1 Lachnospiraceae bacterium UBA7060 | reverse complement strand
AGCATTCTCTGAATCGAGCGCGCCGGCGCTCGATTTGTTCATACTTTTTTTATAAAAATTTTTCATGAAAATGTTGACAATAAAAATCTTAAGTGATACCTTACTACTAGAAGGTGTTAGCACTCTAATGAATCGAGTGCTAACAATTCGGATAAGAGGGAAATGGGATGCAGCTGGACGAAAGAAAATATATCATATTGCAAGCCATCATCCGAAATTATCTGGAAACAGGCGAGCCGGTAGGCAGTCGTACGATCTCCAAATACACTGATTTAAATTTAAGCTCTGCAACGATACGCAATGAGATGGCAGATTTGGAGGAACTGGGTTATATCTTGCAGCCACACACTTCTGCGGGCAGGATTCCATCTGACAAGGGTTACCGCCTCTATGTAGACAAAATGATGGAGGAGAAGGAACGGGAAGTGGAGGAGATGAAGGAGCTGCTTTTGAAGAAGGAGGATAAGATGGACCATCTTCTGAAGCAGGCTGCCAGAGTCTTGGCAAACAATACCGAGTATGCAGCAATGATTTCTGCTCCCCAGTATCATCGCAACAAACTGAAGTTTATTCAACTTTCCCGAGTGGATGAAAGACAGCTTCTGACGGTCATTGTGGTGGAGGGAAATGTGATCAAGAACACGATCCTGACAGTGTCCGAGGAATTGAGTGATGAGACGCTTCTGAAGTTGAATATTCTTTTAAATACCCACTTGAATGGACTCTCCATGGAAGAGATCAATCTTGGCATGATTGCAGCTATGAAACAACAGGCGGGTATTCACAGTGATATTGTTGCAGATGTTATAGACGCGGTGGCGGAGGCCATAAAGGCGGATGAGGATTTAGAAATTTACACGAGTGGTGCGAAGAATTTTTTTAAGTATCCAGAGCTCGCGGATCATGAGCGGGCAAGCGAACTGATCACCACTTTTGAGGAGAAGCAGCTTTTGAGTGAGCTGGTACAGGATAATCTTGCAGGAGACAATAATACGGGTATACAAGTCTATATTGGCAGCGAGACGCCGGTAGCCGGCATGAAGGACTGTAGTATTGTGACGGCCACCTATGAGCTGGACGAAGGTATGAAGGGTACCATCGGTATTATTGGTCCCAAGAGAATGGATTATGAAAAAGTGGTGAGCAATCTCAGGCTGTTAAAGCATCAGTTAGATGATTTATATAAAAAATAAAGGAAGCAAAATGCATCAAAAGAAAGGAATTGACTTAAAAGGTCAGTTGTAAAAGAAAGGGATGAGAGGCGTGGCAGAGGAAAAGGATAGGGAAGAAAAAGACATACTAAATCCGGAAGAAGAAGTCACGGAGACGGAAAAACCGCAGGAGGAGACGGAAGAGACCGGAGAGAAGGACGCGGAAGCACCCCCGAAGGGAGATAAGAAGGAAAAGAAGAAAAAAGACAAGAAGCAGGATGTTCTAAAGGAAAAAATCGACGAGTTGGAGGACCGTGTAAAGCGCCAGATGGCTGAGTTCGACAATTTCCGTAAACGTACTGAAAAAGAAAAGACGGCGATGTTCGAGACTGGTGCAAAGAGTGTGATTGAAAAAATTCTCCCTGTGGTAGACAATTTTGAGAGAGGTCTAGCCAGTGTTTCTGAGGAGGAGAAGGACGGCTCTTTTGCACAGGGGATGCAGATGATTTATAAACAGCTTATGACAGAGCTGGAGAATCTGGACGTAAAGCCGATTCCAGCGGTAGGTGAAGAGTTTAATCCCGAATTCCACAATGCGGTGATGCAGACGGAGAGTGAGGAGTTTGAATCGGGTGTGATCGCTCAGGAACTGCAGAAGGGATATACTTACAGGGACAGCGTAGTGCGGCACAGTATGGTTGCCGTGGTACAATAACTGCGTGAGAAAAGCACAGAAAAGCGCTTACGCATGAAAAGAGCATTCACGTACAAGGCTGCAAAAGCACAGCCTTGGAATCATAAATAGAGTGGAAGGAGAAAAATTATGAGTAAAATTATCGGTATTGACTTGGGAACTACAAACAGCTGCGTAGCAGTTATGGAGGGCGGAAAGCCCACTGTTATTGCAAATACGGAAGGGGCAAGAACCACACCTTCTGTGGTTGCTTTTACGAAAAATGGTGAGAGGCTTGTAGGTGAGCCCGCGAAGCGTCAGGCGGTCACTAACGCAGATAACACGATCGCTTCCATTAAGAGAGATATGGGAACAGACAGAGGCCGCACCATCGGTGACAAAAAGTATTCTCCCCAGCAGATTTCCGCAATGATCTTGCAGAAATTGAAGGCAGATGCGGAGAACTACCTGGGTGAGAAGGTGTCGGAGGCTGTCATCACAGTCCCTGCATACTTTAACGATTCTCAGAGACAGGCAACCAAGGATGCCGGCAAGATCGCTGGATTAGATGTCAAGCGTATCATCAACGAGCCAACAGCGGCGGCCTTGGCTTATGGCCTGGACAATGAAAAAGAGCAGAAAATTATGGTATACGATCTGGGCGGCGGTACATTCGATGTATCTATCATCGAGATCGGCGACGGTGTCATTGAAGTGCTTGCAACAAACGGCGATACCCATCTGGGCGGCGACGACTTTGATCAGAAGATTATTGACTGGATGCTTTCCGAGTTCAAAGCACAGGAGGGCGTGGATCTGTCCAATGACAAGATGGCGCTTCAGAGATTGAAAGAGGCAGCTGAAAAGGCAAAGAAGGAGCTTTCCTCCGCAACCACAACGAATATTAACCTTCCTTTCATCACAGCGACTGCAGAAGGTCCCAAGCACTTTGATATGAACCTGACAAGGGCAAAATTTGACGAGCTGACGAGCGATCTGGTAGAGCGTACCGCAGTGCCTGTACAGAATGCAATGAAGGATGCCGGCCTGACAAATGCAGATATTGGCCAAGTGCTTCTGGTAGGCGGATCTACTCGTGTGCCTGCGGTGCAGGAGAAGGTGAAACAGCTTACGGGCAAGGAGCCTAGCAAATCCTTGAATCCTGATGAGTGTGTGGCTCTTGGCGCTTCTGTTCAGGGTGGTAAGCTTGCCGGTGATGCGGGTGCGGGTGAAATCCTCCTGTTGGATGTGACGCCATTGTCTCTTTCTATCGAGACCGCAGGAGGTATTGCGACCAGACTGATCGAGAGAAACACGACAATTCCTACAAAGCACAGTCAGGTGTTCTCCACCTACTCCGACAACCAGACGGCTGTAGATATCAATGTGCTGCAGGGTGAAAGACAGTTTGCGAAGGATAATAAATCGCTTGGACAGTTCCGTTTGGATGGTATTCCGCCTGCAATGCGCGGCGTGCCGCAGATTGAGGTGACTTTCGATATCGACGCTAATGGTATTGTAAATGTGTCCGCGAAAGATCTCGGCACTGGCAAGGAACAGCATATCACCATAACGGCGGGCTCCAATATGTCCGACGACGAAATCGAGAAGGCTGTTAAGGAGGCGGCTGAGTTTGAGGCGCAGGATAAGAAGCGCAAAGAAGCGGTGGACACTAGAAATGATGCGGATTCCTTTGTCTTCCAGACTGAGAAGGCACTGAATGAGGTGGGCGATAAGATTGACGCTTCCGAGAAGGCGGGCGTGGAGGCTGACCTGCAGGCAGTGAAGGATATTCTGGAGAGGACAAAAGATCAGGAGCTTACCGACAGCCAGCTTGATGAACTGAAGGCGGCGAAGGAGAAGCTGACTAATTCTGCACAGTCTCTTTTCACGAAGATGTATGAGAATATGCAGCAGGCTCAGGGCGGCCCGAACATGGGCAATATGGGCGGCGCGCAGGAGGCGGCTTCTTCGGATAACGGCCCGGCAGATGATGTGGTTGACGGGGACTATAGAGAGGTTTAATGGGCTGAATTTTTATAAATAACTGGAAAGGTTAGAATCATGGCAGAAAAAAAACGGGATTACTATGAGGTGCTCGGCGTAGAGAAAAACGCTGATGACGCCGCCATAAAAAAAGCATATAGGGCTCTGGCAAAAAAATACCACCCCGACATGAATCCCGGGGACGCGGAGGCGGAGAAAAAGTTTAAGGAAGCTTCGGAGGCTTACGCGGTGTTGAGCGACCCTGAAAAGAGGAGACAGTATGATCAATATGGTCATGCTGCCTTCGACGGCGGGGGAGGTCCGGGCGGCTTTGGCGGCTTTGACTTTAACAGTGCGGACTTCGGAGATATTTTTGGAGATATTTTCGGGGATCTTTTCGGGGGAAGCAGACGCAGCAGCGGCCGAGGCAGCGGCCCCATGAAAGGTGCAAATATTCGGACCAGTGTCCGGATTACCTTTGAGGAGGCGGTCTTTGGCGTGGAGAAGGAGATTGAGCTGACGCTCAAGGATGAGTGTACCTCCTGCCACGGTACAGGTGCCAAACCTGGTACCAGCCCTGAGACTTGCAGCAAGTGCGGCGGTAAGGGACAGGTGGTATTTACCCAGCAGTCCTTCTTTGGCACGGTGAGAAATGTTCAAACTTGTCCTGACTGCCATGGCACAGGAAAGGTGATAAAGGATAAGTGTCCCAATTGCCGGGGTACAGGTTACATCGCTAACAAAAAGAAAATACAGGTTTCCATCCCGGCAGGTATTGACAACGGCCAGTGCGTGCGTATCAGGGATAAAGGAGAACCTGGCTCAAACGGCGGGCCCAGGGGAGATCTTCTGGTGGAAGTGGTGGTGGGAAGACATCCTATCTTCCAGAGACAAGATGAGAACATTTATTCTACAGTTCCCATGTCCTTTGCTGTTGCTGCTCTCGGTGGTGAGATTGTAATTGATACTGTGGACGGCAAGGTGATTTATGAGGTAAAAGCCGGCACACAGACGGACACAAAGATCCGCTTAAAGGGCAAGGGAGTTCCTTCCCTCAGGAATAGAGATGTGCGCGGTGATCATTATGTTACATTGGTGGTACAGGTACCTGACAAACTTTCTCACGAGGCGAAAGATTTCTTAAGGCAGTTTGATGCGCAGACAGGGGATACTTTAAACGCTGCCAATAACATAACTTCCAGCGGCTCGGAAGAGCAGGCGGGAGGAGCAGGAAAAAAGAAGAAAAAATTTAAATTTTAAGTCAGAAAAGTCATGGGAGAATTCTCATGGCTTTTCTTGCATATTTGTGGTAGTATAAAATAGTTACAGTAACAGATACTGATCAGGAAAAAAGAAGCGAGGTATTATATGGGGCTTGAAAAAAATACAAAAATGAAAAACAGAAAAATATTTTTTATTATTGGTATGTTATTGTTATCTTTGACGGCCTGCGGAAAGGAACCGGAGCCGGAAAGACCGAAACTGGAGATTGAGCCCATTGAGCCCGAGGAGGTCGAAGAACCTGCGGTGCAGGAGGAGGAAGAGGAGGAAGAACCTGAGCCTGAACAGACCACAATCGGGGAGCGCGAGGAAGTGGACGGTAAGATCCAGAGCTATCTGACCGGCCAGTGGACGAAAACGGAGCAGGCGAAGCGGCGGCCTATTGCTGTTATGATACCAAACAATACGCCGGCTCTGCCACAGTACGGGCTTTCTCGGGCAGCGATAATTTACGAGGCTCCTGTGGAGGGACGTATTACGCGTCTTATGGGTGTGTTTGAGGATTTTGACGATCTGGAGCGAATCGGTCCTGTGCGGTCGAGCCGGGATTACTATGTCTATCAGGCTATGGGGTATGAAGCTATTTACTGTAACTGGGGGCTGGCTGTGCCTTATGTGGAGGAGTTGATTAACCGTCCCAACTATTACAATGTCAGCGCGGCAGTGGTTGGCATTCACAATCCTGCAGATGAGGCTTTCGGAAGAGTAAAGCGGCCGGGTTATGCTTTGGAGTTTACGGGGTATCTGCTTATTGACGGTTTATTTGATGCAGTGGACAGGCTTGGATATGATTGGAATTATGATGAAAACTATGTGCCGCCATTTCTCTTTGCCGCGGACAATATAAGAGCGGAGTATGAGGACAAAGAGAGTGCTTCCTTCGTTTACCCGGGCGGCAAGTCTGCAAGTAACTCCGGTGGTTATGGTGCTTATCATCCCTATTTTGAATACCATGAGGATGATCAGTTGTATTATCGTTTTCAGAATGGTAAGAAACAGATTGATGAGCTTACGGGTAATCAGCTTACGGTAAGCAATGTGGTGTTCCAGTATTGTCATGGGGAAGTCAGAGATGACCATGACTATCTGGCCTTCGGGGTGCATGGCGATGGAGATGCAATTGTCTTTACAAATGGCAGGGTCATAAAGGGCACCTGGAAACGCTTCGACGGCGATTTTACGCCGGCAAAATTCTTTGATGAAAACGACGAAGAAATTGTATTCAATCAGGGCAGCACTTGGATCTGTAATATTTGGGATGAGTACGGGGAGTTCGTGGAGTATGGACAGGAATGAGTGGTATCGGGCCGGTGAGGACATTCGGGATCAGGTACAAAAAGCGGTGGAGTCAGGTAATTTTACAGATCTTGGTAAAAATATTGGCGATACAGTGAATGAAACCCTTAGCCACACCATGCGGGAGGTAAACCGCACGGTAGGAACGGTGGGAGAGAGTGTAAACCGCACGGTGGAAATTGTGGGGGACAGTGTTGGGCGCACAATGGAGACAGTGGGAGACAGCATAAGCCGCGCTGTGAATGATGTCGGACGCGGTTTTATGCAGCCTGCACCCAGGCGGGAAGAAAGTATTGGAAACGGTGGAAGCGTTTACGCAAATCGGCCGCAGTACAGGCGCCCTAACACCCGCCTGGATACGAGATTGTTTCAGCGGACGCCAAGGGGATCTGTGCTGGGTGTGGTCTATATGGGAATCGGCTATGGCGTTATGGGGATTTCCACGCTTGCATTGATTGGTGCAGTGGGGGAATTGGTTATGTACGCGAAATCAGTGGGAGCTGTTGTTTGGGCGGCGGCTTTTACGCTGGCTGGTTTCGCATTGGGCTTTCACGGAGCGAAACTATCGGGCCGGGCGAAGCGTTACACCAGGTATGTGAATATGGTGAAAGACAAATTATACTGCTCGGTACAGGAAATGGCCAAGCGGATGGGCAGAAGCGAGCGGTTTGTCGTCAGAGATTTGAAGAAGATGATCCAGCTTGGCATGTTTAAGCAGGCTCATCTGGATCAGAAGGAAACCTGTCTGATTGCCAGCGATGAGATGTATGATCAGTATATGCTTGTGCAGAAGGATTACGAGGAGCAGCAGAAAAAACAGGAGCAGGAGAAGCTGGCGGACGAGCGGAAACAGCAGGAGAGAGAACGGCTGGGTGAGGCCGCCGAGGTGATTGAGGAAGGTAAGGGGTATGTGCGTCTGATCAGACAGTGCAATGATGAGATTCCAGGTGAAGAGATGTCGGACAAGCTGGATCGTTTGGAGACGCTGGTCACCAGAATTTTTGATCAGGTGGAGAAGGAACCGGAGCTTGCGTTAGAACTTCGTAAGATGTTAAGTTTTTATCTGCCCACCACAAAAAAATTACTTGAGGCATACCGCGATTTGGACAGCCAGCAGCTGGAGTTGTCCAATATAGCGCAGACCAAGAGAGAGATTGAGACAGCAGTGGATAATATCAATGAGGCTTTTGAAAAGTTTTTGGATGAGCTTTTTCGCGAGAAGGCCTGGGATATTCAGTCGGATATTTCGGTGTTACATACAATGATGAAACAGGACGGATTACTGTGATAGAAAAACAGAAGGAGAGATGAAAAGTGAGCGAAATTGATATGATGGAACAGCAGGCACCGACTTTAGTGTTTGGGGCGGTGGAAGATGCAGTGAAGGACAAGCAGCCTTTGGTGGAGACGGCCCAGGAAGTGCAGAAGGGTTTAGATGATTCCATTTTGACGGATGAGGAGAGGCGCCAAGTGGAGGAGTTCGCAAAGCAGATCGATCTGCATAACTCCACGGCAATTTTGCAGTACGGTGTTGGCACTCAGAAAAAAATGGCCGATTTCTCGGGCAGTGCCCTGGAAAATGTGAAGACCAAAGATTTGGGTGAAGTGGGAGAAATGCTTTCTGACGTGGTGACACAGCTCAAGGGTTTCGACGAGGAAGAAAAGGGCTTTTTGGGTATTTTTAAGAAGCCGGCAAACAAATTGGAGGCAATGAAGGCAAAATATACAAAAGCCGAGACTAATATCAACAAAATCTGTGAGGCACTGGAGGGCAATCAAGTACAGCTTTTGAAGGATATTTCAATTCTGGACAAGATGTATGACCTGAATTTGACATATTTTAAGGAACTTTCCATGTATATTCTGGCTGGCAAAAAGAAGCTTGCCGAAACGAGAGAGACAGAACTGCAGCAGCTTTTAGACAAGGCGAAGGCCAGCGGTCTTCCGGAGGACGCCCAGGCGGCCAGAGATTTGGAAGCGCTCTGTGACAGATTCGAGAAAAAACTTCATGATCTGGAGCTGACCAGAATGGTTTCAATCCAGACTGCGCCGCAGATCAGGCTGGTGCAGAACAGCGATACTATGATGGTGGAGAAAATTCAATCTACCATTGTGAATACCATTCCGCTTTGGAAAAGCCAGATGGTGCTTGCCCTGGGAGTTAACCATGCGGAGCAGGCGGCCAGGGCTCAGCGGGAAGTGTCTGATATGACTAATGAGCTTCTTCGGAAAAATGCCGAGGTGCTTAAGACTTCCGCTATCGAGAGTGCGAAGGAATCCGAGCGGGGCATTATTGATATGGAGACACTGAAAAATACCAATGCGAGTTTGATTTCCACGCTGGATGAGGTGATGAAGATTCAGGCTGACGGCAGAGAGAAGAGAAGGGCGGCCGAGGAGGAGATGCGTCTGATGGAGAATGAGCTCAAGTCGAAGCTTTTGGAGATCAGCGAGAAGAAGTAAAATCAAGTATGAAGTGGATGAAATTTAGAATAAAAACTGTCGTGGAAGCGGAGGATATTATTATCAGCGAGCTGTATGACAGAGGATTGGAAGGGGCACAGATCGAGGATAAAGTGCCTCTTTCTCCGCTAGAAAAAGAGCAGATGTTTGTGGATATCCCACCGGAAGCGGAGGAGGACGACGGCATTGCTTATCTGAGCTTCTTTGTGGAGGAGAGGGAGGACGGCTCCCTGAGTCTGGATGGAGAGGCGGTAGATCAGGAAAGTGTTCTTTCGAGGATCGGGGAGGCGCTGACAGAAGTCCGCCTGTTTATGGAAGCCGGGGAGGGAACTGTCACGGTGTCCGAGACGGAGGATATTGACTGGATTAATAACTGGAAGCAGTATTTCCATCAGTTTTATATTGACGATCTTTTAGTCATTCCTTCCTGGGAGGAAGTGAAGGCGGAGGATAAGGATAAAAAAATTCTACATATTGACCCGGGCACGGCCTTTGGCACAGGTATGCATGAGACGACCAGGCTCTGTATCCGGCAGATCAAAAAGTATTTGACGTCGCAGACGGAGCTTTTGGATGTGGGGACGGGCAGTGGGATTTTGTCTGTTATTGCGCTTATGTACGGCGCGAAGCACGCTTTGGGTACGGACCTGGATGTCTGCGCGGTGGAGGCTGTGGCACAGAATAAAGAGGCCAACGGAATTGCAGACACAGATTTTGAGCTGTTAATTGGCAATATCATTACCGAGAAGGAGGTACAGGATAAAGCGGGATATGGACGATATGATATCGTTGTGGCGAACATTCTGGCGGATGTGCTTGTGCCGCTTACACCGGTTATCGTGCCTTGCCTGAAACCGGGCGGCGTCTATATTACCTCCGGTATTATTGAGGCGAAGGAGGAGACAGTGCGGCGGGCAGTGGAGGCGGCGGGGCTGACGGTCCTGGAAGTGAACCACCTTGGCGAGTGGGTGTCGGTGACGGCACAAAAGAGCTGACGGTACAAAAAGGAGATCAATGTGAAAAAGGAACGGAAAGAGAGAGAGGAACTGAGACAGCAGGAGAGAGGACTCAGGAGAGAACAGCGCAGAATGTTTTGGCTGAGAAATCTGGCGGGTGTGCTTGCTATCGTGTGGATGTGCATAATCTTCGCTTTCTCCGCACAGACGAAAGAGGAGTCCGGGGCGGTGAGCGAGAGCTTCACTTACCAGATGGTCAGCTCTACAAGATTTTTCTTTCATCTGGACATGAGCGATGAGCGGGTGAGGGAGATCGCGAACACGATTGAAGGGTTGGTGAGGAAAGCCGCCCATATGACGGAATACGGATTTTTGGCGGTTCTTCTCTTTATATGGCTGGGACAATGGGAGATGAGTCTAATCAGGCGTGGCACAACGGCGTTCGGGGCGGCCACGGTCTATGCCGCCACCGACGAGATACACCAGCTATTTGTAGCCGGGCGTTCGGGGCGGTTTTCGGATGTGTGCATTGACAGTGCGGGCGCATTTCTGGGAATTATCGTGTTTGTACTGATCGTCAAAATGGTAACGGCCATACGTTTCCGGAGAGAAAAGCGGTAAAGGTTAAAAATCGTAAAAGCGATAAAGGTGGGAAATGAGCGGGGATAACGCAGGTTGATGGCTGGAATGGGGGAGTCGTTATGAAGCGGTTGCGAAACATTCTTCTTTCAGGGATTTTAAGTGTGGGCATGATCGTGGCTTCCATGCCGGTGGAGCTGCTGGCGCAGGAGGCTGTGCCGGGGCAGGGGGAAAGTGGGACACAGGAGCATAGCCTGTATGAGATTGTGTCGTTCAAGGAGTTGACTGAAGAAGTCAAAAACCGTAATGTCCCTGTCCAAACTGCGCTCGAAGAACTGGAACTGCCAGAAACTTTGACGGTGTCATACCGCCCTTATACGGAAAAGCAAAATAGGGAAGAAGAGACCGATCAAAATCCCGAGGACAATTCCGGTGAAGAAGGGAAAGAGAGTATTTCGGGCGACGATACTGGGGATGAAGGGAAAGAGAGCATCTCGGGCGACGATACCGGGGATGAGGAGAAAGAGGAAGCACCTGGCGATGGTGCGGAAGAAAAGGGGGAAAAGAAAGAGGAAACACCAGACGGCGGTGTGGAAGAAGAGGGGGGAGAGAAAGAGGAAACACCAGGCGGCGATACTGGTGAGGAAGGAAAAGAAAACACGCCGGGTGGCGATGCTGGTGAGGAAGGAACAGAGGACACTTTCGATGACGGCGGGGAGGAAAGCGAAAATGTTCCCGCTGATGATTCTGCGGAAGAAATGGTACAGAAAACCGTAGAAGTCCATATGGAAGAGTATAAATCCCAGCCTGAAATTGTGGTGGAATCTGGCACGTTGACGCCTGACGGAGAGGAAACAGGCGGGAAACCTGGAGATGCGAATACAGCGACAGACGCAGACGCCAATACGGGTACAAATTCGGATACCAATAAAAGCCCGGACACAGAAGCTTCCCCGGATGAAGATTTTGACATATCACAGGGGGTAGAGACCGCTGTCATAGAAAATATCACATGGCTGAGCAACCCGGCATATGACGGCAGTACGGAGGGCTGTTATCTCTTTACGCCCGTGCTCCCGGAGGAGTATGTCGTGGGGGATGGCGTGGCGCTGCCGGAGATTGCTGTGACGGTGGGGGAGGTTCTTGCGCCGGTAAGTGAGGAGGTCGTGGGTACACCGGGTTTCGGGACGATCAGCGTGGATACGGTATGGAAAAGTGCCGGCAAATTAAAAAATGGGGAGATTATTGTAGAGCCGGGCGTCACATTGACTATCAATAACTGTATCAGTATTATGGGGAAAGTTACAATAAAGGGTGGAGGAACGATTAAGAGGGGAAGCGCTGGTGCGTATTTCTACATAATTCCGGGAGCAGATTTGACAGTAGGTGAGATTACTTTGGACGGCAATTCTATATTGGCAGACGATCCTTTACTAGCTGTATATAGCGCTAAAGTTTTGTTGGATGATGGGTGCAGAATACAAAATTGTTATACACGTACCTGGATGGGCGGGGTTATGTATATGACCTGGGGAGAAGCTGTTTTAAATAATGTTACAATTACAAATTGTAACAGCGTCGCTAGAAGTAGTGATATAGGTGCCATTACCATGCTAAATAGCAGTATGACTATTAATGGTGGTACTTATAAAGACAATAAGGCGAGCGGATATTTTACGGCTAGTCTTATCTATAGTCATCAATCAAAATTATATGTTTACGGAGGGTCTTTTATTAATAATGTAGTTAATAATTCCCTGTTAGGAGGATGCATTTTGGATCTTGGACAGACTGGGAATGAGACTCATATATATGGTGGCTATTTCGAAGGAAATAAAAGCACTTCTGATTTATTGTCCGGGGGTGGCGCAATTACTTATGTGTCAAGACATAGAGATGGAGATAAAGAGATAGATGAAAACACAATTTTTGAATTAGTTGGAGACGTGCAGTTTTGTGGGGATGGAGTGGAAGGTTCTGGTATAGATGGCATTGCCCTTGACTTTTGGAAATTTCCACGAAAGATTTATGTAGGCTCGCCGATTATCTCCCCGGTATATCTTTCTTTGAACGCAAAGGAAGGGTATGTCATTGCTAAGGGCTCCGATAACGGTTATATTCTTACGGAGAAAGACATGAAGCAGATCCATTTTACTGATGTAGGTGATTCGGGGAAACAGTGGTACGCGTGGCTTGACAAGGAAAATAATGAGGTAATTCTATCGGAGAAACAACCTCCTTACGGGCTGTATGTGCATTACTCGTCAAATGGAGCCACAGGTAAAGTGGAGGATAATACGGAGTATACAAGCGGCACAGATGTGACGGTAAAGTCCGCAGATGCGCTCAGTATGAAAGGGTATACTTTTAAGGAATGGAATACGAAACCGAATGGAACAGGGACGCCGTACAGTCCTGGTTCTTCCTTTAAAATAACGGATGATATTACACTGTATGCTATTTTCAGACAAAACGGCTCCATCAACGCGAGCTTTTACTCCGGCGGTGCGGACCGTAAAGAAGTCAAATCGGCGGAAGTCGCGGGAGGCGCCGAAAGCGTGACGATCACCGTCCCGGAGTTAAAGGATATGGACACCTGGACAAAGGTGGGGTGGGATGAGAAGACGGACAGCTATGCGGGAGTCATAGCGCCGGGCGATTCGCTCACCCTGTCGAAAGATACGTCCTATTACGGCATATACAAAAAAGACATCACTCTTTCTTACGATGCGAACGGCGGAAAGAGTGATGATCTTCCGAAAAGTGAGGCGAGAGAATGCAGAGCCAATGTACACGATAAAATAACATGCGATATGCCGACATTCAGCGTTGCCAAGGGTATCTCTGCAAATGATTCCGAATGGGAATTTGCCGGATGGAATACGAAGCCGGATGGGAAAGGCGATTTTTATAGCGAGGGCTATACTATAAAAACAGCGGAAGACATGACTTTATATGCAATTTTCATAAAGCCGCCGTTTGCCTATTTTTACTCTGGGAATGTCTATTCGGGGAAAGCGGAGTATGAGAAAAGAGGAGGCAGTGTCGTTACCGGGAAAGTCACTGCGCCGCGCTTGAAGGAGAAAACAGGCTGGGAAGCAATCGGTTGGGATGCAGAGACAGCCGGACATGGGGGCAGCATAAAGCCGGGCGAAGAGTTTACACTTGCGCTTGAGGAAGACGGGAAAAAATATTATGGCGTGTACGAAAAAACAGTTACACTCACATATATATTGTTAGATAGTGTGGACGGGGCTGGTGGGATTTTTGCAGATCGTTCACAGACACGCAGAGCCAAGGTATGTGAAACGGAGATCCTCTATGATTCGGGAGCGAATACCCCTGAGAATCCCGATGCCTTTGTATTTGACATAAGGCAGGACGATCCCGTCTTGGATGGATACGAATTTCTGGGATGGAGTACAAGTCCGGATGGAGAGGATGGATTTTACAGGAGGGATGATGCGGAGCGGAATCAGATAATGGTGACGAAAGATACCGTCCTGTACGGTATTTTTGGGATACTGCCATCTGCTGCCTTTTATTCCGGGGCGGCGGGGCAGTATGAGACAGTGAAGTCTGCATTCGCGGGCGACGCCGGAAGCGGAACGCTCACGACGCCCAAACTGAAAGAAATGGAAGGCTGGGAGGCGGTTGGTTGGAGTAAGAGTGTGTCTGGATATGCGGAGAGCGTAGAGATCGAAGCGGATCGGGATATCGCGATATCGGAAGATACATCCTTCTATGGCGTATACAAAAAAGACATCGCTCTTTCCTACGACGCGAACGGCTGGGAGGCCGCCATCCCTGACGGGCAGAGTCAGCCCCGCTATGCCAATGTGCACAACGAAATAACCTACAGCAACCCGCCTGTGTTTACAGTTGGAAAAAATATCAGCCGCGAGGGGTACACTTTCCGCGGGTGGAGCCCTGAAAGGGAGGCGGGAGGCGTCTGTTACATGCCGGAGGATACGGTGACGTTGGAGGAGAGCGCTGTCCTCTATGCACAGATGGTGGACGACATAGCCCCGGTTTTAGGGGAGGCCGTGTACAACAGCGGCTACCGTAACATCAAAAATTGGATTGTCCGAAAAAAGGATCTGGTGATCACCGTGCCCGTTACCGAAAAGGGGAGCGGCGTAGAAAAGATCGTATATACGTTTACTCCGGAAAGCGGGGAGCCTGTCATGGGGGAGGCGCGGCCGGAAACCGCCGGTGAGTCCGTGCAGGAGGGAGAGCTGGCGATAGTGCGGCTGGAAGTGGGAACAGCCGACGGGCAGATACAGGCAAAGATCACGGTGTCGGAAGATTATAAAGGCGCCATATCCCTCCTGTGCAGGGACAATGCCGGAAATGAATCGCCCCTGAAACTGCTCACGGCGCAGGGCGGCGGGGTGATTGTGGAAGACAATGCCCCACAGATCAGCTTCCGGCAGAAGGAAATAAAAAACAGCCGGGCGAGAGTGGAAGTGACGGTGTACGACAATGCAGGTGAAGGCGAAGATAGCCGTATTTCAGGGGGCATTGCATCGGTAAACTATGAGATAGATAATAAACAGACGCAGAGTGTGACGGACAAAGGGTTTGCGGAAGAGATCGTGGAAACTTGCACGTTTGAAGTGGAAGTGACGGGAGTCGGAGAGCATACCATAAAGGTGGCGGCAGTGGATAACGCTGGAAATGAGAGCAGCCGTCAGACCAGTGTGCGGATAGATGGAAACAAAAAACAAACAACCGTTATTAAATCCTACTCGCCGCCCAGAGGGGGACAAGGGGAACCTGCTGTTTACGAACCGCCTGTGGAGGAAACCGTGAAAAGCACCGTCCAGTCGCTGCCCACAGAGGCGGAGGAGCCGGAACCGCCTGAGGAGAGAGAACCGAAAACGCAAGACTACAGCCCCGGTGTGGCGGTGTATGCGACAATAGCGATGATATCAGGGCTTTTGTATATACTGCTGTACTTTACCACAGAGCAGAGCGGGATGACGGAGGCGGACAAAAACGAGGCGGTGGGACGTCTTATTGCCTGGGCGAAGAAGGGCGGAAAACTGAGAAGGTATCTGGCGCTTGCGGCAATTTTATGTGTGCTTGTCTATTATCACAGTATTGGAAAAAATGTAACAGTTGAATCCAGAACTTTGCGTTCGCTGCAAGGTTCGTGAGAACATAACGGAGTTTGGCTAATGTATCAATTTTTTGTGGAACCGTCACAGATCCAGGATAAAAAGGTTTGGATAACCGGTGAGGATGTCAATCATATAAAAAACGTCTTGCGGATGAAGCCGGGTGAGGAGATTGCTGTCAGGAATGGGGTGGACGGAAAAGAATACCGCTGCGGTATTGAGGAATTGGCGCAGGATCAGGTGATTTGTACCTTGCGCTTTATCCGGGAGGATGGAGTGGAACTGCCCTCAAAGATTTCTCTTTTCCAGGGGATTCCCAAGGCGGATAAGATGGAGCTGATTGTGCAGAAAGCGGTGGAGCTGGGGGCTTTTGAGATTATTCCAGTGGCGGCGAAACGGTGTGTGGTGAAGCTGGACAAAAAGAGGGCACAGGCAAAGGTGGACCGCTGGCAGGGTATTGCCCAGGCTGCTGCCGAGCAGTGCAGAAGGGGGATCATCCCTGCGGTTAAGGAGCCAATGACTATGAAAGAGGCGATTGCCTATGCGCGGGAGATGGATGTAAAACTGATTCCCTATGAATTGGCGGAGGATATGGCGTACACGAAAAAAATAATTGCGGCAATCCGCCCCGGCGAGAGCGTGGCAGTATTTATCGGGCCTGAGGGCGGCTTCGAGCCGAGCGAGGTGGAGGAGGCGCTTGCGGCGGGTATAGAACCTGTTACAATGGGAAAAAGAATACTGCGCACCGAGACGGCGGGGCTTACGGTGTTATCGTGGCTAATGTACCAATTAGAATAGAATGACATAAAATAGATTATGTAGTTTTATATATTTGCAGGAAGGAAACAGTAAAAATGGAAGTATATCTGGATAATTCCGCGACGACTGCCTGTTTTGAGGAAGTCGCGCAGCTGATGCACAGGATTTTGTGCGAGGATTACGGGAACCCTTCCAGCCTGCACCATAAAGGAGTGGAGGCGGAAGTCTACTTAAGATACGCGGACGAGACATTTGCGAAGCTTTTAAAAGTAAATGAAAAAGAGATATTCTTTACTTCCGGCGGAACGGAGTCGGATAATATTGCGATTATCGGCGCGGCGATGGCGGGCCACAGGCGCGGCAGACACCTGATTACAACGAGAATTGAGCACCCAGCGGTACTACAGCCGATGGCCTATCTGGAAGATCAGGGTTTCGAGGTGACTTATCTGTCTGTGGATCATCAGGGGAGAATTTCACTGGAGGAGCTGGAACAGGCTGTCAGGCCGGACACGATTTTGGTCTCTATTATGCACACAAACAATGAGATCGGCGCCATACAGCCGATCGCCGAGGCGGGAGCCCTTATTAAAAGAAAAAATCCGCAGACTCTTTTTCATGTGGATGCGGTGCAAGGCTTTGGCAAGTCACGGCTCTATCCTGGGAAAATGCATGTGGATATGCTCAGTGCCAGCGGTCATAAACTTCACGGCCCGAAAGGGATCGGGCTGCTTTACATGCGGGAGGGCGCAAAAGTGAGTCCCATCATATATGGCGGAGGCCAGCAGAGGGGCATGCGTTCTGGGACAGAGAATCTGCCCGGCATTGCGGGCTTTGCCAAAGCGGCGGAGCTGGTGTATCAGGACATGGAGCAGGACGTGGACAGAATGTATGCGCTGCGGGAAAAACTGACTGAAGGAGTCAGAAAAATAGATGATGTGATATTAAATGGCTGTCCGGGCAGAGAGGGAGCCTGTCATATTGTGAGCGCGTCATTTAAGGGCGTCCGCAGTGAGGTGCTTTTGCACGCGCTGGAAGAGCGGGGGATTTATGTCTCTGCGGGAAGCGCCTGCGCGGCTCACAAGCCCCAGCCTTCAGCGACTTTAAAGGCTGTCGGTGTGGAGAAAGAGCTCTTGCAGTCTACGATCCGATTTAGTCTTTCGGGTTTTACCACGCAGGAGGAGATCGAGTACACCTGTCAGAATCTGGAGGAGATCGTGCCGAAGCTGAGAAGATACACGAGACATTGATAAACATCCGATTCCTTTGGAAAGTGCTATGTCATATATGGCAGGCTGTTATCCGGGCCTTGCGGGGAAGCGCTGCAAAGGCCATGGGCGGGCGGAATGGGTTTTCCCCGCTCTGCCCGCATTCTACAGGGAAACGCTTCAGAATGGAGAGAATATGTACAAGTCGTTTCTGATTAAATACGCCGAAATTGGTGTGAAGGGGAAAAACCGCTACTTGTTTGAGGAGGCGTTAGTTAAGC
Organism: Lachnospiraceae bacterium UBA7060; assembly: GCA_002493835.1. GTDB lineage: Bacteria > Bacillota > Clostridia > Lachnospirales > Lachnospiraceae > UBA3282. The sequence goes on along the minus strand of DLAA01000163.1, from coordinate 1,370 downwards.
AGATTAAGTATGCGCTTAAAAAGGCAGAGGGTGAATTTGCGGTGCGCAGGACAGATGGCCGTATTTACGTGGATGCTTTGTCAGATTTTGACTATGAGGAGACGGTGGAGAGTTTGAAAAAGGTGTTCGGAATTTCGGGAATTTGTCCTGTGGTTTATGTGAGGGATGAGGGTTTTGAAAAACTTGGACATGATGTGGTCCGCTATATCGGTGATGTGTATCCGGACCGGAACAAAAGCTTTAAAGTGTCAGCAAGACGGGCGCGCAAAAATTATCCCCTCAATTCCATGGAAATCAATGTGGAGCTGGGAGCCGTGATTTTGGATGCCTACCCGGAGATGCGTGTCGACGTGCACAAACCGGACATTCTCCTGAATGTGGAAGTGCGGGATAACATATATCTCTATTCTGAAATAATACCAGGGCCCGGCGGCATGCCTGTTGGGACAGGCGGTAAAGCGATGCTGCTTCTCTCTGGGGGAATTGACTCTCCGGTGGCGGGCTGGATGATTGCCAAGCGGGGAGTGAAGATAGACGCCGTTTATTTTCATGCGCCGCCCTACACCAGTGAGCGGGCAAAACAAAAGGTGGTGGATCTGGCGAAAAAGGTGGCTGCATATGCAGGGCCGGTCTGGCTGCATGTGATCAATTTTACAGATATTCAGCTTTATATTTATGATAAGTGTCCCCACGATGAGCTGACTATTATCATGCGCCGCTATATGATGCGCATTGCTGAGCATATTGCGAAGGAGACGGAGTGCCTGGGACTGATTACGGGGGAGAGCATTGGTCAGGTGGCTTCTCAGACCATGGCGAGCCTTGCGGCAACCAATGAGGTGTGCACGCTGCCTGTATACAGGCCGTTGATTGGTTTTGACAAGATGGAGATTGTGGAGATTGCGGAGAAGATTGACAGTTATGAGACATCCATTCTGCCTTACGAGGACTGCTGCACGATTTTTGTGGCCAAACATCCTGTTACGAAACCGAATGTGAATGTCATAAAGCGGCATGAGGAGAATTTGCATGAGGGGATTGAGGAGCTAGTGGCAAAGGCGCTGGAGACAGATGAGGTGATTGTAGTACATGATTGAGCGTGGTTTTTAAGGGGCACTTAGAGACACTACTTTCCATCAAGCAAAGCGATATGAAAAATGAAAAAGCAGCTCCGATTTTTCTGAGCTGCTTTTGACTAACATATGGAGTATGGAGATCCGAATTACATAAGATAAGGCTTCAGGACTTCCATGATCTCATTTGCGCCGTCCTCGGCGTGTATGTTCAGGTCGATAGGCTTGGAGAGATCCAGACTGAAAATTCCCATGATGGATTTTGCATCGATAACGTATCTGCCGGATACCAGATCA
>DLAA01000088.1 GCA_002493835.1 Lachnospiraceae bacterium UBA7060 | reverse complement strand
TATTGCGCAGCTCATTGATTTCGGCTGTGATATTGTGCTGGTGAAGGCGAAGAGCGGAGGCGGCTATTATTTGGCAGGGCGGGATTTTGAGCTGGCGGAATTGAAACTTCTGGTGGAAACGGTGCAGGCATCCCGTTTTTTGACAGTCAATAAATCGAGGGAACTGATTTCCAAGATTGAAAAGCTGGCATCAAAAGCGCAGGCTGGGCAGCTGCAGCGGCAGGTTTATGTGGCAAATCGTATTAAGACGGCCAATGAAAGTATCTACTATGTGGTGGATGATATTCACAGAGCAATTCAGAATAACCGGCAGATTTCTTTTCAGTATTTGGAATGGAACCTGAACAGGGAACTTGTATCCAGGCGAAATGGGAAAGCTTATCATGTCAGCCCGTGGGCGCTTACTTGCAAGGATGAGAATTACTATTTGATTGCTCACGACAGTGAGGAGGATAAGATCAAGCATTTTCGGGTTGATAAAATGGCGAAAATAGAAGTTTTGGAGGATAAAAAACGGGAAGGAGCGGAATTGTTTGACCGTTTTGATATTGCAGATTATGCCAACAAGACTTTTGGTATGTACGGCGGCAGGGAGGAGACTGTCACGCTTCTTTTTGAGAACAGTCTGATTGGGGTAGTGATGGATCGTTTTGGCAGAGAGGCACCTGTGAGAAAGAGAGATGAAGAACACTTTTCTGTTCGGGTGCGGGTAGCGGTCAGCGGACAGTTTTTTGGCTGGCTGACAGGGCTTGGTGCAGGGGCACAGATTATAGCACCCGAGTCGGTTGTGGAGGCATATGGGAGACATCTGAAAGAGATACTGGCCAGTTATGAAGAAAGAGAGGCTTGTCAATAGATTTCTAAAGAGATATGTCACAAAAAGATATATCCCTTTTCGGTTATTTTTGAGAAGTTTTTGATGAAATGGGACATTGACATAACATTCTTCTTACCGTATACTGATTTTAAAACGCAATATATTGTGCCATTATGCATGGTGATACTATATTTTGTGGAAACGGTTGCTGATTACAGCGAACAAATAGTATTTCGGAGGAACGTATGGTTAGTAAATTTGAGTCAGATTATTTGAATGGTGAGGATTACAGTTTGAAATTCCAGCCAGAAAAAGGTGTGAAGGTGATCAAGAAGGACGGCAGTTTGGAAGACTTTAATGTCCAGAAAGTCATCGACGCAGTGGGGAAAAGCGCATATCGCGCTCTCACAAAATTTACCGAAGAAGAGAAGGTACACATTTGCCAGACAGTCGTTGATAAAGTGAACGAGCTTGATGTGGAGAAGATTCCCATACAGATTATGCATAATATTGTGGAGAGCGCGCTGGAAGATGTGAAGCCAATTGTAGCCAAGAGTTATCGTGACTACCGAAATTACAAACAGGATTTTGTGCGCATGATGGATGATGTATATAAGAAAAGCCAGTCCATCATGTACATTGGCGATAAGGAGAATGCGAATACAGACAGCGCTCTTGTCTCTACCAAGCGCAGTCTGATATTCAATCAATTTAATAAAGAATTATATCAGAAATTTTTTATGACTACGGAGGAAATTCAGGCATGCCGGGATGGCTATATCTATGTCCATGACATGTCCGCCCGAAGGGATACCATGAATTGCTGTCTATTCAATGTGGCGGAGGTTTTAAGCGGCGGATTTGAGATGGGAAATATCTGGTACAATGAGCCGAAGACTTTGGATGTCGCCTTTGATGTCATAGGAGATATCGTACTGAGTGCGGCGAGCCAGCAGTATGGCGGGTTTACTGTGCCTGAAGTGGACAAAATCTTAGAGCCCTATGCGGAGAAATCATATAAGAGAAATATCGCAAAATATAAAAGACTTGGAATCAGTGAGGAAGTCGCCGAGGCGGAAGCACTTGCAGATGTGGAGAAAGAGTTTGAGCAGGGCTTTCAGGGCTGGGAATATAAATTTAATACAGTGGCAAGCAGCAGGGGAGATTATCCCTTTATTACGGTGACGGCGGGGATTGGTACGAGCCGCTTTGCAAAGATGGCTACTATTCAAATGCTCAATGTGCGGAGAAAGGGGCAGGGAAAAAAGGAATGCAAAAAACCTGTGCTCTTTCCGAAGATTGTATTCTTATATGATGAGAATCTTCACGGCCCCGGAAAAGAGCTGGAGGATGTGTTTGAGGCGGGTGTCGAGTGTTCAGCAAAGACCATGTATCCCGACTGGCTCAGTCTTACCGGAAAGGGTTATATTGCCAGTATGTATAAGCAGTATGGCAAAGTGATCTCTCCCATGGGGTGCCGGGCATTTTTGTCTCCCTGGTATGAGCGGGGTGGCATGCATCCGGCAGACGAAGAAGATTCCCCTGTTTTTGTGGGGCGGTTTAATGTGGGGGCAGTGTCATTACATCTGCCGATGATCCTGGCGAAATCCAGACAGGAGGGCAGAGAGTTTTATGAGGTGCTGGATTACTATTTGAATCTGATCAGGCAGCTTCATATCAGGACATATGCCTATCTTGGAGAGATGCGTGCGTCCACAAATCCGCTTGCATATTGTGAGGGTGGTTTCCTGGGAGGCCATCTGCAGCTGCATGATAAAATCAAACCAATTTTAAAGTCCGCTACAGCCAGCTTTGGGATCACTGCGTTTAATGAGCTGCAAGAGCTTTATAACGGCAAGTCTCTAGTGGAGGATGGTGCTTTTGCTCTGGAGGTTTTGGAGCATATCAATAACAAAATAAATGAGTATAAGGAAGAGGACGGTCATCTTTACGCGATATACGGCACACCGGCAGAGAATCTCTGTGGTTTGCAGGTTAAGCAGTTTCGGGCGAAGTATGGTATTGTGGAGGGTGTCTCCGATAGGGAATATGTTTCCAACAGCTTTCACTGTCATGTGACAGAGGATATCACTCCCATCGAGAAGCAGGATTTGGAATATCGTTTCTGGGAGTTGGCAAACGGCGGAAAAATCCAATATGTAAAATATCCGATTGACTATAATATAGATGCAATCAAGACCCTTATCCGCAGGGCGATGGATATGGGTTTTTACGAGGGGGTTAATTTGTCTTTGGCGTACTGCGATGATTGTGGGCATCAGGAGCTAGAGATGGATGTCTGTCCTGTCTGCGGCAGCCGCAATCTTACCAAAATCGACCGTATGAACGGTTATCTCGCGTATTCCCGCGTTCATGGTGACACGCGCTTAAGTGAGGCGAAGATGGCGGAGATAGCGGAGCGGAAAAGCATGTGAAAACAGCGAAACCGCAGCAAATGAGGTCCTGCATGAAAGCAGGAGTTTTCACATGAAACTAGAGAGGACATAGATATGCGATATCATAATATAACCAAGGACGATATGCTAAATGGCGATGGTCTGCGGGTAGTACTTTGGGTCGCTGGCTGTACCCACTGCTGTAAGGAGTGTCACAATCCCTTCACCTGGGATCCGGACGGTGGACTGGCTTTTGATGAGGCGGCAAAGCAGGAAGTCTTTGCACAATTGAAAAAGCCATATATCAGCGGTATCACTTTTTCAGGGGGTGATCCGCTTCATTCGGCGAACCGCTTGGATGTGAGGTGTTTGATGGAGGAGATAAAGGATAAGTATCCGGAAAAGACCATATGGCTGTATACTGGGGATAGCTGGGAGGATGTTTGGCATTATTCTATGATGAAATATGTGGATGTGCTGGTGGACGGGGAATTCAAGAATGAGTTGAAGGATGGAAAGCTTCATTGGAAGGGCAGTAAAAACCAGAGAGTGATCGATGTAAAGAAGAGTCTGGAGCAGACGGATCCATCAATTCCGATACTCCACTGCGGAGATTATGCGTGACGGAAAGGGAAGGCGAATGGAACGTATTAAGATCAAGTATTTTTCAGATCAGATAGAAAAATTGAAATATATAGACGGCAAGTCGGATTGGATTGATTTGAGGGCAGCTGAGGATGTGACTCTAAAAAAAGGAGAGTTCAAACTGATCCCGCTCGGAGTAGCAATGGAACTGCCTAAGGGTTATGAGGCCCATGTGGTGCCCAGAAGTTCTACTTTTAAGAATTTTGGTATTATTCAGACTAACCATCAGGGTGTCATTGATTGTTCTTACTGCGGAGATAATGATCAGTGGTTTATGCCGGTATATGCGGTCAGGGATACGGAGATTCATGTTAATGACCGCATTTGCCAGTTCCGTATTATGGAGCATCAGCCGGAGATAGTATTTGATGAGGTAATGCACCTGGATAATGTTGACCGGGGCGGACACGGCAGTACCGGGAGAGCTTGAGGATTGGAAAGCATAGGAAAACAAAAGGTAGATAAAGCGTGTATGCACAATATCTTGAATAAGAAAACTCCTTCCAAGACATACTATGGGAAACAATGGTAATGTTCGGGAAGGAGTTTTTATAGTGAGTAATGAGAAGATGACAACCTCGCTGCAGGAGAGTATGGACTATATGAGGACACATATGGCGCCAGATACCAGTTTTGATGTGGTATACCGTGTCATTGAAGTGGGAGGTAAGCAGGCCTGCATCTATTTTATAGATGGTTTTTGCAAGGATGAACTGATGATGAAGATCCTGCAATATTTTATTGGGCTGACACCAGAAAATCTTCCGGAAAGCGCCTATGAGATGGCGAAAAAGGCGACGCCCTATGTAGAGGTTGATCTCAAAGATAAGTGGGATGATATTATCTACAACATATTGTCCGGCGTATTTGCTCTTTTTATCGATGGATATGACAGATGTGTTCTGCTGGATTCTAGAACTTATCCGGCAAGGAGTGTCTCAGAGCCGGACAAGGATAAAACATTGCGGGGCAGCAAGGATGGCTTTGTGGAGACGATAGTCTTTAACACGGCCCTGATCAGACGCCGTATCCGAAGCACAGAGCTTCGGATGGAGATGATGAATGCGGGAAAGAGTTCCCGGACAGATATTGTACTCTGCTATATGGACAACAGGGTGGACCATGGATTTTTAGAGAAAGTAAAAAAGCGGATTGAAAATATCAAAGTGGATGCGTTAACCATGAATCAGGAAAGCCTTGCAGAGTGCCTCTATCAACGTAAATGGTACAATCCTTTTCCAAAGTTCAAATTTACGGAGAGACCAGACGTGGCGGCGGCTCAGGTTTTGGAGGGAGATATCGTGATTCTGGTGGACAATTCACCCTCAGCGATGATTGTCCCCACTTCGATTTTTGATATCGTGGAGGAGGCAGATGACTATTATTTTCCGCCTATCACGGGAACTTATCTGCGCTTAACGCGGTTTTTAATTGCAATTTTAACCTATATTATGACTCCAACTTTTCTGTTGCTGATGCAGAATCCACAGTGGATACCAGGAAGCTTTCAGTTTATCATGCTGCAGGAGGAGTCAAATATTCCGCTGATTGCCCAGTTTTTGATTTTGGAGCTGGCCATTGACGGATTGAAATTGGCGGCGGTCAATACGCCCAATATGCTGAGTACACCCTTAAGTGTGATGGCAGCGCTGGTACTGGGTGAATTTTCTGTCAACAGCGGCTGGTTCAACTCGGAGGTCATGTTATATATGGCGTTTGTGGCAATCGCCAATTACACGCAGCAGAACTATGAACTGGGCTATGCCTTGAAATTTATGAGGATCATCAATCTGATTCTGACGGCTCTCTTCGGTATTTACGGATATGTGGGAGCGATTGTATTTTTCCTGCTGGCGATTGTGTGCAACAAGACTCTTTCGGAGAAGAGTTATATTTATCCACTTTTACCTTTTAATTTGAGACAACTGATGAAACGGCTTCTTCGTCTGCGACTTCCAGAATCAAAAGAGTAAAAAATATAGTTATAATAAATTAAATTAATAACCATACTGTAACTTAAAAAACAGGCAATTTTTTGTATGTATTTCATAAAAATGGAAAATTAAATTTGTTTCTCTTGTTATTTTAGGAACACAATAGTAGAATGATGACAAGAGCTTATGAATAAAAATGATTCAATTATTAACCTTGCAATAGATAAATATTAGCTTGATTAATTAAATTTTTAGCTAACGTATCCGGATGGTTAATTGCACCGAGCTGTTAAAATGATGTTTACTATAGGTAAAAGGATATGCGTGTGATGATCATTCTGGGAACAGGATTATGTAAGGGAGTATGAGATGGGATATCGTGTAGATATCGGAAGGGGTTTGCCAACCGGGGTAATTCGGTGCCAAATGAAGGAGCTCGTGAGAAGGGCGAAGCAGGGTGACCGGATTACCCTGGCATCGCTGATTGTGTTGTCATAAGGAAATAAAAACAGAGAGAGAGGTACATATATGTTTCGAGAAGATTTTGTCTGGGGTGTTGCCAGCAGTTCTTATCAGGTGGAGGGCAGGGACCCGGAGGATGGCGCTGGAAAAACAATTTGGGATACCTTTACGGAGGAGGGGCATATTGAGGATCACACCAATGCCTATGTGTCTTGTGATCATATGCATCGTTACCGTGATGACTATAAGATGATGCGGCTATTGGGGATAAAGGCTTATCGATTTTCTGTTAATTGGGCCAGACTGATGCCGGAGGGAACTGGCAATGTCAATGAGAAGGCCGTGCGGCTTTATCGGGATATGATTGCCGAGATGAAAAACAACGGCATCACACCTTACATTACGATGTACCATTGGGAGCTGCCCCAGGCGCTGCAGGACCGCGGCGGGTGGCTGAATGAGGAGATCATCGATTGGTTTGGCGAGTATGCAAAGGTAGTGGCGGAGAACTTTTCGGATATCTGTGAATATTTTATTACTTTAAATGAGCCCCAGTGTTTTGTGGGGCTGGGACATCTGCACGGCGTCAATGCGCCTGGGAAAAGGCTTTCTGTCAAGGATACCTTTCAGATCACCCACAATGCACTGCGTGCCCATGGGCAGGCGGTGATCAATTTGAGAAAATACGCGAAGCGTCCAGTACAGATCGGCTATGCGCCTACCTGCGGGATGGCCTATCCGGAAACAGACAGCCCGGCGGATATTGAGGCGGCCAGACGGGTACTCTTTTCTTTCTACAACCCGATAGAAAATTGGACATGGAATGTGGCATGGTTTTCGGATCCTGTGTTCCTTGGCAGTTATCCCAAGGAGGGACTTGAAAAATTCAAGGAGTATCTGCCTGAAATCACAGAGCAGGATATGAAATTGATTGCCCAGCCTTTAGATTTTATGGGACAAAACATTTACAATGGTTATATGGTGCGTGCCGGGGCAGACGGGGAGCCGGAGTTTGTGGACAGGCCGGCGGGCTTTCCCAAGACGGCGGCGGGATGGCCTGTGACGCCGGAGTGTTTGTATTGGGGTGTGAAATTTCTGTATGAGAGATACAAACTGCCGCTGTATATCACGGAGAACGGCATGTCCTGTCACGATATTGTTTCCACAGACGGTAGAGTGCATGATCCCAACCGTATCACCTTTTTGGACAAATATTTGTCTGCCCTACAGCGGGCGTCGGATGACGGCGTGGATGTGAGAGGGTATTTTGAGTGGACCTTCTTAGATAATTTTGAATGGAGTAAAGGGTACACCGAGCGGTTTGGTCTGGTGTATGTGGATTTTCAGACGCAGAAGCGGATCGCCAAGGATTCCGCTTACTGGTATCAAAAAGTGATAGAGACAAACGGAGGTGTGCTGTCAGCAAACCAGATAGAAAAGCCGATTTTATTTTTACAGCCCGTGTTTAAGCAGATGATCTGGGGCGGGGAACGCCTGGGGACAGACTGGCACTATGAGATTCCAGGCCCCGGAACAGGGGAGTGCTGGGCAGTCAGCGCTCATCCAAACGGCGATTGTGTGGTGAGGGAAGGACGCTATGCAGGAAAAACTTTGTCACAGCTTTGGAAAGAGGAGCCGGCGCTTTTTGGCAATACGGGACTTGACCGCTTTCCGCTTCTCACAAAGATTATCGATGCCAAGGCGGACTTAAGCATTCAGGTGCACCCCGGCGACACTTACGCAAATGCCCACGAAAACGGGTCTCTGGGCAAGACGGAATGTTGGTATATTCTGGACTGCAAAGAAGATTCCAGGCTTGTGATTGGACACAATGCGAAGGATAAAGATGAGCTGACGTCTATGATCCGAGAGGGCCGGTGGGATGAGTTTATCAGAGAACTTCCCGTAAAGAAGGGTGATTTTATCCAGATCGATCCGGGCACGGTTCATGCGATCAAGGGTGGGATTATGCTTTTGGAGACCCAGCAGAATTCCGATATCACCTACCGGGTTTATGATTATGACAGACTTACCGACGGCAAGCCCAGACAGCTGCATGTGGAGCAGAGCATCGATGTGATTACGGTTCCGGCTAAGCCCGCAGAGGAGTGTATCAGGGAGGCAGCAAATCTGCCGAAGGATCAAAAGAATCTGCTGATTGCCTGCCCTTATTACAAGGTTTGGAAAATTGATGTGGCGAATCGGATTTCTTTCCCGCAGGAACATCCTTTTCTGATTATGAGTGTGACAGCGGGAGAGGGGCTGGTCAATGGACAGATGATACAGAAGGGGGACCATTTTATTCTGCCGTGCGGCTACGGTGAGATGGAGCTGCAGGGGGAGATGGAGATTGTTGCGGCGAGTATCTGAAAACATAATAGTTGTTCGCTGCAGCCAGGCGTTTAGAAAGCCAAGGGGGAAATTAAAATAATGAAGAGCGGCATAATAAAAAGCAGGAAAACATTACTGGCTTTACTGTGTGCCAATGCGTTGATTTTTGCAGGGTGCGGTGCAGAAGAGGAAGAGAGTGCGGTACCTCTGCGGACGGAGCAGTCGGAAGAAGAGGATGCAGTTGTGTCCACGGAGGAACAAAAGGAAGTGCCATCGGAATCACATGCGCAGGATGAGGAAGTTTCCGGTGCAGTCGTGGATCAGAAGCAGGAAGAGATTGCGGCAAAACCGGAGGAAGCTCCAAGCGAAAAAGGGGAGGAACTTTGGCGGGCACAGATCAGGCATTACTATGGCGGCATTCTCTCGCAGATCATTGGGGTCAGACAGCTTCCCGACGGGGAACTGGACACCTCCTCCCTCGATGCCGGTTTTGGAAAGATGCGGGACAATCACTTTGCTGTCATAGATATCGATGGAGACGGCAGGGAGGAACTGATTGTCAGCTATGTCAACGCAACTATGGCGGGCATGATGGAGATTATCTATGATTATGACCCTGTCCTTGGAGAGCTGAAACAGGAGTTTACGCAGTTCCCGGCACTCACTTATTATGATAACGGGATCATAAAGGCAGAGGCTTCCCACAATCATTCTCAAGGGGAATTTTGGCCTTTTGCACTCTACCAGTATGACTCGGACAGCGATTCCTATGTGGAGATCGGTTATGTGAGCTCCTGGGACAAAGAAATTGCGGACGAGTGGTACGAGGGTCAGCCATTTCCAGATGAGCTGGATGTGGATGGTGACGGCACAGTATTCAATATTCGTGACATGGGAGGAAATTCCGGTGATTATGAGGATTTCAAGTATAACCAGGCGGATTATGAAGAGTGGATACAGTCTTTCATAGGTGGGGCGAAGGAGCTTTCCATCGAGTATCAGCCTATGGAATATGAATCCTTTGCAGATTTTACGCCTGCATACTTGAAACTCCTGGCAGACGAGGCTGGGAAGGAGCGTACAGATACCGCTTCTGATCTGGGTTTGCTGATTTTGAACGAGGATCATTTTTTGGATGCGGCGCAGAACCTTCTCGCTGAGAACTATGATGTGAAACTGGAACAGCCAGAACCCAATTTTGAGGAGTGGACGATTGGTTTAAAAGATGGCAATGAGGTATTTTCTTTTGAGGCGCTGAATGCAGGGCATATCGGCTACGCGGAAGAGAAGGTGGAGGACGTGACGATCTTTGGCATTTACCCCGGAATTAGTGTGGACGGTGCGTGGGAAAAGCTGAAGGATTACGGGTTTTATGCTTCTTCTTATCCCGAAGTGGAAAACTGCCTGATTACGGGAGAAGGTTTTGGCAATGTGAGCATCTGGTTTTCGGCGGAGGATAATAAGGTGACACAGATCACAGTGGGTCCGTACTGTGCTTTTGCCGGGTGACAAATGGCAAACCGCTTTCGCATAGTATTCCGGGGGCCAGGCAGAATGCAAGAATTACCTTACAAAATGCAATACGGATTTTATGCTGAGGATAAATAACTGAGAAAGGGAGTTGATAAGATGGCGGAGAGAAATCTGGATTTTGACCGTGTGCTGGACAGGCGGAACACGAGGTCTTTAAAATATGATTTTGCAAAGGAATGGGGGATGCCGGAAGATGCACTGCCTCTCTGGGTTGCAGACATGGACTTTAAGACTTCCTCTTACATAGAAGATGCGCTGGCGGAGCGGGTGAGTGAGGGAATTTTTGGCTACAGTGAGGTACAGACTCCGTATTTCGAAATTGTGAGGGACTGGATGGTGAGACGCCACGGCTGGCAGCCAAAAGAGGAATGGCTGGTAAAGACGCCGGGCGTAGTGACAGCTCTTGCCATGGCGGTGAAGGCGTATACGCAGCCGGGTGATGCGGTGTTGATTCAGCAGCCGGTATATTATCCTTTTTCGGAAGTGGTAGAAGACAATGGAAGACGCGTAGTCAGCAATACGCTGTATCGGGGAGAGGATAACCGATACCATATTGACTTTGAGGATTTTGAACGGAAAATAATTCAAAATGAAGTCAAGCTGTTTCTGCTGTGTAATCCCCATAATCCCGTGGGAAGAGTATGGACGGCGGAGGAACTGATAAGATTAGGGGATATCTGCGTGGAACACGGTGTGATTGTGGTAAGTGACGAAATACATGAGGACTTTGTCTTTCGGGGGAAACATCAGGTGTTTGCTAATTTGAAGAAACAGTACGAGGATCACTGTATCGTATGTACCTCACCCAGCAAGACTTTTAATCTGGCGACTATGGTATTGTCCAATATCTTTATTCCCAATCCGGCGCTGAGGAAGCGCTTCCAAAAACAGCTTGACGCGGCGGGGATCAGCCAGCTTGGCGTGATGGGGCTGATTGCATGTGAGACTGCTTACAGTAAGGGAGATGAATGGTATTTTGCCATGCATACATACGTGCGGGAAAACATTGCTTTTGTGAGAGAATATGTGGAGAATGATCTTCCGGGTGTGACCATGACAGACCATGAGGGAACTTATTTGGTTTGGCTTGACTTTTCAGGTACGGGTATTTCACCGGAGATGTTGGAGGAGCTGATTGTACATAAGGCAAAGCTGTGGCTGGACAGCGGGAAAATGTTTGGGGACAGCGGGAAAGGATTTCAGAGAATCAACGCAGCCTGCCCTCGGAGCGTGCTCAAAGAGGCGCTTTACAGACTGCGGAAGGCTCTCGTTGACTGATGAAAAACGAAGCGTTTATGAGTTCTGTCATACAGCGGAATCGAAAAATGCATAAGAATTAGGCACTTTCGGGCATTCTACTTTGCGTAGATTGCCCTTTTTCTTTTGGCTGTGCTACAATTTGGACATAAATCATACAGGTGGGCTGGTAAAAGAAAGGCCAGCAGACAAGGCGGATAGATCATCAAGACGAAAAGAAAATGTGATGTCAGGAAAAGATGAGAGCAGGAGCAGGGTATGGACAATATAAAATTCGGCAGATTTATACGGGAATCCAGACAGGGAAAGGGGATGACCCAGAAACAGCTTGCAGAGCAGATTCATGTCTCAGACAAGGCGGTTTCCAAGTGGGAGAACGGGGCGGGATTTCCCGACATTAAAATTCTGGAGCCGCTAGCGGAATGCCTCGGGGTGAGCCTTTTAGAATTGATGCAGGGCGAAAGAATGAAGGGATCTGCGATTGACACAAGAGAGGCGGAACAGGTTGTTGCGGACACGATTTCCCAGTCAAAACAGGCGCAGGAGTGGAAGAGAAGGATGTGGAAAGTCAAGCTGCTCTTAGGAGCCTGTTCCTGTGGCATTCTTTACTTGATCTGTGTGGGAATCTGCTATCTGGCCGGACAAAAAAGCGGAACGGTTCCGATGAATTTTTGGAAAGGTCAAAATAACGCCTGGTATGAAAATCCGGTGTTCTTTTATGTGTGGGCAGGCATTCTCGTTATTTTATGCGGGGTGGGTGCGGTGTACCTTCTATGGAAAAATGAGAGTATACGGGAGATAAAAATCGGACGGCATAAGGTGAAGAGTATTCTGACTATTCTGATGGATATGCTGGTGGTGTTTCTTCTCCACACTTATCTTTCCAATATCGCCAATAACGAACAGCAGCTTGCCATGCTGCCTCAGGCAATCCCGGTAAATGCCTATATTACCACTGCGGATGGGAGCAGGCAGTCAGGCATTTTTATTAGGGATAAGCTCGTACAGGGGCTTCTGGACTCGTCGTATGTGGATAAACTGCAGATGGATGTGCGACTGAAAGCAGGGATTGACAGGGTGATCCCCGGTCAGTGGAATACGCTGAATTTATATTTGGAAGGGGTAAACTGTATCGAGACGCTGGGCGTTATCAAGGAGAGCGATGTGGTGTGGAATACGGGAGAGGATGCTTCTTTTCTACAGGGAACAGAGGCGAAATGCATTGTGTCCAAAAAGCTTTTTGACAGGAAAGGCTGGAAGCTGGGAGATAAGGTGACGCTCTGCCAATGGTATTATTATCGGGAAGACGAGAGTAATGCTGAACTTTTTGCAAATCCTCTACAGACGATGAAGTACGAGATTGCGGGATATGTGGATATGATGGGCAAGTGGGACGAACGGTTCGTGGTGCCGCCGGATGTCATAGTCCCTTTTCATGTAGTCAGGAAATGCTATGCACAGGAAGGAATTCCGTTTTTTGCAAGTTCGGCATCCTTTCAGGTTTCTAACACCCTTTCTCTGAATGCCTTTAAACAGGAGATGAAGGATTTGGGATTTAGAAGTGTTGCGCCCACAGTTCCGGACCGTTCGATAAACGGTGTGGCGTTAAACGTCAACGATGCCTCCTTTATCAGTACAGCGGAGCATCTGCGGCAGGTGATTGATACGGTGCGCGCATTCTTTCCCTTTTTGCTCTTATTAATTGTGGGGGTGGGATATCTGATTACGCTTCTGCTTTTGCAGAGCAGGAAAAGTGAGATGGCGCTGCTTCGTTCGATTGGATTAAACAGGCGCAAATGTTTCCACGTCTTTTTCGTGGATCAGCTTACCTTAGTCATTACGGGAGTTGTGGCGGGAAGCGTGCTGTCGGTGCTAATTCAGGGTAATTACGGGGGAAGTTCCGCGCTTGCGGGCGGATTGGTGGGCATATGCTATCTGGCGGGAAACAGTTTGGCGTTGTGGAAGCTTTTGGGTGTGAGTGTAATGGAAGCGTTGTTTGTGGAAGGGTAGCGTGAGGAGGAGAGAAAATGGAAGTATTGCGTGCGGAACATGTGTCTTACAGCTATCAGAGCAAGTATCAAAAAGTGGAGGCTGTAAAGGATGTGAGCTGTGTCTTTGAGAAAGGGAAGTTTTATGCGATTGTGGGGGAATCGGGGAGCGGCAAGAGCACCTTCCTTTCACTGCTTGCCGGGTTGGACCAGCCATGCGAGGGAACGATCTATGTAGAAGGGGAGCCTTTAGACGACATGGACAGGGATGCTTACCGGCTGAATCGGGCGGCGGTGGTGTATCAGGCATTTCACTTGTTCCCCTTACTTACGGCACAGGAAAATGTGATGCTGCCGCTGGAATGTAAGAAGATGCGCAAAAAAGAGGCGGTCAGACAGGCACAGCAGCTTTTACAGCGGGTTGGGCTGGAATCCAGAATATATAAGCAGTTTCCTAAAATGATGAGCGGCGGGGAACAGCAGCGGGTGGCCATTGCCCGGGCAGTGGCGGCGGGCGGAGAGATCATTCTTGCGGATGAACCGACAGGCAATCTGGATTCAGGAAATGAGGAAAATGTAGTGGCACTTTTAAAGGAGCTGGCACATGAGGACGGCTATACGGTGATCGTTATTACCCATAACCAGCGGGTGGCAGACGAGACAGATCATGTTTTTTGCATGAAGGACGGAAGAATGGAGCAAATACGCTAAAAAGGCGAAAAGGGAGGAATTTGGTATGCTGCTTTTTAGGAATAGTATGCGTCAGCTTTTTCGGATGAAAGGGAGAGCTGTCCTGTTTTTGCTGCTGCTTGTTTTTGCTTCCGGGCTTTGCAGCGTCGGCAGGGGATTTTTGATTATGAATCAAGCAAAGATGGAAGCCTATGAGGATTCCTTTATGACCATAGGCACGGTGGAACAGAAGGCAGATCAGATAAGGGAACGGATGATATGGGATGCGGAGGATCAAAATTATCATATCTACAATACCTCTGTCTACAATTCCTATGTACCGTTGTCTGTGCTGAATTTTGAGGGCGCGGATTATTTGTCCGGACCGGAGCAGAGATGCTTCTATGGTTCTTACATGCCGGAGTATGAGATGTACGGTATGGGTATGAGCCTCAGCGAGATTGTGGAGGGTTCGCCTGTGGAGGACTCGGTGCCCGATCACCCGATTGCTTTTCAGGTATCCAGGGTTCTTGTCGGGCAGGGAGGAATTCATGAGGGACATGTCATTTCTTTCTGCGATCACTATAATCCGGAGCCGGAGAAACTGTATGCGGATAAGACTTATGTGATGTCACTTACTTACAGTCCGGGACATGAGGATCAGAAGGCATTCGAGGGGGACTATCCGTCAGAATACATCCCCTTTCCGGTGCTGGGTTCCACACAGGTGGATGTGGAGGGAAATAAAGTGTCGGATGAGGTGGATGACGAACATTTCTGCGATGAGGTGACGGAAGGGTTTTATGAATCGCCCATAGGAAAACGCTGGTTAAACATCATAGCTACATGGGACAACCTGCGGCATACGTTCCCGGTGACAGGAACAAATGATATATATTTGATG